>CALWJF010000054.1 GCA_944380935.1 uncultured Clostridia bacterium
CTGTAAATCGTACCTCAATTGAACGGGTCCGGCACTCAAATTCTGCCGGACCTGTATTTTTTTTGCTTTTTCAGCTTCCTTCGGCTGCAAAACTGCCGGCAGTTTCGCAAAACCGTTTCACAGTACTGCGTACCCATCTGCCGGCGCCGCGGCAGGGAACAGGCCCATGCAAAGCCTGCAAAGATTTTATTTCCCGGCGGACAAGCCTGCTTTTCTAAAAAACACGCTTGCTTTCCGGCAAAGCCGCGCTTGGACGGCATTCGCAGGGCAGATTGCCCTCCAGCAGGCCAGGAACGAAAATCCCGCGCCGGCATATGTTGGAAATGAGGGTTCGAGCCGGTGGAAAATCCCAGCCGCACAGCCGGCGCTGCGGCTGTTCAAATAAAACCCCCGCCAGGGACGCCCTGGCGGGGGTGAGCGGCCCGTAAAAGGCGTTCGTTATATGGTTTCCAACGCCTGTTCTATATCGGCCAGAATATCTTCAATATTTTCGCATCCGACCGAGAAACGGATCAGACCCGGTGTAATCCCGGCTGCAGCAAGCATTTCATCCGAAAGCTGGCGATGGGTGGAGCTTGCCGGATGCAGTACACAGGTCCGGATGTCGGCAACGTGTACAACCTGAGAGGCAAGTTTCAGATGGTTCAGGAAGCACGCCGCGGCGGGACGTCCGCCTGCAACGACAGCAGAAATCACGCCGGAACAGCCGTGCGGCAGGTATTTGGCTGCCAGGGCATGCTGCGGATGAGAAGCCAGCGTCGGATATTTGACGGATTCAAATTTGGGCGAAGCTTCCATGTATTCCGCCACACGCGCAGCATTGCGGCAGTGGCGCTCCATGCGCAGCGCCAGCGTATCCAGATTCATATTCAAAATCCAGGCGGCAATAGCCGGCGGATAGGTTCCTAAATCGCGGACGAGCTGGACGCGTGCTTTTGTGATATAGGCGGCGCGGCCGAACGCATCGCAGTAAACCAGGCCGTGATAGCTTTCATCCGGTTGCGTCAAGCCGGGGAATTTTCCGGAAGCGCGCCAGTCGAAATTCCCGCTGTCCACAATGGCGCCGCCGATGACGCTTGCATGGCCGTCCATATACTTGGTGGTGGAATGCAGGACGATATCGGCGCCGAATTCAATCGGACGGCAAAGCACCGGCGTGGCGAAGGTGTTATCCACGATCAGGGGCAGTCCGTGCGCATGCGCAACGCGGGCAAATTTTTCGATATCGAGCAGATCAATGGACGGGTTGGAAATGGTTTCCCCAAAAATAGCTTTCGTATTGGGGCGAATCGCCGCGGCAAGCGCTTCCTCAGAGGCCATGCAGTCAACGAAACTGACTTCGATCCCGAAGCGCTTCATCGTTACGGCGAGCAGGTTGGTCGTACCGCCGTAGATCTGTGAGCAGGCAACCAGATGGTCCCCCGCGGAAAGAATGTTGCACAGCGCCACAAACGTTGCGCTTTGGCCGGAAACGGTGCACAGTGCGCCAACGCCGCCTTCGAGTTGGGCAATTTTATCCTCAACGCAGGCAACCGTCGGATTGGAAATGCGCGAGTACATATGGCCGTCTACCGACAAATCGAAAAGCTGTCCAATATGGTCCGTGGAATGATAGTCATACGTCGTGGACTGGTAAATGGGAAGGACATGCGGTTCGCCATTTCCCGGCGTATAACCCGCATGCATACACAAAGTATCCAGATTCATCTTAATACTCCTTATATTGGATTCTATATGCAATTATAGGGATTGATTTGCAAAGATTCAAGTTTTTTTTGCAAAACCCAGCCGTTTTTTTCCGAAAGCTGTCAGACAGGCAAGCGCAAAAACCGCAATATTGACCATAACTACACTTGCCCCGGCAGGGAGATCGAAAAGATAGGAGGCGGAAAGGCCCAGCAGTACACATACAACGCTGACAATTGCGGAAGCGCACACAACGCTTCGGAAATTGCGGCAGACGCGCATTGCGGAAAGGGACGGGAAAATAATCAGGCCGGAAATCAGCAGCGTCCCCATCAGCCGCATACCCAGCACAACGGTAATCGCCGTCAATACGGCAAGCAGGGTGTTGTAAAGGCCCGTATTGGTCCCCGTTGCACGGGCAAAGGCTTCGTCAAAGGTGACGGTAAAAAGCTTATTATAAAAAACAATGAACAAAACCAGTACAATACCACACAGTACGACGGAAAGCCACAGATCCGTCCGGGAAAGCGAAAGGATACTGCCGAACAGGTACCCGGATAAATCTGTATTGGCGCCGGCGCGGGAAGACACCACACAGCCCAGCGCAAGCGATGCAGTAGAAATCAGTGCAATGGCGCTGTCCCCATGCACGCCGTCGCTGTCGCGCAGGCGCAGCAGCACAAACGCTGCCGCGATGACGACCGGTACGGCAACGCTCAGCGGCGCTAAATTGGCCGCCGATGCGATTGCCATCGCACCGAATCCGACATGCGAAAGCCCGTCGCCGATCAGCGCGTAATTCTTCAATACAAGATTGACGCCCAGAAGCGCCGCGCACAGGGCGACAAGAATGCCAACGGCAAACGCGCGCGTCAGAAACGCATACTCCAACACCGCATAAAAAAGCTGTTCAATCATGCGCATGCCCTCCTAAAAACCGGCGGCCGATTTCACTTTCCCGATAGGCCTGTGCCGTTGCGAAAAATGCGCCGTTTCCGCGAAGATGCAGGATATGGCTGGCGTGGCGCGCAGCGCAGCGCACATCGTGCGATACCATGATAATGGTCACGCCCTCTTCACGGTTGAGCGATTCTACGATACTGTACATCTGTTCCTGCGCCAGCGGGTCCAGGCCCGTCACCGGTTCATCCAGCAGCAGCAGCGCCCGCGTCGCGCACAGGGCGCGCGCAAGAAGGACACGCTGCTGCTGGCCGCCGGAAAGCATACGGTAAGCTTTGCGCTCCAGCCCGGTCAGCGCCATTTTTTCCATCGCTTCCGCTGCACGGCGCCGGTCGGCACGGGTGTAAAAGGGAAGCCCGGGCCGGTTCAGACAGCCGGACAGCACAATTTCCTGCACACTGGCGGGAAACTCCCGCTGTATTCCCGTCTGCTGCGGCAGATAGCCGATCTCATTGCGATGCAGCCCGTCTCCATACACAATTTGTCCCGAAGCCGGCGCTTTCAGTCCCAAAAGCGCTTTGATCAGCGTGCTCTTCCCGGAACCGTTCTCCCCAACGATACATAAATAATCCCCCCGCGCAACAGAAAAGTTCAGGTTCTCCAGAACCTGCGTATTTTCATAACGCAGGCTGAGGTTTTCACAACACAGCAGCGCCATTTATTTATTCCACCTCCTGCGCAAGTTTTTCCCGGCAGGCGGTGCACGTGCCGTACAATACCGTTTTCAAATGATCGATCTCAAAGCCATGGTGTGTAAGGATATGCCCTGCCAACGCATCAAGCTCCTCGCAATCCACATGGATCAGGACCCCGCAGCCGGTGCATTTCAGATGAAAATGGTTACGGCACTGACCGGAGCCGGCGATATACTGCCAACACGCAGCGCTTTGTTCATCAATCACATATTTGCGCAATACCCCTTCATTTTCCAGCCGTTCCATGCAGCGGTATACCGTCGAGGGCGCAATTTTATACCCCTGGGCATGCAGCTGCGCCACCGCCTGCGCAGCCGTCGTATGCGCATCGGCATGGTTTTGGAAAAACTCCAAAATGATTTCTTTTTGCCATGTTTTGTATCCGGAGGATGCCATATATAATAAACTCCTCTCAAAAATGAAAATGCGTTTCAAATTCATTTCAGGATAGCACAAATCCGAACGCCTGTCAAGCGCGGGGCAGGTTTTTTGCAATCAACCCATATGCGATAAGGCATGCGCAAAGCCCGGCTTTGCTGCATCGTTTTTTACATTCCCCGGAGGGAACCGCTTGCCCAAGCGGTTTTGCGCGGACAGAGCGCCCGGAGCCGGGGAAACGTGCGCAAACGGAAAAGGTCCCGGAACAGAGCTGTCCGGGACCTTTTAGCAAACAACCCAAATCGTGATGCAATGCACCTCCCCAGATTTTCGGGGCGTGCATTTGTATTACCGTACGTTATCCCTGCATTCCTTCCGAACTCTGTTCACAATGGTTCCCGTCCTGCTGCGGGCCGGCGCCGCGTTGCATTATACTTGCCCCTTCTAAAGTTCGCTTCGAAGAAAATGAATACTTGACTTTTTGATTTAGAACTGTTCTAATAAATTTAGACAGATTCTAAAAGGTGGGTCGTATGACCAAATACGAAAAACAAATTTATGATATTGTGAATGCATCTCGACAACATATGACAGCCGATCAGGTTTACGGAGAACTGCAAAAAATTTATCCTGCCGTTTCCCGCGCCACGGTATATAACAACTTAAATAAACTGTGCGATCTAGGTATGATCCGCAGGTTGCCGTTAGAGGATTCCCCGGACCGTTACGACCGAATTGAAAAGCACGATCATCTTGTATGCCAAAAGTGCGGAAAACTATCAGATATCTGTTTTGACGATTTAACGCAGTCGTTAAAAGACCAGTTTGGGGAAGCGTTTTTATACTACGATCTAAAAGTGTTTTATATCTGTCCGGATTGTCGGAATGCACAGTCTTCCAAACCATCCATTTAATCCGATGCTGTGAAATAACAGCGTTCAGAAAACAGTAATGAAAGGAGTATACGCTATGAGGTATCTCTGTTCCATCTGCGGCTATGTATATGACGAAGAGAAGGAAGGCAAACCGTTTACGGATCTGCCGGATTCGTGGGTATGTCCTCTCTGCGGAGCTGCAAAGTCTGCATTTCATCCGGAACAAAAAGCGGAAGTTCAAAAAGCGGCGCCGCCGCCGCTGCACATGGATGCGGACATGAAAAAGCTGTCTGCCGGAGAATTATCTGCGCTGTGTTCCAATTTGGCGCGCGGCTGCGAAAAGCAGTACAAGCAGGAAGAAGCTGCGCTGTTTCGCGAAATCGCCGACTATTTTGCGGCTGCAGCACCTGCTGTGCCAGACGCCGACATGGCAAAGCTTTCTGCGCTGATCCAGCAGGATTTAAGCGAAGGCTATCCCGCTTTGCACGCTGCCGCTGTCAACGATTCCGATCGGGGTACGCAGCGTATCTGTGTCTGGGGCGAAAAGGTGACGGCCATTCTCAATACGCTGATGCAGCGTTGGGAAAAAGAAGGCGATGCATTTTTGCAGGATACTGCGGTATGGGTCTGTACCGTCTGCGGCTTTATCTACATAGGGGACGCGCCTCCTGCACTGTGTCCCGTCTGCAAAGTGCCTTCGTGGAAATTTGAAAAGATCGAAGGGAGGGTTTCCGCATGAAACAAATTGCAGTAAGAAATCTGCGTCTTTGCACAAAAGACTGTTTATGCTTATATGTCTGCCCTACAGGGGCGACCGACACGGAGAACAGTATTATTGATGTCAAAAAATGCATCGGCTGCGGCGTTTGTGCGGGCGCCTGTCCAAGCGGAGCAATCTCGATGGTCCCGGTAGAATATCCGCCGCAGCAGAAAAAAACGCAACGGGTCATCGCGCTGTCCAATGCGCTTGCAAAGAGCAAAACGAAGCAGGAAAAAACGGCTCTTCAATTAGCGGAAAGTACCGAAAACGGCCATCTGTACCGGATGATGACCGCTGTTTCAAAGTCTGTCCGTCTGGTACATGAAGATTTACTGCGGGAAGCAGGATACATGCTGCCGCAAAGCAGAAACACACATGCGCTGCTGCGCGGCTGGGTCGAGAACCCGCCTTCTGCTGAATTCCCCGTTGAAGAAAAAAAAAACTGTTGGAGCGAATTGCCTGTAATGATCTTGATGAAGGAGAAGATAAAACGATGAATAAATGGAAATGCAAAGTATGCGGTTATATCTATGAAGGCGAAAACCTGCCTGCCGATTTCACCTGCCCTGTATGTAAGCAGCCGGCTTCTTCCTTTGAAAAAATGGAAGAAACGCCGAAAGCGAACCGCTATGCCGGAACACAAACTGAGAAAAATCTGGAAGCCGCTTTTGCCGGTGAATCTCAGGCCCGCAACAAGTATACCTATTTTTCTTCGGTAGCGAAAAAGGAAGGCTATGAGCAAATCGCCGCTTTATTCCAGAAAACCGCTGATAACGAGAAGGAACACGCAAAAATGTGGTTTAAAGAACTAAACGGCCTCGGCGATACCGCCGAAAACCTGCTGCATGCTGCCGAAGGGGAGCACTACGAATGGACGGATATGTATTCCGGTTTTGCCAAAACCGCTGAAGAAGAAGGGTTCCCGGAATTGGCTGCCAAATTCCGTTTGGTTGCCGCCATCGAGAAACATCACGAACAGCGCTACCGTGCGCTGCTGCACAATGTGGAGATGGCAGAGGTTTTCGCTAAAAGTGAAGTCAAGGTCTGGGAATGCCGCAACTGCGGCCACATTGTAGTTGGCACTGTTGCGCCGGAAGTTTGTCCTACCTGCAATCATCCGCAGAGCTATTTTGAGCTTAACTGCGAAAATTACTAAACTTTTTATGCAACATACGGCAATTCCCGTAAATTTATAAAATCAAGGAGGTTGTGTCATGAGAAGCATTACTACATTAGACCTGCAATACGCACACAGATTCTATGGTTTTAAAGGCGAAGCCCAGTACCTGCACGGCCATACCGGCGTTCTGACAATTGAGGTCGAAGATTCAATAGAGCCTGGCGTAAACATGGTATTTCCTTGCAACGAGATTCAGAAAACCGCCTGGGAGGTTTTGAAAAACTTTGACCATGCATTGATCTTGAGAAAGGATGATCCGCTGCTGCCTGCCATTCTGGATGTATATGAAAAACAGGGGATTAAAGACGGTGCTGCGCAGAACAAAATGAAAGGTCCGGCTTTTCAAACGGAGCTGGCAACCGCTTATCCTGATTGTCGGCTCGTCGTTACCAAAGAAACCATGACCGTTGAAGGCATGATCAAAATCGTCTACGATTTGCTCAAGGACAAGCTGAATATTGCCAAAATCGCCTTTACCAGCGGTGTCAATGCCGGTTCAGCGGAATTCCAGACAAAAAACAAGATTGACCGATGCCCGCTGTGCGGTGTTGCATTAAACAAAGACGGCATATGCCCGAAGTGCGGTTACAGAAAAACCGAAAAGGCGTAATATTTTAAATTCGGCCGCACGCCTGTAAAAGGTACAATCGTTAATCGTCAACAGATAAAGCAGACTTATCCAGCTGCTCCATTCTAAATGGAGCAGCTGGATTTTTTGCGTATTACGAAGTGCAGCATAAATGATTTAACGGTCCTCCGAAACCTACGGCCAGCAATGTTATAACCATTTCCCTATTGCCAGAGATAGGAAGCGTCAAAAAAATGCCGACTTAATCACCGGCGCTTTATTTTCCATTTCCTCGTGATTCTCTTCTTTCCAATTCTATTAAATGGTATATTCTCTGCGAATTCGAGTAATTGAACGAAAATAATTTCCATTTCTCGTCTTTCCAAGCTGGTTACTTACAGCCGTGTGCGGATTCTTGTCTTGCCAAAGGTCTGAACCATCTCGTGCTCGTATTGTATGGTTGCGTGCTGTGCGCCAAAGACGCTCGCGATTGACGCGCATCACAGGACGCGCCATTTCTGCTGATCACACCGGCCACTCTCCGCTCTGAGAATCGGCCTCTGGGCTCCGCACCGCAAAAAAACAAGCAATTCGCCCAGATCTGAGGCGAATTGCTTAGATCTCCGGCGGCACACTGAAGCGATAGCCTTTCCGCCGAACGGTTTCAATATAGTGTTGATTGGGGCACAGCTGCTCAAGTTTCTGTCTCACGCGCGCCATGCAGACCTGAACATTATGCAGCCCTTTGTTGATTGGTGAACGCCAGACACCGGTGTAGAGCTGCTCGTAAGAGAATACCTGCCCGGGATTGCGCGCCAAAAAAGCCAACAGATCGAATTCCAGCGTTGTAAAGGACGCGCACACTCCGGCCGCACGTACTTCGCGAAGGCCCAGATCAATTTCCAGACCGCCAAATTGCAGAACCTGCCCTGTTTGATGATGGTAGTAGCGTTCAATGTGAAGCCGCAGACGCAGCTCCAACTCCACCAGGGAACAGGGTTTGGCCAGATAATCATCGCCGCCCGCAAGCAGACCGCGGATGCGGTCCTCTGTTTTCGCATAAGCCGAGAGAAACAAAATTGGAATTTGCATGGTCTCACGCAGGCGCCGGCAAAGCGTTAAGCCATCCATGCCGGGCAGCATCAGGTCAAGAACAAGCGCATCCAGCGACGCAGACTCCGCAATTGCCAGCGCTTCCTCCGCGGTTGCCGCGAGGAATACCTGATATCCCTGTTTTTTTAAATACGCTTCATTTGTTGTTTGCGTGCGCGGGTCGTCATCAACCAGTAGGACACGATACATAAGCTTTGCTCCTTTGGGATTGTCTTATTGTATCATATCACAAATCGGGTTTCAAATAAACTATGCATTATAGCATAAGTTGGGTTTCAAATAAATCACAAGCTCGTCATATTTTGGGAAACAGCTTTTGGTTTAATCACAGGTTCGTCACATTTTTAAATTCTATAGAAATAGCTGAACCATTTTCGTATAGTATAGATAGATTCTATAGAGTACGAGGTTGCTGCATAAATAAACAGACTGTGAAGATTGCTGCGAAAGGAGTGTGATGCTATAACCAAACCCCAGGCGCCAAAAAAAATCGGTACCTTCCAGTATCGATCCGGACAGGCATCCGGGCTTTGCTATGCATCCGATCGATACTGAGTCTGCTGAGCATCCTTCCTTAGCCAGATTACCACATTATAAGAGAAGCTTGCCTCAAGCCGTTCGCTGTTTCTGCCATTCTTGTTTTGGATATGGCACCCGGAATTATGCTTCCGGTTTCGATGTGAAACGTCCAGTCGCTCGTATTGGAGCCAGAACGGCCGGGTGAGGCGGATCTCCATAATGCAGCAGCACTACGAACGATCCCTTTCAAGTACCACATCCAAAAAACAACACAACAAAAGGAGTTGCGGTTAAAATGAAAAAGATTGTTTCCCTGTTTCTCGCAATGGGAATGATACTTTCCCTGCTTTCCATAACTGCTTTGGCATACGGACCCTTTGATCAGGTTCCGCTGCAATTGAGAATCAGCAGTTACGGCGCACCGTTTTTAAATGGTGATACCCAGGAACATACAGAATACTCTTATACACGCACAGAATATATTAAGCGCACAGATGCTTGCTCGGGTGAAGATTCTACAGCAGAATTTTCAGCTTATGCATATTTTGTAGGGAGTAACCAGACAGGCTGGACGCTGTATGTTGACATTACAGTAGGCAATTATAAAAACACCTGGAAAACCAATGCCAAAATCACCAACAAAGATATGTCAAATGCAACAGGCGATATCACCGGGGGTATATCCTGGAATACATCGCGCGGTGTTTCCACTTCCTTGTCTATCTCCGGTGCAGCCTCTCTGCCTGTTTCAGAACCGGACAAACCCAGCGATACCGATGTTACGGCTCTTTTAAATCAGGCTGTGCAGGTTACCTGCGTGAATTCGCAGGCGCAGCACACTTCCAGCACCCACGATCTGCTGGATGGCAGCTTCACGATTGGAGAGGTAACCGGAGACAGCAGCAGCGGATACTTCTGCGATGTCACAGTGACCGCTGAAAAGTATGTGGAAGCGTACACTACGGATTCCCGCGCGGCGCATACGCTGGAGGCCGACGAGCCCAACAGCAAAACCATCCAGCTTGCGTGGAACAGCGGCAAGTGGGAAGCTGCAGCCGCCCTCCCCATTCAATTTGAAACAGTCTGTCTGGACATATCCTCCCCTCCCACTGTTGATGAATGGGAAAATGTATTTCTCCAAATCCAAGTCGGGAGATTAGGCGTCGAAAACTACATTAAGATGATCCGCATCGACGCAAGTACTTTTGAAACCTTCCGGAATTCGGTAAGCTTTGCAGAGCCTGTCTATGATGAAGGTACGGGCACCTGGACCATGGATGTGACAGTGGAGGGATATTCCCCCGACGGTACGAAAACTACCCATATGGTCAACTCCGTTCTCGATATGACATCTTATGAAGGTTGGGGGCTGGCTCCGGATGAGCAAGCCACAAAGACGATTACGCTTACCTATATAGAAAAGGATAACGGCTGGTATGCCGCCGACGGTACTGTGGCCAAATTACGCTTCGACGTCGCGCCCCAGACCCCGGACACGAGCACGCTCGAGAACCTGCTCAATGGTAAGATCACTGTGGCCTGCACCACAGACGGCCCGGATCACAGCAACGGCACCTACGGCCTGATCGCCGGCGGGTACACATCCGGCACCGTGAGCGGAAATTTCAGTGATGGCTACTTCTATACAATTGCCCTTGATGCCAGCGCTTATGCAGCCCAGTATGATATCGATAAAGGGTATGCTTCTGGCACCCACACCGCGACGTCTGACGATGTGACCATTTCTTTCAAATGGAATACTTCTTCCAAAGTTTGGGAAACGCAGACCAGTTTGCCTGTCACCATTGCGGCAGAGTGCACGGTCTCTGCCTACACCTACACTCTGACCTACGATGCCAACGCCCAGGGCGGCACGGTCAGCGGCATGCCCACCCCGAATCCGGTGACCGATCTGTCGGACGGGTCCTATGCCCTGTCCACCAGTAAGCCCGCGCACACCGCCGCGGACGGCATCAATGTGGTCTTCATTGGCTGGACGGAGACCCCCGCCACTCAGATCTTCAGCAAAAACGACTCCGCCCCCGCCACCGTTGACTCCATCACCATCGACGGCAGCAACAAGACCGTCTATGCGGCCTGGGGCTATGACGTAAACAATAACGGTACTCCCGACGTTCAGGAGACTAAGTACACGCTGACCTATCACGCCAATGACGGCACCGGCGCCACCACGCAGGAAACATATGTGGCAGGCGAACAGGTCCAGTTGCCTGAGGCAACCAGAACCAGCGATTGGGTTTACCGCTTCTTAGGCTGGAAGGACGGCGAGCAGAACCTCTATGAGGCGGGCACCGCCTATACGATCACCGGTGATGCGGAGCTCTTCGCCACCTGGCGGCTGGCCTCGGTAGACGGCGACGGAGAGTGGACCTACCTGGACGCCATGTGTATTATGGATTATCTCGCCGGTAAGATAGAACTGACAGATGAACAGCTGGAGGTGGCTGACCGGGACGAAGATGGTTTTATCTCTTATCTGGATGCCATGTTCATCATGGATTCCCTTGCCGGAATTCTTTAAGTCTCTGCAATATGTAAGTTTCGAATTGGATGGCCGGCAGCGCCCGGAGTGGAAACCCATGCTTCGCTCCACCGGCCATCGGTGCGATACAGCGAAAAAAAGCAGACTGAGCAGCCCCAAAAGGGTTGCCCTGTCTGCTTTTTTGCTTTCAAGTTAATTTGTGATAAAAAAACCAAAAAAGCAAGATCCGTATACGGTATACACGCGCCACGGTCAACTGGTATTTGCAATAAATTCGGAAACGATGATACCGGAGCACGCGCCCGTCCGCCTGCCAGGCGCCCAGCTGGAGAAACTGGAGTACGGAAAACTTGTACGAAAGCGGATTCTTCCAAAGGGAGAAAATCGGCGGTGAGCTCCGGGATGCTGTTCAAGGTATTGGCCCATGGCTATCTGTACGGGATCTACTCCAGCCGGAAACCGGAGGAGGCGTGTCTGTATCGCATCGGCTTCCAGTGACTGCTGGGGAGCTATAAGGTGCCGGATCACGGGCACGCTGTCCCGGCGGCGTCCGGCGCGTGCCAGGAGGAAGAGGCATCGGACGCATAAACGTCCGCTTCAGTTTGCGTTTTTAGTTTGCATTTTTAGTCTTATACTTTCAATTTCGTTTCATATTTAAATTTTGGTTTAAAATATGAAACTGAAAAAATCGGCTTTACACATGAAAATCCAGCTATCGGCCTGATAGCTGGATTTATGCTTTGGTGGACAGTAAGGGACTTGAACCCCTGACCCCCTGCACGTCAAGCAGGTGCTCTAGCCAACTGAGCTAACTGTCCGTATCGAAAAAGCATCATTATTATACCATATTTTCAGGACTTGTCAAGCGCTTTTTTTCCACCGTCAAAATTCCTGTTGACCATATGCGCCGCAAAATGGTATAATTTTACCGGACCCAGAAAAGCAGGTTGTGCTGCGCGTTTTCCAAAGCCGGTGCGGCCTGTAAAATCATGAGCTTAGGGAGGGCCGGACGATGGCGAACGACGGCATAAAAACAGTGGCCTCAAACCGGAAGGCCTTTCACGATTATTTTATCCTGGAGCGTTTGGAAGCCGGGATATCCCTGTCCGGGACAGAGGTCAAAAGTATCCGAATGGGGAACCTCAACCTGAAAGACTCGTTTTGCAACGTCAAAGACGGGGAAATTTTTGTCTATGGCATGCACATCAGCCCCTATGATAAGGGCAATATTTTTAACCGGGACCCGGATCGCGACCGCCGCCTGCTCCTGCACCGCCGTGAGATCCTGCGCCTGTGGGCGAAGGTAAAGCAGGACGGGCTGACGATCGTACCGCTTTCCGTTTACTTTAAAGGCCCGCGCGTCAAGCTGGAAATCGGCCTTGCCAAAGGCAAAAAGCTGTATGATAAGCGCGAGTCTCAGGCCAAACGGGATGCCGCGCGTGAACTGGACCGTGCGATGAAAAGTGCGCGCGCATAGAAAGAGAAAGGAGTTTTATTATGGAATTTTCGGACCTGATCCTTTGCCGGCGCAGCGTACGCGCCTATACCGGCGAATTGTTGACGCGTGCGCAGGCGGAACCGATTTTGGACGCGGGACTGCGTGCGCCGAACGCCTGCAATCTCCAGTCCTGGCATTTTTACGCGTTGATCGGCGCTGATGCTGCCGAACTTTTATATCCGGACGTGTATGCTGCACCCTGGTTTGAAAAGATCGGCATGGCTGTTGTTGCAACTGTGGATGATGCAGCGCTGCGCGAGCGCTTTGGGGAGGAAAAAGGAACCAGCTTTGGAATTCAGGATATCGGTGCGGCGCTGGAAAATATGGCGCTGGCGGCGGCGGATGCAGGATTCGGTTCCTGCTGGATTGGCGCATTTGATCCGGAAGCCTGCCGCCGTAAGGTCGGCATCCCGCGCAAACGGCGCCCAGTAGCGATTTTGGCGATCGGCCGCCCGGATGGGACGCCCGATTTGCGGGACCGTAAGCCGAAGGAAGAGAAAGTAACCTATATCTGCTCCGGACGGGATTTCGATTCCGTATATTCGCATGCATAAGATGCGGTAAACTGCGCCGCAGTTGGCCGGACAATCCATCACGAACGGCTTATCACAACAAGAGCGGGAGATCCGTATCTGTAATGGTACTGTAATGATTTTACGCTTGTTAAGCCGGAGAAATTGGGGTATAATAATCTGCGCAGGTTTGGAGCGTTCCGCCTGCGAAACTTGGGGGCGTACCGGTTTCGACGGGGATGTTGAGACGCGGGCAGCGGGCAGAGGCGCGGACCTCTTAAAAACCGCAACTTATAAATCAAATAACAACGATTTAGAATTAGCTGCTGCGTAACTTAACGCGGCCGTCCTGCCCGGGAGGACCACGGCCCGGGATGTGGGCGTGACTGAGTGGTGCCCGTGCGTGCGCTAAGCTTTGCGCGCACCATGAACAATGAAGCTACTGAACCTGCGGGCCTGACGGCTGGCGCGCAGGGAAGGGAATTTTTATAAACCGTCTGCGCCCGGAGATACCTGCGGGGAAATGTTTTCGGACAGGGGTTCAACTCCCCTCGCCTCCACCAACTAAGGTTGCTGAAAAAGATGCAACCCCTGAAACCCTTGCTGCGGCAAGGGTTTCAGCCGTTTTAGAGGGAAAAATCGAGCACCAGCCGAGATGGAGATGCAAAAGGCCATTTTCGTGATGTGGTGTGATTCGAACCTCTGAGCAAAGAGAAAACAGCGAGAGAAGCCCCCGCTGGTAGTTCAAATCGAAC
>CALWJF010000055.1 GCA_944380935.1 uncultured Clostridia bacterium
TTCTTGCTTTCACTCTCTCCTTCCGGAGTCGAGCTTATCTATTCTAGCACATTCAGCTTCGTTTGTCAAGTACTTTTTTCGATTTTTTTCGAACTTTTCCTTCTCAAACTCGTTTCCGTCTCTCGAACAGCTTGTCTATTCTACCACGCTCTCACTCTCTTGTCAAGTGCTTTTTTCGACTTTTTTTATTTTCATATCTGCACTTTCCAATTAAGCGTTCCGTTTTCGAACAGCTTGTGTAGTATAACACCTCTATTTTTAAATGTCAATACTTTTTTTCATTTTTTTGAAAATCATTTTTTACTTCTTCTACTTTATAATTTTTACACTTCATGCTATACTTTATATAGAAAGATCCCTTATGAACAAATGGAGGTTACCATGAACAATTTTGAGTTTTATACCCCGACTCACATTTATTTCGGAAAAGGATATGCAGATCAGATCGGTTCATTAATTGTGAAATACGGATACCATAAACCTCTGCTTGTCTACGGCGGCGGAAGTATTAAGCAGAGCGGACTCTATAATCGTGTAATTTCCGCTTTGGATGCGGCTGGTCTTTCCCATGCAGAAATCGGCGGCGTTGAGCCGAATCCCAAGCTTGCCCTTGCAAAAGAAGGCATACGCCTGTGTCGGGAAGAAGGGTGCGATGTTGTTCTTGCCGTTGGTGGCGGCAGTACAATCGACACGGCAAAAGTCATCGCGCTCGGCGTTCCATATGAAGCAGACGTATGGGATTTCTGGTGCGGGAAAAGCCAGCCGAAAACAGCCCTGCGTACGGTATGCATTCTTACCATCGCCGCCGCCGGAAGCGAGATGAGCCAGTCCGCCGTAATTACAAATGAAGAAGGCAGCATTAAACGCGGCATCAATTCTGAGTTTAACCGTCCGCTTTTTTCTATTATGGACCCGGAGCTTACCTATACCCTTCCTAAATATCAAATTGCCTGCGGTGTTGTGGATATTATGATGCATACAATTGAACGCTACATGACCCGTAAAAGCGAAGTTGAGTTAACCGACCGAATTGCTGAGGCATTGCTAAAAACAATGGTGCATTACGGCCCGATCGCCTACCATGAACCACAAAATTATGAAGCGCGCGCTGAAATCATGTGGGCAAGTTCTCTTTCCCATAATGACCTCACCGGTTGCGGTAAAGATTATTTCACAATCAATCACAAACTCGGCCATGAACTTTCCGCTGTTTACGGTACAGCGCACGGCGCCAGCCTTTCCATCATCCTGCCTGCGTGGATGAAATACGTATATAAATATAATATTGCGCGTTTTGCGCAATTTGCAGTACGGGTAATGGGTTGTGAATACGATTATGCCAATCCCGAAATCACTGCGCTCGCCGGGATTGACGCTGTTGAAACGTTCTTCCATTCTCTGGATATGCCTGTGCGCTTATCGGACATCGGTATTCCCGAATCGGATATCCCCATGCTCGCCGCTCGTGTTACCGCAAATGGAGCCAATACATTTGAAACGTATATTGAACTGACGACGAAAGAAATCGAGGAAATTTTCCGTCTGGCTTATTGAAATTGATAAATTTACGAAAAGCAGGAAATCCACCGTATGATTGTAAGCATACGGTGGATTTTAATTTACTGAATTTTTTTAGATGTATGCCACGTCAAAATCCTTAGTAGGGCAAACTAAGTCAAAAGCGACTCCGTGCGCAGACCGTATTACACGTTATTTCCCGCAAAATACAACCTCAACCCCATGTTCCTGTGCATATCGCACCGTATAATAGGTCCCCCCATATGCATGCGTCAAATACGCAATACAATAGGCGCTTCCATCTACAAGCATCCGGTTTCGCAGATGCATACAACCTCGATAATAAACTTCAGACGCATAACGGATCACATCCGCTTCGGATAAAACATACGCAAAATTTCCGGCCTCCGGTGCAGCCAAACGTCTGTTTTTATACGGCAATATTAATTCTAATTTTATGATATCATATCGTTGTTTTAACTGCAGAACCGACTGGGCGGCAAGCATGTCAAATCCGCGCGCCCCACCGGTACGAAAAACAACCACTCCTTTATCAAACATTTGTAAAATTTTACATTGCAGTTCCATTGTTAATTCTTGTATCTGATCTTGCGGCAGCTGGCGGTGCCCGCTGAAACAACAAATTTTATTTTCTGTTTTCTTTTCATCCATAACAGTTTCCATATCTTGTATACAATTTTCTATATTATAACCTGTTCATAAACGAAGCGCAATAGGGTAAACTAAATATAGAATTATGAATAAACAGCATATCGGTCATATGATCGCATTCCCGGACAAATTAGTAGAGAACAGAAAGATTGCCATCCGGCATAAAAGGTGAAAAACATGGATATAAATGATCGTCGCTATATTCAAATTGGTTTGAAAATAGCTTATTACCGTAAACTCCAAAATCTGACGCAGGAACAACTTGCAGATATTATCGGCATCAGTCCCGGATACTTATCTCAAATTGAGACGCCCTCACACCCGCAGCCTTTATCCTTAAAAACGTTGTTCGCTCTTGCTGACTATTTTAACGTTCCGCCGAAGGTCTTTTTGGATTTTAACGAATAGGGTATCCATCTCCAGGCACAAAAATTGGAGCGCATCAGGCATCGCCGCCTAACGCGCTCCAATTTCTTCATTATTCCAACAATTCCACACTTCTAACCGTCTTTTTCTATACCGCCATTTTCTTTGCCCTTGATCCGTTCCCAATATATCCTGGCTGCGGATTCCGTCTTATTCTCTCCATATTTATAATAAACCCGTCCGATCAACGCATCCGGCAAATATTGCTGCGGCGTCCAATGATTCGGGAAATCATGGGGATACAAATACCCCTGTTCCCGCTCAAAACCTGCACCATCTGCATGCACGTTTTGCAAATGCCGCGGCACCGGGCCGGTACGGCCGGCTTTAATGTCTGCAAGCGCTGCATTAATGGCATCATGTCCGGAGTTGGACTTTGGCGCAGTCGCCATTAAAATTGCCGCATCGGCAAGCGGGAGCCGCGCTTCCGGCATTCCCAAAGCCGTGGCACTATCAACGCAAGCCTTGACAATCGGGATTATCTGCGGATACGCAAGTCCAACATCTTCCGCCGCAATCACCATCAGGCGCCGGCAAGCAGAGAGCAGGTCCCCCGCTTCCAACAAACGGGCCAGATAATGCACAGCCGCATCCGGATCAGATCCGCGAATGGATTTCTGCAGCGCAGAAAGAATATCATAATGCGCATCTCCTTCCCGATCATACCGCATTGCACTGCGCTGGGCAAGCGCCTGCGTATCAGCCAGCGTGATTTTCTCCGTATCCACTGCTGTCAGCAGTTCCAATGCATTGAGGGCTTTTCGGACGTCTCCGCCCGACGCCGAACACAGGTACTCCAATGCGCCGGCCTCTACTTCGGGACGTTCGCGGCCCGCATATACCAGATCC
>CALWJF010000056.1 GCA_944380935.1 uncultured Clostridia bacterium
ACAAAAAATTCTAAAAAAGTTGTCCTCCAGTATGTGTTTTAATGGAGGACATCTTTTTTAATTGTTTTGTACGGTTAACATACTGTAAAGCGTCATTGCATCGGAAATATTATACCGTTCTCCTTCACTATATCCAAATGCGCCAAGTGTAACCAAAATATACTCCTGTCCATTCAAGCTGGCAAAACTGGCAAGGCATTGTCCGGCAGGGGTAGTCGTGCCGGTTTTTCCTCCCAGAATTACAGCCCCATTGTCAAATTCCGTTTGCGGGAGCATAGAAAACATGGTTCCATAGATTGTCAAACCATTCTCATGCATATTGGTTGCGGCAGTGGTATAACTTTGCTTCGTGATAATGCTGCGAAAAGTCTCATTATCGAGCGCATAATCCAGTAATAGCGCAACATCCGAAGCTGTCGTTCGCATTTTCACATCATGCAGTCCGGTAACATTGGTGTAGTTGGTGGAAACCATACCAAGCTTTAATGCCATATCATTCATACGCACCACGAATTCATCTGTACTTCCGCATAGGCTGATGGCGATGGCATTGGCAGCATCTGCACCAGACGCCAACATTAAACCATAAAATAGGTCAATGTATTGTACCGTTTCTCCAGACAAAAAACCAGCGACAGAAGCGTCTGCCTCCAATAGGCCGGAAAGCATTGCATCGGTAATTTGTACAGTTGCATTGAGATCCGGACATAATTCCAACCCTACAATTGCCGTCATAATCTTTGTCAAAGAAGCGGGATAGGTGCTGCGCATCGGTTCTTTAGAATAAATTGTCCGTCCGCTCTCCCGTTCGATCATCAGGACGCTGGCAGAATATACGTCAATATTAGGATCCAATGCCGCAAGCGTATTATTTGGCTGCAAATCATCCACTGTAACAGAATGAAGCTGTGTATCCTCGGTTGTTTCCAGATCTTCTTCCTTGGTGGCATTAAGAATTGCCGCTTCATTTTGACGTCCGGCACCATGATTATTTTCAATATAAACTGGCACATCGTCGACTTGTGCTTGTGCTTTTTCCTGCGCACGCTGGGTAAAATATATAGTCACAATGCAAGTTGCCAATGCAGCCGCAGTTACCAAAGCAATGATCAGAAGGGTCAACGTAATATTACGGAGAAGTTTATTTTGCTTTAATTTATTATGCTCGTTCATAAAGTCCTTTCCTTATTGCAGGATAATGATTAAAAAAATAACTGAAAAAATGAAAAAGAGCGCAAATATCGTCAGAATTTTACAAACACATATTTTATTATAGTAATATTCAGAGAAAAAATCAAGACTCCATTTATTGGACGCTTAGAAGAAAGGAAAGTTTCCAGGATGGATATAAAAACCATTGACAAAACAATTGTTCTATAGTAAGATAAAATCAATCTGAATCGAACAATTGTTTTTATGGGTGGGAAAATGTCCAGATGGATTCTGCATGTAGATATGAATAATTTCTATGCATCTGTGGAGTGTATGTTCAATCCCGCATTGAAAGATGTCCCGATGGTAGTTGGAGGAGACGAACAAGCGCGCCATGGTATTGTGCTTTCCAAAAATGAAATTGCGAAAACCAGGTACGGAATTCAAACCGGAGAAGTACTTTGGAAAGTTCGTCAACGATGCCCGCATATTCTTGTTGTGCAGCCGGATATGGAAAAATATTTAAAAATTTCCCGTATGGCTATGGAAATTTACGGCGAGTACAGCGACCGCGTAGAAAGTTTCGGATTGGATGAAGCCTGGATAGATACAACACATTTTGGCAAGAAAGATAGTGTGCATGTAGCCGATGCATTACGAGAAAAAATTCGTAAAGAGCTGGGGGTTACTGCATCGGTCGGTGTAAGCTTTAACAAAATTTTTGCCAAACTGGGAAGCGATATGAAAAAACCAGATGCAACCACAGTGTTGAGTGAAGAGAATTATCGAAATCTGGTTTGGCCCCAACCAGTATCTTCACTTTTGTTCGTCGGACGGGCAACCGAAAAGCGGCTTTCCAGACTGGGAATTGAAACTATTGGTGATTTGGCCTGTTATGAGAAAGCGTTATTACGCACATCGTTGGGAAAATGGGGAGAGATCCTGTGGTCATATGCCAATGGATTAGATTGCACACCAGTTGCACCGAAAGATATCCATGACCAGATTAAATCGATCGGAAATTCTACAACTACACCTCGTGATTTACGCTGTGAAGACGATGTCAAACTTGTATTATATCGTCTGGCCGATCAAGTTGCCGGCCGGCTCCGGGCAAATGGTCTGTGCGGATCGACTATCTGTCTCAGTGTGCGCGATTGCATGCTGCATACCTTCGAACGTCAATGCCGCGTCCATTATCCAACCCAGCTTTCGGGAGAAATCGCGCTGGCCGCATTTTCGCTTTTTCGAAAAAATTATAACTGGCAACATCCTGTCCGTTCTGTCGGCATCCGGATAACAGACTTTGAGGAGAACCCGAATGTGCAGCTAGATCTATTTGGATGTGCCTACAGACGTGACCGTACTATAAAGCTGGAAACCACTCTGGATAAAATTCGAAATCGTTTCGGAAACCAAATCCTGTACCGCGCTTCCATGATGACAGCTCCTGAAATTACAGATATAGCGCTACACCAGGAATATACCCGAACCGGGATATGAAAAACTGTGGGGTGCTGAAAATACTGCACCGTAGAAAGCACAAGGAGCTGGGAAAATGAAACAAATCTATGTTGAAGTACTCGCAAAGCACAGTCGGGAAGGGGAGGTAGAACCTCTGTTCATTCTCTGGGAGGACGGGCGGCGCTTTTGTATAGACCGGGTCCTGGATAAAAGAAGGCGGGCATCATTAAAAGTTGGCGGAATAGGGACCCGGTATACCTGTGTTATATCCGGGAAAAAACGCTATCTTTTTTATGAAGATGACAAATGGTTTGTGGAAGGTAAATAATACAGAAGGAGAGCTAATATGTGCGCAAAATATCTTACATTTGAGGAATGGAAAGACACAGCTTTTTTTGAAATTGTGCCGTATACGCATGTAAAAACACCCATCCGTCAAATACGACCTGCTGATTTAGCTCCGGTTTTTATCCGAGAAGAAGGAAATATTTCTGCACAAGCTATGCGATGGGGTTTCCCCATGCAGCGTTCCGGCGTGATTTTCAATGCAAGAGTAGAAACATTGGAAGACAAACGGTTGTTTCGAGATGCTTTCCAATCCTGTCGATGTATTGTCCCGGCTCTTGGATTCTATGAATGGGATGCTAAAAATGGAAAACGCCATATTTTCCGGAGAAAAGAACATGAAATCCTTTATATAGCCGGAATTTATCAAGAAATTGCTGAAGACATACGCTTTGTCATCATTACTACGCCTGCCTGCTTTCCTGTATCCCAAGTACATGCACGCATGCCTTTGGTATTGCATGCACAACAGGCGATGCATTGGTTGGAAACGATAGAGCAGGCAAGGCAACTTTGCCGTGTTCCTCATATACAGGCTTTAATCGATGAAGAAATATTGGAATCGTCCAATTCTACACAGCAACAGGAAAAGTCAGGCAGATCATCGCATAAAACTTCCATATAACAATGCCGCCATCTATTTAGATGGCGGCATTACACATGGTAAAGTGCTATATCCAATTAAACAAGATCTACCGGATTTTCAGAAGGGATGTCATCCACAAGATTCCGAATCCATATTCCTTTTTTCACCAAAATAAACCCGAAAATTGCTTTGATTAAATTGGCAAGCTCCACACAAATAAAAATAGGTACAATATTCCAGCTCGTAAAACGTGTCAAAACAAATGCGATCGGAACGCTGATTAACCAAGTATAACCGCTGTCAAAACAAAACGTCAAGACTGTTTTGCCCCCGGAACGCAAGGTAAAATACGCACAATGCGAAAAAGCATATAGCGGCATGCAACAAGCACATACACGAATCAGCGTCGTTGCCAATGCGCGAACGGTATCGGTTGTATTGTATATATACGGAATATAGCGGGAAACCCCAAATAATAGAAGTCCCATTGCAAAACATGATGTGATCGCTACAACAAATAGACGGTAATCGGTTGTCTTTGCCTCTTCTGCATCACCAGCGCCAAGCGCCTGCCCTACCATAATAGAAACAGCATTTCCCATCGACATAAATACGACCGAGAAAATATTAAAAATTGTATTTTCGATATTGAACGCTGCAACTACAGACAATCCACGCAACGAATAGCTTTGGGTAAGGGTTGCCATTCCCATTGACCAAAGTCCCTCGTTGAGAAGCAGCGGAATCCCCTTAACGGTGATCTTTTTTATCAAATCCAGAGGAATACGCAGACTCCTGTATACGCCCTTGAGAAACGGATACTTATAAAGTTTGGTGTGGGTACCAATTACAACAAAAGCAAGTTCAACATAACGTGATAAAACTGTAGCTACCGCAGCGCCTGCGGCACCCATTTCCGGAAATCCGAATTTTCCAAAGATCAAGAAATAATTAAATATAAGATTCGTCAAAACAGCAGCAATACTTGCCCGCATGGGAAGCAAGGTTTCACCGGTTTCACGCAAACTGGTTGCATAGGTCTGAACCAGTCCAAAAGGAACCAAACCCCAGATAATTATATTTAAATAACTCTTTGCACTTTCAAAAGTCAGTACCAGATCACTTCCATCTCCAGCTTCGTTCATGTATAAAGACAGCAGCTGCGGGCCAAAAGCCGAAAAAAGTGCAATGCCAAGCACAGAAACAAAAAACACAACATAGAGCTTGAAGCGGAAGGTATGTTTTACACCTTCGTAGTTTTTTTGACCGAAAAACTGCGCACCAAAAATTCCGGGCCCAGAAAGCCCACCAAAAATACATAGGTTAAATACAAAAACCAGCTGGTTTGCAATAGAGACGCCGGACATCTGTTCTGTACCGACTCGTCCAACCATAATGTTATCTAAAAAACTGACGAAATTTGTGATTGTATTTTGAATAATAATCGGTAAAACAACGGCAACCACCGCCGTATAAAAACGTTTGTCACCGATAAATCGATTCGGTTTTATCATAATTCCTCCCAGTTTATACGTATTTCTATAGCACAGCAGTATTTTTATGTCAAAATGGGCAATTGGCGGCTTTTGCAGCAAACATCGCTTTTACGACATCATAGGCAAGTTTTGGGCGCCGATACTCATCTACCACACCTTTATTGTTATGACAGCGGGCACGCCTGGCAAACCATAGCTCTTCGCTGACCCGGCAGTCCGCAAATTGCCAAACAAATGCACCTGTAAGGTTGGGATCATATAGATAAGCGCACAGGTTTTCCTGCAATACGTCAGCCTGATACTCTTCACTCCATTTACAATGTGAACGGTCGCGGAATCCATAATTGGCGCCGGCCCCAAATTCACTGACGATAATTGGTTTATCTGCTCCGCCTGAAGCCTGAACCCATTCAATTTCACGTGCATTGCGCACGGCAGCACGTTCATCTTCATACCATCCTGCATAAAGATTATAGGAAACCACATCGGGTAAATCGAGGCAGATATCCTGAAAATGACGACAGGTAGCCGACGTTAGTGGCCTGGATACATCTAACATACGAAGTTGCGTATACTGTTTTTCATACATACGCCGACCCTCGTCTGTTTCTGAAGCACATTCATTTAAAATTCCCCAAATTATTATTGCCGGATGATTGTAATGGTTTTCGACTATTTCACGAATACAATCCTCGCATTGCCGTTCGAAATTTGGGTTTTGCATCTGCGGCAGAGTGAGTCCTCTGGCATGGTTCTCCTCCCATACCAGTATTCCGCGTTCATCGCAAAGATCAAGAAAGCGTTCATCGTTGGGATAATGACTGGTGCGCACCGCATTGGCATGCATATCCTGGATCATATCCAGATCCTGCACCATATGTTGAAAACTAACCGCACAACCATCGCAGGCATAGTCTTCATGCCGGTTAAACCCCATTAAAAATATAGGCTTCCCATTGAGCAGAAGCTTTGTACCCTCTATTTCGATCCGACGGAATCCAACGCGTTCAATTAGATCATCAATCGGGTTCCCGTCTATCGATACAACCGTATTCAGTATATACAATTGCGGGTCCAGAACAGACCATTCGCGGATATTAAGAAAATCCTGTACAAACTGAAGATCGCAATCTTCACCGGGATTCAGCTGGGCTTCGCCTTTCAAGTCCTGCCCATCCAGTGTAATACAGACTGTTGCATGACAGTATTTGTTAGAAAGGTTAGAGAGCGTAACTTGAATCTTTCCACTCCACACACCGTTATGCCATATCGGCGTAAAATGTACTTTCCGGATATAAATATCCGGTATCCGTTCCAACACTACCGGGCGGGTTATACCACCATAGCTGTAATAATCGTTGGGAATATGCAGCGCACTGTCCGGACTGAAACGGTTATCCGCTGAAACGCTAAGCGTATGCTCTCCTGCCGGAACCGACTTTATCAGTACAGAAAAAGGCGTATAAGCGTTATAATGATGCGCAATATGGCAGCCGTCCAGAAAAACATCGGCTGTATGGCTAACTCCTTTAAACTCCAGTCTTAGATTTTCCATACGCATCAGCGTAATTTTCCGCGTATAAACGCCTCTGCCACGATGACGAAGGAAATCAGGATGTTGCTCCCAACAAGCCGGAACAGGAAGACGGTATTGCTTTTCCATGCCATCCATACGGAAATCCCAGAGACCGTCGAGTTCCTCGGTCCTTCGAATATTGTGCGTTTGAAAAAGCCTGATCATATATTTCTCCGATTCCCGAAAATTTTGTAAAACATAAGACACAGCATAGCAAAAATGCTATGCCGTGCCGTTTTTATAATGGTTACCACATAATCTTGTAAAAACAAATTATATTCTACTGAAATTCCCGATCCATTATGCTATACTATTCCTAGACAAATTCAATCGTTATCCCAGTTATGCCAAATGTTTTGAACATCATCGCAATCTTCAAGCACTTCCAACATTTTTTCCATATTTTTTATGTCTTTTTCTTCTGTGAGTTTGACATAATTGGCAGGAACCATTGCAATTTCAGCAGATATGAAAGTATATCCTTTTTCTTCTAATGCTGCGCTGACCGCAGTAAAGTCTTCAGGGCTCGTATAAATTTCAAAGATCCCGTCTTCTGCTGAAAAATCATCTGCGCCAGCATCAATTGCTTCCATCATGACTTCGTCTTCGTCCAGTTCTTCACCGTCAATCACAATGACGCCTTTTTGCGAAAACTGCCAAGATACGCAACCTGTTGCGCCCATATTTCCACCGTATTTGTCGAAATGATGGCGAACATCGCTAGCCGTACGGTTTTTATTATCCGTCAGCGTATCTACGATAACGGCCACACCGCCAGGGCCATAACCTTCATATGTCATAGAAAAATAATCAGCAGTATCAGCCCCGGACGCTTTTTGCAGCATACGGTTGATATTATCATTAGGTACATTGTTGGCTTTAGCTTTTGCAATGACATCACGCAGGCGGTTATTGGATTCCGGATTTGCGCCGCCATCACGAACGGCAATAGCGATTTCCTTGCCGATTCTTGCAAAGATTTTGGCACGCGCAGCATCGGCACCTTCTTTTTTGCGTTTAATATTATTCCACTTGGAATGCCCGGACATAAGAAAACCTCCAGTATATGAAAATTAAGAATTATAAACACAAAGCATATTATAAAGGAAAAGAATTCGAAAATCAACAGATTTATACGAAAAAGATGCGGAAAATCTGGGATAGGAGCGTATAAAAATGGAGAAAATGAAAAAAGCGCTGGTATTTGGCGGAGGTGGTGCATTAGGTGCCTATGAAATAGGCGTATGGAACATATTGAATCAATGCGGATACCATCCGGACATCGTTGTCGGAACCAGCGTAGGTGCTTTAAATGCCGCAATTTATGTTCAAGGGGAATATGAACATGCATACCAAATGTGGAAAAATATAACAACCGATCAAATCTTTGCGATACAGCCAAAAACAGGGGAAGATATCAGCACATTTTCAGAAAAACTGAGCGTAATGAACGCTATAGGGCGTGAAGCACTGATTCACAGAGGTGCAGACGCTAAACCGTTGAGGAATCTATTGGAACAATACATTGATGAAGATAAGATTCGAAAAAGTGGCATTCAATTTGGCGTGGTTTGTACATCACTTCGGGATATGCGCGGCGTTTGTCAGAGTTTGAAGCGTATGAAAAAAGGCAGTCTGGTTGACTGGCTGATGGCTTCTGCTGCACTTTTTCCTGCCATACGCGCATGTGAAATCGAAAATAGTTACTACATCGACGGAGGATATTATGATACGGTTCCCTGTGAATTTGCAGAGGATTTGGGCGCACAGGAAATCCTTGCTGTGGATACACATGCCCTCGGTCTGCGGCGAAGTACGCATCACGCGAAAGTTTCCCGGATTGAACCCGAATGGGACCTTGGCAACGAACTGTTTTTTAAACCATCTATTACACAACGTTTGTTTATAATGGGACAGCTTGATACACTAAAGCATTATGGTAAATATGAAGGTGTATTTTACGCTTTGGCCCCGGGTTTCTCTCAAACCGCAGAACATACAGCACGGATTGCACATCAAAAACTGCATTTGCTTGCACCGCAAGAACGTGGCAGTCTGTTCGCTAAGGGAACATATGGATTATTAGCTAAACGTATCACGTCTCATTTGAAAACGTTTTATAAATATCATAAGGACCGTATAAACGATTCTCCGGTTCGTTTTGCAGAAAATGCCGGACGAATATTTGAACTAGATCCCACACGATCTTATACCGGAATGGAATTCGATGCGGGAATTTTACGTAATTATACAAACTGTTCTGTTTTTAAAGGCGGGCTTGTAGAAATTCTTCGAAATACGGACGACAGCAAAGAAAAAACCACGCAGCTTTTTATGGAACTGCGGAAGTCCCGAAGTGTAGAAATTGCCTGTGCAATTGCCGATCAATTGAAATCCGGGTTCAAAAATGAGACGGAACGTAACGGAATGCGGCTTCTGGCTGCGGCTTTCCCGGCAGAATTTCTCGCTGCATTATATGTAATCAGCCTTTCCTGAATAAAATAATAGCATTAACTATTAAAAAAAACCGCATGGGAATGCTATTTCCCATGCGGTGTCTGTTTCAACAAACAAATCTTACGAGAGCAAAGGCGTCTGACCAGGCATTATACGATATGTTTTCTCTGCGCTTCGGAAAAATACCTCTACAGCACTCG
>CALWJF010000057.1 GCA_944380935.1 uncultured Clostridia bacterium
TATGACCTGTCGCTTGTGAGGGCGTTTTTTGGCCGCCTGTCGCGCCGCTATAAGGTCAGCATAGACGGGAAATCGTATGACGGAGAATATGCCATTGTGGTTGCTGCTTCCGGACGCTTTTACGGCGGCGGTTACTATGCGGTTCCGGAAGCGGAACCGGATGACGGTCAGCTGGACTTTTTGTTGATAAAAAAAGTCTCGCATATGCAGCTTCTGCGCCTGATCGGAAAATTCCAGTCCGGGCATCATGGAGATTTTTCCGAGCTGACTGTCTATATGCGCGGACGGGAACTGTGCCTGCACACGCAGAAACCGGAACCGGTTAATTATGATGGAGAAATTCTGTGCGGCACAGACGTACGTATTTGCCTTTCCTCACGAAAACTACATTTTGTTTTGCCGGAAGGCTGTGAAATTATTCATAACGCGCGAGCATACGAAAGAAAAAAAGAGAAAGAATGAGAAAATAGCTGGAATTGACATGGAAATTTCAGATGGTTCCTGCTCAAAAGTGTTTAGAAGAAAAAGGAAATAAATCTAAGGCTTGCGAAAATGTGCGTGCTGGGGTATCATATATACAGTCTTAGCACTCAGTATATATGAGTGCCAAAACGGGCCGGTTTCCTGAAAACAGGCCCCGTTTCTAGAAAATCAAAATGCGATTTGACATAGGAGGGACAGTAATGAATTTAAAACCATTAGCAGATAGAGTCGTTTTGAAGATGCTCGAAACGGAAGAAACCACGAAGGGCGGCATTATTCTGACCGGCTCTGCGAAGGAAAAACCGCAGGTTGCAGAAGTGATTGCAGTCGGACCCGGCGGCGTTGTTGAGGGTAAGGATGTAATTATGGAAGTCGAAGTCGGCGACCATGTCATTATGAGCAAATATTCCGGAACAGAAGTGAAGATCGACGGAGAAACCTATATTATTGTTCGTCAGAGCGATATACTTGCAATTGCGGAAGACTAAAAGTGGAGGGAAGATAGCATATGTCCAAAATGATCATATATAATGAAGAAGCCCGCCGTGCGCTGGAACGCGGCGTTGACCAGGTTGCCAATACGGTAAAGGTTACGCTTGGGCCGAAGGGACGCAACGTTGTACTCGGCAAAAAGTATGGTTCCCCGTTGATTACCAACGATGGCGTGACCATTGCGAAAGAGATCGAACTGGAAGATCCGTTTGAAAATATGGGCGCACAGCTTGTTAAGGAAGCTGCGACCAAGACCAATGACGTTGCCGGCGACGGTACCACGACGGCTACCCTGCTGACGCAGGCGATTATCCGTGAGGGAATGAAAAATGTTGCGGCAGGCGCCAATCCGATGATTATGCGCCGTGGTATCCAGAAGGCAGTGGATACGGCCATTTCCGCGATACAGGAAAATTCGCAGCCGGTGAGCGGTTCTTCGGATATTGCCCGTGTTGCGACAATTTCCTCCGGGGATGAAGTAATCGGTAATCTGATCGCGGAAGCGATGGAAAAGGTCGGCAACGACGGCGTGATTACCGTTGAGGAATCCAAAACAGCGGAAACCTATTCTGAAGTTGTGGAAGGCATGCAGTTTGACCGCGGCTATATTTCTCCGTACATGGTCACAGATACCGAGAAGATGGAATGTGTTTATGACGACGTGCTGATTCTGATTACGGATAAGAAGATTTCTGCGATTCAGGATCTGCTGCCGTTACTGGAGCAGATTGTAAAAACCGGCCGTAAACTGGTTATTATTGCTGAGGATATCGAAGGCGAAGCACTTGCTACGATTTTGGTCAACCGCCTGCGCGGCACCTTTAACTGTGTTGCGGTGAAGGCTCCCGGATTTGGCGATCGCCGTAAGGAAATGCTGAAGGATATCGCGATCCTCACCGGCGGCCAGGTAATCACCGAAGAACTGGGCCTGGATCTGAAGGAGACCACCATTGATATGCTGGGTACCGCCCGTCAGGTACAGATCAATAAGGAAAATACGATCATCGTCGGCGGCGGCGGAGATCAGACCGAAATCAAGAACCGCGTAACGCAGATTCGTGCGGCAATTGAAACCACCACTTCGGATTTCGACCGTGAGAAGCTCCAAGAGCGCCTTGCCAAACTGGCCGGCGGCGTAGCTGTCATCAAAGTTGGTGCTGCGACTGAGACAGAGATGAAGGAAAAGAAGCTGCGGATTGAGGATGCGCTCAATGCAACCCGTGCAGCTGTTGAGGAAGGCATTGTTGCTGGCGGCGGTACGGCTTACGTTAACGCCATTCCGGCAGTCCAGAAGCTGTGCAATGCGGTCGATGGCGACGAAAAGACCGGTGTACGCAGTGTTATGAAAGCGCTGGAAGAACCAGTTAAGCAGATTGCATCGAATGCAGGCGTTGACGGCAGCGTAGTACTCGAAAAAATCCGCAATTCCCGCCGCGTCAACTACGGTTACGATGCACTCAGCGAGGTCTATACTGATATGCTGAAAGCCGGTATTGTAGACCCGACCAAGGTGAACCGTTCTGCGCTGGAAAAAGCAGCAAGCGTTGCCGCAATGGTTCTGACTACAGAGAGCCTTGTTGCCGATAAGCCGGAACCCCCGGCACCGGCTGCACCGAACCCGGATATGGGCGGAATGGGCGGCATGTATTAATCATCGCCTTGAGACAAAATTTAAGTTTATACCCCGGCATTTCCGAAAAGGGAATGCTGGGGTTTTGTATTACTGGGGAAAACGAAAAAAACGGTAACGAATGCAGCGGGAAAGAAAAGAAGCCTGCGGATTTAAAAAGATCCGCAGGCTTCTTGCCTGTTTAAGAAAACTTACATTTCAATATATTCTTCTCGGTCTGCGCCCACGGAAATATAGGAGATGGGGCAGTTGACCGCCTGCTCAAGATAACGGACGTAATCCTGTGCAGCCTGAGGAAGCTGCGAAAATTTCCGGCATCCGGTGATATCGCCGGAAAATCCGGGCAGGTATTCATAAACCGGTTTTGCCCGGTTCAGCGCATCGCCGGTCGGGAAGAAATCAATTTGTTTTCCATCCAGCTCGTAATGTGTGCAGACCGGGATTTTTTCCAGTCCGGAAAGGATATCGAGCTTGGTAACGGCAATATCCGTTGCACCCTGCATCTGTACGCCGTAGCGGGAAGCGACGACGTCGAAGCCGCCGACACGGCGCGGACGTCCGGTAGCCGCCCCATATTCGCCCCCGGCTGCACGCAGCGCTTCAGCTTGCGCACCAAAGAACTCACATACAAAGGGGCCTTCGCCAACGCAGCTGGAATAGGCTTTCATAATGCCGATGACGCGGTCGAGCTTCCTGCCCGGAATTCCCGCGCCGATGGGCGCATAGGCGGCAATGGTGGAAGAAGAAGACGTATAGGGATAAATGCCGAAGTCGATATCGCGCAATGCGCCGAGCTGCGCTTCGAACATCATATTTTTGCCGGCGTCAATTTCCCGGTTCAAATATATGCCGGTATCGCAGATGAAATCCGCCAACGGCAGGCCATATGTTTCAAGCCAGGCAAGCATATCCTCTACCAAAATCGGTTCATGCTTATAACCGTTTACAACTGTCAGGTTTTTCCACTCCAGCAGCTGTTCAAGTTTTTCCCGCAGTGTTTCCGGATGCAGCAGGTCCGCCATACGCAGCGTTTTTTTCATATATTTATCGGCATAGACAGGCGCGATGCCGCGGCGGGTTGAACCGAATTTCCGATCGGCAAGCCGGTCTTCCTCCAGTCCATCCAGCAATTTGTGATACGGCATGCAAATGGTTGCCTTATCGCTGATTTTTAAATGCGCGGGTGTGATTTCAATTCCTTTTTCACGCAGGGACGCAATTTCATGTGTCAGGTGTTCCAGGTCTATGACCATTCCCGTACCCATAACATTGACCGTTTCCGGACGTAAAATGCCGGAAGGCAAAAGATTCAGAATAAATTTACCGCGTTCGTTGACTACGGTATGCCCGGCGTTATTGCCGCCCTGATACCGTGCAACAATATCATATTGTGCGCTGAGCAGATCGACCATACGGCCTTTGCCTTCATCGCCCCAATTGATGCCTACGACTGCTGTCAGCATACGATCTCTCCTTTACACATTGACCTGCGCTTCGACGCCCAGAAGCGCATGGTTTTCTTCCAGAACCGGCTGGACGTATTGCGCGATATATTGCTCGGCCTGCTGCGGTGCAAGACCGATGAACTTACGAATATCTAAAATTTCCGACAACGCGTCGTCGTCGAGATGGAAACGCGCGTCGGCGCGGAGCTTTTGTAAAAGATCATTATCGCCGCCTTCCAGCTTAATGCGGGATGCGGTTTCTACAGAATACTGCCGGATTGCCTCATGCAGTTCCTGACGGTCGCCGCCTGCGCTGACGGCATGCATCAGGATATTCTCTGTAGCGATAAAAGGCAGTTCTTCGTTCAAGTGGCGGCGCATGACGTTTGGATACACGCGGCAGGACGAAATGATATTGATCATCAGCGTTAAAATTGCGTCCGTTGCCAGGAATGCCTCGGGAATGGAGATCCGCCGGTTTGCGGAATCGTCGAGCGTGCGTTCCAGCCATTGGACTGCTGCGGTATCGGCAGCATTTTTTACGTCGTTTAAGATATAGCGCGCAAGCGAACAGATACGCTCGCTGCGCATGGGGTTGCGCTTATAGGCCATAGCCGAGGACCCGACCTGTCCGGCCTCAAACGGTTCATCCATTTCCTTCAAATGCACCAGAAGGCGCATATCATTGGCAAATTTGGAAGCGCTCTGGGCGATTCCTGCGAGTACGTTCAGGATAAAGGAATCGACTTTGCGTGTATAAGTTTGACCGGAAATCGGAAGGCAAGCGTCGAAACCCATTTTATGGGCAATCCGTATTTCCAGATCGCGGACTTTTGCTTCGTCGCCTTCGAACAGGGAGAGGAAACTTGCGCCGGTTCCGGTTGTACCTTTACAGCCCAGCAGCTTCAGGCGGGAGAACTCAAAATCCAGCCGTTCCAGATCCATAAGAAGATCCTGCGTCCACATACAGGCTCGTTTTCCGACGGTTGTCGGCTGCGCAGCCTGGAAGTGGGTAAAAGCAAGTGTCGGAACGTCCTTGTTTTGCAAGGCAAATGTTGAAAAGGCCTGAATGGCATTGACCAATAGTTTTTTGATCTGCAATAAGCCTTCGCGCATCTGGATAATGTCGGTATTATCGCCGACATAGCAGCTGGTTGCACCAAGATGGATAATCGGCATGGCTTTTGGGCATACATCGCCATAGGCATGGATGTGCGCCATTACATCATGCCGTAATTTTTTTTCATATTGCGCGGCATTGGCGTAATCAATATCATAGACGTGTTCGCGCATTTGCGCAATTTGCGCATCGGTAATATCCAGTCCAAGTTCCTGTTCGCTTTCCGCCAGCGCAATCCACAGCCTGCGCCAGGTAGAGAATTTGAAGTCCGGGGAAAAGATGTATTGCATGCGGTCGCTTGCATACCGTGAGCACAGCGGGCTTTCATAACGGTTTTTCTCTGCCATTTTCGTTCACCTTTCGTTCATGATTGTCTAGAGATGCCTGGACAAAACCGACAAACAGCGGATGGGGACGGTTTGGCCGGCTTTTAAACTCAGGATGGTATTGTACACCTACAAAAAAAGGATTTTCGGGCAACTCAACCGTTTCGACAAGCCGTCCATCCGGAGATAAACCGCTCATGATCATGCCGGCGTCTTCCAGGGTTTTCCGATAACGGTTGTTCAATTCATAACGATGACGGTGGCGCTCCGAGATCAGCAGCTTACCATAACAGCGTGCCATAACGGTTCCTTCCCGGATCGCACACGGATAGGCGCCAAGGCGCAGCGTACCGCCTTTTTCAATTTCGTTGTTCTGGCCGGGCATAAAGTCGATCACTTTATGTTCTGAAGCCTCATCGAATTCGCTGGAATTTGCATCTGCATAACCAAGTACATTGCGGGCATATTCGATAACGGCAATTTGCATGCCCAGGCAAATACCAAAATAGGGAATGTGATGCGTGCGCGCATAGCGGGCAGCGAGAATTTTTCCCTCAATTCCCCGGTTTCCGAATCCGCCTGGCACAAGGATACCGTCCACGCTGGAAAAAACGGCTTCATAATTATCCGCATGAATCGATTCGGAATCGATCCACGTAATTTCCACCTTGGTTCCCAGTTCAAATCCGGCGTGCCGCAGCGCTTCTACGACGGAGAGATAAGCATCATGGAGCTGGACATATTTGCCGACAAGGCCAATGGTAACCGATTTTTTGCGGGACTTGATGCGTTGAACCAGCGCATGCCATTCGGAAAGATCGGGACCAGGTGCGTCAATACCCAGCAGGCGGCAGACGACGTCGGAAAAATGTGCTTTTTCCAGCATCAGCGGCGCTTCGTATAGGATGGGGATAGTAACGTTTTCGATGACACAGTCCGGTTGGACGTTACAAAAATCAGCGATTTTTTGAAAGATGCCTGCATCCTCAATCGGCTCGTCACAGCGTAAAATAATCACGTCCGGGTGAATCCCGGCGCCCTGCAGTTCTTTTACGGAATGCTGGGTGGGTTTGGATTTGTGCTCGCCCGAAGCGCGTAAATACGGGACAAGGGTAACGTGAATATACAGCGCGTTTCCCCGTCCGATTTCCTGGCCGACCTGCCGGATTGCTTCTAAAAAAGGTTGGCTTTCAATATCGCCGATGGTGCCGCCGACCTCCGTTATCACAACATCAGCCTGTGTTTTCCGCGCGACATTATAAATAAAGGATTTAATTTCGTTGGTGACGTGGGGGATAATTTGGACAGTGCTGCCGAGATATTCGCCGCGCCGTTCTTTGCTGATGACGTTTGCAAAAACTTTTCCTGTGGTGAGGTTGGAATATTGGTTTAAATCTTCGTCAATAAAGCGCTCATAATGCCCAAGGTCGAGATCGGTTTCCGCACCGTCTTCGGTTACGTAAACCTCCCCATGCTGATAGGGACTCATGGTTCCGGGATCGACGTTAATATAAGGGTCAAGTTTTTGTGCGGCGACTTTTAAACCGCGGGCTTTCAGCAGCCGGCCGAGCGAAGCGGCGGTAATCCCCTTTCCAAGGCCGGATACGACGCCGCCGGTTACAAAGATATATTTTGTCATAGCAATGCCTCCGAATAAAAATTCATAAAAATGCGTCTGGAAGAGCCGGAGACAAACACGCCAGACGCCAGCTGTAGCCGGCGCTGTCAGGCACGCCTTTGCACCGGCAGGTTTTGCGCCGCAGCAGCGGCGCAGGTTTGTACTTTGTACACTTGCATTATACCATACCTGCGTTTTTGTTTCAACGTTTCGATTCTGTTAGACCTTACAATCCCACAAAGCTGTTTTTTCCTTCTTTTCGTCAAAACCACGGCTTTTTGAGAAAGTACAGGGATATTCCAAAGGAAAAGGTTTTGGTGAAACAGAAAGGAAATATGGTATAAAGAATCATATGTGTTAATAATAAACGGAATGGGAATTTCAAAGGGACAAGCGCCTGCGTGGTTTGGTTCCTGTGATGCATTTAAAGATTTTGGTTGCTGTAATCGCAGCTTTTTTAACGGACCCGGGCTTCCCGGAATGCAGAATTTTTTACTTCCGCTCGTACTTTTTGGGATTATAAGCAAGCGTCTGACCATTTACCGGATGCATGCCATACATGAATTAAGCGCATCCGTTTACGAGTATCAGTAATAAAATACCGGAGCCGGATGCTTTAAATTTCAAAAGAAGACTGGAAAATGGCGCCCTGATTTATTGCTTATGTAAGCAAATATACCAACAGATCACGAACGGTATCTCCGAACTTGGCGTCATCCAGAACCCTTTCGCAGAACTGCTGATTCTGCGCCATGCGCCCGATAACCACGTCCATGAACGCATCATTAAAGGGAAACCGG
>CALWJF010000058.1 GCA_944380935.1 uncultured Clostridia bacterium
GCCCCTCTACCCAGCCATTTTCCACTTTTACTTTTCTCAGCATTTTCCACACTCCTATTTCTATCTTTTTAACGTTGTGTATACGCATGTTGTAAAAATCAGCTTAATCGCTATTCATCGTTCTTTCAGTCCGTTCTTCCGCATACGGATGATTGTGCAAAATATGGATAAAGTTGATATGGCAAAGTCCCAAGCAAAAAAGTGATCATCTGCGCTGCCGGCTGACGCTTATTATCCATTACCCAACCGCACATTGCCGCAACATGGGTAATCGCACAGGAACGTATTGCAAATGCAAAGGCCTGCTGTTGGATGTCGACGCCTTTACGTTCCAGCATCTGGTTGATTGCATCTTCAATAATACGCAACATAATATCATTTCGCAAATTATATTGATCCTCTGTTTTAAACCCGTTGCGAAAGATCATGCGATTCACTTCAAGACTCCCAAATGTTTTCTGAAGCGCCTGCTCCCAATCCAACGTATTTCCTGCCTCATATATCGGCGCCAGGATTTCTTCAAAAACCCGGTTCAATAGATCAAATTTATTATAGTAATACCGGTAAAATGTCGGTTTGGATACCTCCGCCGCTTCGATAATCATACTGACACTGATCGCGCTGATCGACTGTTTTTGCAGCAAATCATAAAATGCCGAAAGTATAATCTTTTTCGCGTTCATGGCCAGACAAAACTCCTTTTATCATTTTTGAACAATAAATCTGTTGGGAAATATATATTTATTGTAATATATTTTCTTTGTCTGAGCAAGCCATCAACGCAAATCGAGCGGATTTTCAAAAAGGGTTAACCAGATCGGACCAGGTTCCGGCTCTTAATTCTTATTCTTTATTGAAATAGAAGTTTTAAAAATGCACGGGCGGCGTAACGCCATACATCCCACTCATGGAATCCAGGGCAGGAATAGAACACATTCGAAAACCCCCGTTCGTTGAGTTCACCAAGGGTTTTGCGCAATGTATCACACATAGGCTGTTCATCCTCACCCGCCGACACGAACAACAGATCAAAGCGTGCCCGATACTTCTCAGCATCTGAAAAGACATCTGTAAGGTCATAGCCGTCGCCTTTATAATTGAATCCACCGGAAAATATACCGACATTGGCAAAGACATCCGGGTTTTTCATCACCGTCACATTCGACTGCATGGCGCCCATGGATAGGCCTGCCATTGCGCGGCCGTGACGGTCTGCAATCGTACGATATTTTCCATCTATAAACGGAATACAGTCGCCGACGATCACCTCATCAATACTTCCCATTGACTCGTTACTCGTGCCGTCGTCTTTGAAAGCATAGCCGTTGTTCATAACAATAATCATAGGCTGCATTTGCCCTTCAGCCAAGAGATTATCCGCAATGTAGTTGATTTTCCCTTGCCAGACCCAACCGACTTCATTTTCACCACCGCCATGCTGGAGGTACAAAACCGGGTAACGGCGCTGCGTATCCGTTTCATACCCTGGCGGGGTATAGATAAAACAGTTGCGCCAGCGTCCGGTCAGCGCGGATTTGTATAGATCCATACGAACTGTGCCGTGCGGCACATCCTTTAACAGGTAGAACTCCGGATCGGCGCCGCCGGGCATCTCAAAGAAGTTAATGGGCTGGAAACATCCGTAGCCGTAGGGTGCAAGCGCATTCGGTGCTTCTACACCGTCAACAAAATATTTATGATAATGGAAGCCATCTCGAATATCGTCCACCGTGACGGACCAATAACCGTCACAATCAGGTTTCAATTCATAAGTACCGGGCATGGAACCGCCGATCCCTTTTACAATTACGCGCTTCGTTCCTTCCGCCGGACGGTAATTAAACCGCACACGGCCATCTTCCAAAAGCTCACAACCGGGACGCAGGGGAATGTAAGCGCCTGTTTTTGAACGGTCGCCAAAGGTCAAAAGCTTATGGACATCATCAAAAAAGAGCGGGTAGGAAGCAAGCGCCTGATTTTTTCGAATCTCTTTCATTACATTTTCCTCCCCTCACCGAAACAGCAGCTGGACATATTCACGCAGGCTGTAGCGCCATACGTCCCATTCATGATAGCCGGGATGTGTGTATTCGATCCCATGGATGCCCTTTGTGGAAGCCAGTTCCTGCAATGTGGCATGATTGGCTTCCGTCATCCGTTCGCTTTCCCCAGCGGAAACAAAGAACACACGGATCAGCCGGTTAAACCGTTCGCCGTCGGCAAACGCCTCCGAAACGTCAAAGTCGCCGAACATTCCGTGCGGGTTAATCCCGCCGGAAAAGACACCGATCGCCGAGAAAAGGTCTTCCATATGATTAAGACCAATGGAAAACGCCTGCGCGCTGCCAAGCGACAGGCCTGCAATTGCACGGTTTTCCCGATCCGCGCGCGTACGGTATTTCGCATCGATAAACGGAATGCAGCCTGCGGTCAGCTCCCGATCAAAGTCCCCCGGAAGGAACATATTGATTTCCCCATCGCGGAATGCATATCCGGAATTCATCACAACGAGCATTGGCTCGCATTTACCCGCAGCGATCAGATTGTCGAGGATATAATTCAGTTTCCCCTGCCAGATCCAGCCTGTTTCATTTTCACCCACACCGTGTTGAATATAAAGAACCGGGTAACGGCGCTGCGTCTGTGCATCGTATCCCGGGGGCGCATAAACCCATGCAGCTTTCCAACGGTCATTAACCGGGGATTTATAAAGCTCCATGCGCACATCGCCGTGCGGGACATCCTGCAAAAGGAAGAAATCCGCATCGCGGTCAGGCATCTCAAAGAAGTTACAGACATAAAAACCACCGTAGCCATACGGTGCAAGCGGATTCAGGGTTTTGATGCCGTTTACATAGAAATCACAATAATGGAAACCGGGGTTAATATCATCTGCCGTACAGCTCCAATATCCGTCACCGCAGGGTTCAAGATCATAAGACGCGCTCATCGAACCGCCCCAGCCTTTTACACGCACGCTTTGCGCATCCGGCGCATAGTAGTTGAAACGCGCCGCGCCGAAATCCAAAATTTCCACACCGGGCTTTTCGTCTACATAATAAATGCGGTTACGTCCATTTTCACCCTTTTCAAACACCGCTTTTTTATTCAGCGGATCAAAGTAAAGCATGTGCTGCGAAAGGGCCTGATTGGTTAAAATGGGATCTTTCATGCATAGCCTCCTTCCGGAAAATAGAATTCTAACTTATCTTAAATTTTATCAGTTACGTGCAACAGAAGAAAGTTACGCTTTTGAATATTCGTTCAATTTTTAAACAGGATTGCACATCGTATCTTGTCAGGTGCTTGCAGTTTTCTGCATAGCTATGCTAAGATGAAAAAAGGAGGTGTCTGCTATGAATCCATACGATCAATCCTATAATTCCCATCTTTTATGCTTCGACCCTGTTAACCGCTCAAAAGTCCGCCCGCAGGTCACAGCTGGCGCCAATCCCTTTAAAGGTTCCCCGGCAGAGCCGCGTTTTCGAGCGGTCCCCGGTGTGCGTGCAACGGAAGACGGCGGTGTTCGCATTACCTTTTACGCACCGGAAGCATCCAGCGTAGTCATGACGATCCCTGGTCTAAAACATGATTATATTTTTGAAAAGGCTGAAGATGGATATTGGGCCTATGAAGGCAAAGATCTTGCACCGGGTTTTCACTATGTACAGTTTCAGGTCGACGGTGTTAGAAGCTACCATCCTGAGCTGCCTGTCGGTTTTGGCTGCATCGGTGCGATCAACTACATCGATATCCCCGACGACGAAGATTTTTATCTTCTAAAAGACGTTCCACACGGCGTAATCCATCAAGAACTTTATAAATCCGAAATTTGCGGCGGACGATGGCGGAATGCCTGGGTTTATACGCCGGCTTGTTATGAGGATGATCCCGATCGGCGCTATCCGGTTATGTATATCCAGCATGGCGGCGGTGAAGACGAAACCGGCTGGTTCTGGCAGGGCAAACTCAATTATATTCTGGACAATCTGATCGCTGCGGGTAAATGCGTTCCTATGTTGGCAGTCTGCAACTACGGCAATGCCTACCGGGCATTGGGAAACGATGAATACGAAGTCTGTTCGCCCGAAGATATCATCACTTTCGAATGCGTGCCTTTTATCGACAGCAAATACCGCACCATTCCCGACGCTGAACATCGTGCGATCTGCGGGCTTTCCATGGGCGGAGGGCAGTCGCGTCACATTGCACACCGGCATCCGGAAGTATTTGCAAACCTGGGTGTATTCAGTTCCGGCGCAGGTTTTTTGGTAAAAGGGGAAGCACAGGGGGTCTGTTTCGATTATTCCGAACTGTTTTCCACGCCTGAGCATTATAATTCGATTATGAAAACCACCTTTATCGGGTGCGGCACAGAGGACATGCGCCATACCTATACCAAAGAGCATGTACGGCCGCTGGAAGAAAGCGGTTACAACATCCATTACCATGCCTATCCCGGCGATCATGAATGGAATGTCTGGCGTTTATGTGCGCGTGACTTCGCGATAGAACTCTTTCGATAAAACAAAAAATCCTCTTACTTTACGGTAAGAGGATTTTTTATAATTCACTTACGATTCTTTAAATTGCATTAAGACATCACAATAACAATTTTGTGAGGGCATCCCGATTTCGCCGACTCGTTGCGCATATTCAACGATTTTCGCGTACAGTCCAAGGAACATATCATAACACATCCGGTCTGCATCTTCCTGCAAGTGCTTTGGAAACAGCTTTTTATACCCGGCAATAAAGTTATCCACGATTTTACAATACTCCGGCATAAGAGGCGCAAGATATTTATCTGCTATCGCATCAAATTCCGTCTTTTGTTTTTTCGTAAAATATGGGACTGTCACAAAAAAGCCGCCGTCTTCCTTTTTTCTTATATATCCGGCCTGAATTGCATCCGTCGCGGAATCAATCTCTTCGGTCCTGCCATTACACAAAATATCTTCACAAACATTAATAGCATCTGTTTGCATCATTGGCCTGAATTCAATACCATTCAGACCGGTATAGACCGTATGGCTGCAATTCCCACGGCTGCCTAAATTTGCGCTAAGCTGAATGCCCAATTTCAATCTGTGATGTTTGCCGGTTTCCATATCGCCCAAATAACACCATTTATTTCCATCGTATTTTTCTTTAATCTCCGGATAGGGTAATTTACAATACCGTTGCCTTGCATAGGAAAACGCCATCGCTCCATAAAGATAAAACAAGTCCGTTTCACACTTGTCTGCTTTATAAAAAGGGATTTTCCCCGCTTCTTTCGCTATGCTTTTCAGCGCATTCAGCAGCGCTTTCAAGATCGGCATCAATACGGTTTCAGCGTTTTTTTCACAATAAATACCATATTGGTCCGTCCATATTATAAAATTCGTCTGATATTTATTTTTTGAAATTTCAACAACTGCTTCGCGGTTCAATAAATTCTCAATCCGATCTTCAATATAATATGCAGGAACACCGCATGTTTTTGCCAGTTCTTCAATAGTATTCGGCTGTTCATAACAATAGTATAAAATGTTTTGAGAAAGAGCGTCATTTATAAACACCGTTGGGAAAGGAATTGTATCCCCATTATAATTCCCAGTACCATATATACTAAGGCACATCTTTACAGGTCTTAAAGCAGTCTCTTTCATTTCAACCCACTCCTTTTTCAATTTTTTCCGAGCCTCCGTAAGCCGCCATCGAACGGTTCCTTCCGGAATTTCCAACTTACTCGCAATTGTTTTTGTCGAAAGGCCGTCATAATAATAAAGAACGATGATCTCACGATATATTGCAGAAAGCATTGCGATTTTCGCCCGTAAAGAATCATAAATTTCTTCTTGTCCAGCAAAATACTCGTCTGCATAAAGTACATTTTCAAGCGTATCGTAGGAATACATCGCGCGCTGTCTCCCCTTGCTGCGCCTGAAGCTTTTCGTTACATTAGCCGCCACAGCCCAAAGCCAAGGTTCAAATTTCCCTTCGTCTCTGAGTTTTGGTAGTTGACGAACTGCCGTAAACAAGATCTCCTGTGCAAGATCGTCTGCCTCTTCACGCGTATAAGTATGGTTAACTGCATATCCGTAGACATTTTCAATACAATCCACGATCTTATCATATTTCATCGTTCTCACCTGCCTTCCATCTATAAAGTGTTGAAATGAGCAAAAATGCTGGGTGTTTTTTTATTTACCAAATAAAAAAACAAATTTTAATTTAGCTCCAAAATATCAAACGGGCTTCTGACTGCTGGTTACACTTGAAAAAAAAAGAAAGACAGGACAAAAAACCTGTCTTTCTTTTTTTGGTGCGGTCACCGGGACTTGAACCCGGACGGTTGCCCATACGCCCCTCAAACGTACGCGTCTGCCTATTCCGCCATGACCGCAAAACTTGACGACATCCGTTATTATATCCGATCTGCCCAAATTTGTCAAGCGGTTTTTTCATCTGTCTGTCTCCCTCATACGCGTCACGACATAATCCTCGTCCATCTGTAGTGTTATGATGGAAAAACCGCCGCCTTTTTTTACATCTCATCCAGTGTGAGCGAAAAGGATGGAAGAAATGTAGTTTGAAAATAATCCAATTCCGGCATCTTCATTTCATCCAAGGACGCCTTTATCTGCCGTGCTGCAAGCGTAAACTCCGTATTCCCGGCAGAAAGCTCTTCGATACATTTAATATATGCAGCAAGCCGATCCGCAGCCTTAACCAGGCGATACGTTTTCCCATCTGCATCATGTTCAAAAAGCTTTTCATATTCCGGACGGAGAAGTTCTGGTAAAAAATTTAAAAGCGTTTGATTCGCATTTTTCTCAATTTCCCGATACGCACCTGTAAAGCCGGAAGTCATATATTTTACCGGCGTCGGCATATCGCCTGTCAGAATTTCTGAAGCATCATGAAACAACGCGACCACAGCTGCATGTTCCGGATTGCAGCCTGTATCTCCAAATACGTCTCGGCGTATCAATGCCAGCGCATGGGCAAGGACTGCTACTTCCAAACTGTGCTGTTCCAAATCCTCTTCGCGCAAAGAACGCATCAATCCCCATCGCTTAATATTCTTCATTCGAAACAGATAGGCAAAAAAATGATGCATATTCTCTCCTTTTTCATAATAACAACCCTATAGCCAATTACACGGATTCCATTGACGGTTCTTCCGTCTGCGCACGTGCTCCACGGTATTTTTTATACCAACGCCCACTCAGGTAACCGCCCAACATCAACAGGCACACGCACACCCAGGAAACCGGATAGCACATATAGAGCATGAACATTGTCCGCTCAAGCGGCAGCGCTGTATACATCCAGATTACACGCACGCCGCACATCCCGGTAACCGATGCTACCATAGGATACATGGTATAACCTGCGCCGCGCATTACACCGGACAGAATTTCGGAAATCGCATAGAGCCAATAGGATAAAGAAACAATGGTGACCATCATCAGCCCGTACTCAATCACCGCTTCATCCTCGGTGAAAAGCATCATGATATAGCGGCCGAAAAGCAATACAAGGCCACCGATCACCATAGTGCTGATCCCGGATATGGCACATCCGATTAAAGTTGCGCGGTGTACGCGCTTGGGCTGGTTTGCACCAAGGTTCTGCCCCGAAAAAGTCGTCATAGCCAAACCAAAGGATTGCAGCGGGACCATTTCAAATCCGTCAATCCGCCACGCTGCAGATGTACCTGCAATTGCTGCAGAACCAAACGTGTTAATATTAGACTGAATTACCACATTGGAAAGCGCGACAACCATACTCTGCAAACCGGCAGGAATCCCTATCCGTACGATTTGGGAAAGTTTATCCATATGGAAGCGAATCTCCCGCACAATTACGCGATGGAATGCTTCCGTTGTCAACAGATTATATCCTGCCAATACAGCCGTTATCAGCTGGGATACAATTGTTGCAATCCCCACGCCGGCAATACCCCACTTAAACAGCGCTACAAACACCAGATCCAGCACAATATTGGCAAACGTTCCAATAACAAGATAAATAAACGGACGGCGGGAGTCGCCAACTGCACGTAAAATTCCCGCGCCAATATTATACAAGATATTCCCCAGTGACCCAAGGAAAATAATCCGCATGTACAATACCGCACCGTCTAATACATTATCCGGCGTTCCCATCAAATTCAACAGCGGACGCGCAAGCAATGTACCGGTAAGCGTCAGGAATAATCCCCCGGCCAGCGCCATCGCAACCGATGTATGTACGCTCTTACGCATGCCGGGGATATCTCCCGCTCCATAATGCTGGGCAATTACCACGCCGGCACCTGTAGATAGTCCCATAAAAAAACCGATCATTAAATTGGTAATCGAACCCGTTGCTCCAACCGAAGCCAGCGCATCCGATCCGGAATACTGTCCGATAATAACCAGATCTACCGTAGAATAAAACTGCTGGAACAGAGTGCTCAAACAAATTGGAATTGCATAGAGCACCAAGCTTTTCCAAATCGAACCGGAAACAATCGAATTATAATCCGCACCTCGGCTCGCCCGGGCTGCAAGGCTCCGGTGTGTACCCCGACCGGCAAATATTGTTTTTATCGACATACTATAACCTCTCATTTCCAATCAATTGGACTGCTGATTTTTATTTCGCTCATTTTGTCAAATTGATACTATTATATACCCATTTCCTGCTTTGTCAATCCCATTTTCCTTCTAAAATTTATCTAAAAATTCAAAATACTGCAATTTATAAATTTACTTAGTATCCTAAATAAAACACCGCCTGCTTCCAATTCGAAAGCAGGCGGTTGAATTACAGAAAATGCTAAATCAATATTTTTTACGGGCAACGTAGGATGTATGCAGAATCTCATGCGCTTTATGGCTGCCCGGCTCACCAAGATAGGACTTATAGATTTCCTTTACAACCGGATTATCGTGGCTTTTACGGTATACAGAACCTTCATCCTCTTTATACAACGCCTTTGCACGCAATGCACGTACATCGACAGAGGAACGAATATAACCCGGAACATCCGGCTGGCCGCCGCCGTTGACGCAGCCGCCAGGGCAGCACATGACTTCGATAAAGTGATAATTCTTTTCGCCGGAACGCACACTGTCAAGCAGTTTTGCCGCATTAGAAAGGCCAGAAGTAACTGCTACATTGACCTTCATGCCGCCGATATCGTAAGTCGCTTCCTTAATATCTTCGGTGCCGCGGACCTCTTTATAATCCACGCTCGGCGCCGTTTCACCGGTCGCAACTTCATATACTGTACGCAGTGCCGCTTCCATAACACCGCCGGTTGCACCGAATATATGCCCGGCTCCTGTACCCAGTCCGAATGCCGGATCAAATTCCTCATCCGGAAGGCTGTCCCAGTCAAGACCTGCGCGCTTGATCATATTCGCAAGCTCTACAGTCGTAATCGATACGTCAATATCCGGATATCCGGAAGCCGATTCATCTTCACGCCCAATTTCAAATTTCTTGGCGGTACAGGGCATAACGGATACAACAAAAATGTCTTTTGGATCTATACCCTCTTTTTCCGCATAATACGTCTTCATCAATGCGCCATACATCTGCTGCGGCGATTTGCAGGAAGACAGGTTCGGAATAAAGTCCGGATAATATGTCTCGCAGAACTTAACCCAGCCCGGAGAGCAGGAAGTAATCATCGGCAGCGTGCCGCCATTTTTCACGCGCTCCAGTAGTTCTGTTCCTTCTTCCATTATAGTCATATCCGCGGCAGTATCTACGTCAAAGACTTTGTCAAATCCCAACCGGCGCAATGCGGCAACCATCTTACCTTCCACATTGGTTCCCATTTTCTCGCCAAAGCATTCGCCCAGCTGCGCGCGTACAGACGGAGCCGGCCCGACAACTACATGCTTGGACGGATCCTGGATCGCATCCCAGACCTTATTCGTATCATCCTTTACAGACAGCGCACCGGTCGGACATACCGTAATACATTGGCCACAGTTGATACAGGAAGTTTCCGCCAATTTGACGCCAAAGGCACTGCCAATATTCGTCGCAAATCCGCGCTCATTGGTACCGATAACCGCCACGTACTGATTCTGACGGCACACAGCAACACAGCGGCGGCAAAGAATACACTTGGAATTATCACGCACAAGGTGCGGACTGGAGGTATCCAAATCCACCGGGATATCACGGCCATCGCCAAAACGATACTGATCGACGCCGTATTCTTTAGCAAGCGCCGCCAGCTCACAGTTGCCGTTGCGGGTACAGGACAGGCAGTCCATGCGGTGATTGGAAAGGATCAGCTCCAGCGTATTCTTTCTGGACTGGATGACTTTCGGAGTATTGGTGAAAACTTCCATGCCTTCACTGACCGGATATACGCAAGCTGCAACCAGACCGCGCATCGGACGGCCGCCTTCCGTACCTTCCACCAGGCAGATACGGCAGGCGCCAATAGCATTGATTCCTTTTAAATAACACAAGGTCGGAATGCGGACGCCGGCAAGGCGCGCGGCTTCAATAATCGTTGCGCCCTGGGGAGCCTCAACTTCTATTCCGTTTATTTTCAATCTAACGGTATCCATTCTTCAAGCTCTCCTTTTTACTTCTTCACGATAGCGCCGAACTTACACTTCTCAATACAGGCGCCGCACTTTATACACTTGGTCGTATCAATCGTATGCGGATTGCGTACCGAACCGGAAATCGCACCCACCGGACACACTCTGGCGCAGGCCGTACAGCCGCGGCACTTATCTGCAACAATTTCATAATGGACAAGCTTTTTACAAACGCCGGCCGGACAGACTTTATCGACAACATGCGCAATATATTCTTCGCGGAAGAATTTCATCGTAGAAAGCACCGGGTTCGGCGCAGTCTGTCCGAGGGCGCACAGCGAACTGGATTTCAGATGATAGCACAGCTCTTCCATTTTATCGAGGTCTTCCATCG
>CALWJF010000059.1 GCA_944380935.1 uncultured Clostridia bacterium
AGACCAATCAAAATCACGGGTAATGGAATAGGTCGGGATCGGGTATTGGAAGCCGCGGCCGTTGGCGTCGCCTTCAATCATGATTTCGATGAAGGCGCGATTGACCATATCCATTTCCGGCTTGCAGTCACGATAGCAGAAATCCATCTCCTTTCCGCCGACAATGCAGGGCTGATCGGCCAAATCAGCGGGCACCGTCCAGTCAAGGGTAATGTTGGAGAATGGGGACTGCGTACCCCAACGCGATGGTGTATTGACACCGTAGACAAAGGACTGGATACATTGTTTGACTTCTTTATACGTGAGCTTGTCCACTTTGACAAACGGAGCCAGATAGGTATCAAAGGAAGAGAAAGCCTGTGCGCCGGCCCATTCGTTTTGCATGATACCCAGGAAATTGACCATCTGATTGCACAATGTAGATAAATGGCTGGCAGGGGAAGAGGTGATTTTACCCGGAACGCCGCCAAGCCCTTCCTTAATTAGCTGCCGCAAGCTCCAACCCGCACAGTAACCGGTCAGCATGGACAGATCATGCAGATGCAAATCGCAATGGCGGTGCGCATTGGCAATTTCGTCATCATAAATTTCCGAGAGCCAGTAGTTAGCCGTGATAGCGCCGGAGTTGGAAAGAATCAGGCCGCCGACGGAGTAGGTAACTGTGGAGTTTTCCTTGACACGCCAGTCGTTTAGGTTTACATAATTATCAACCGTTGCCTTATAATCGAGCAGGGTCGTATTCAGATTGCGAAGCTTTTCCCGCTGACGGCGATAGAGAATATAGGCTTTGGCCACATCGCCGTACCCGGCCTGGATGAGTACGGATTCAACACTATCCTGAATATCTTCAACAGCAATGCAATCGTTTTCAATTTTCGGCTCGAAATCAGCCGTAACCTTTAAGGAAAGCAGATCGATCACACTGGGATGATACTGTTTTTCCAGTGCATTGAAAGCTTTGAGAATCGCAGCGCTGATTTTACTAATATCAAAATCTACAATTTTTCCATCTCTTTTAACAACGCGGTACATCGACGAAAACCTCCTTCATCGTCATCGGACTTGAATCTGTGATGATTATACTATAGATAAGGGAAAAAAACAAGAGGGAAAACACAATATATTGTGTTAATTTTTTTAATGCATACAAAATAACGAATTATACACCTCGAAGCTGCGTATTCGTCACAAAGTTGCGCGCCGCTTCAGCCATACGTTCCATTTGCTGGGGCGTACAGGGGGAAAGGCCTGGTAGAATCAGCGAACCGGAATCGACAAAGGCTTGAAGGAAGTAGCGTTTTGCACCTGAAATCAATTGTGCGGCCTGCGAGATAGACTGTGGCGTATGATAGCCGGATACAACCGTAGTTCGAAACTCGTAATCAGGCGCCTTTTCCATAATGAGCGCAATGCTATGCCGGATTTTTTCCAAGTCAACTGCGACGCCGGCAGTTTTGGCATAAAGATCCTGCGAATTTTTAAGATCCATAGCCACATAATCGATCAGACCTTCTTCCAAAAGCATATCAAGCCGCTCCGGGAGGGAACCGTTGGTATCCAATTTAACTGCAAAACCACGCGAACGGATATTTCGAATGAATACGGCCAGCTGCGGCTGTAAAAGCGGTTCGCCTCCGGTGATGCACACACCATCTAAAATTCCCTTTCGCTTTTCCAGAAAAAGAAAAAATTCTTCTGCATCGATTTGCAGATTTGCGTCGGGTTCCAAAACCAGTCCTGCATTGTGACAGAAAGGGCAACGAAAATTGCAGCCTGCGAAAAAAACCGTACAGGCAACACGCCCCGGGTAATCCAGTAATGTCAATTTGGCGAGCCCTTGCAATTTCATAAACAACCCTCTTTTTTTGTAAGACTGCTTTGGAAACTAAAAGCCTGCTCATCATATCACATCTAGTTTCAAAAAGCAAGTACAGATACAAGATATTGTATTAACGTTTTTGTATGTATATATACGTGTAAAGAAATAAAATAATAAGAGTACCTGAATACAGCTTGAACTGTGTAAGGGTATTGTTTGCGTCATGGCATAAAGAAATCCCGGAAATCGGAATTTCCGGGACATAGCATATGTTTTGAACCCCAGTGGAATACGGTTATTTATACGTCTGTAAAAAAATTATAAAAATTTTTTAACGACGCCTTTTTCTTTGGGAAGAAATAACAGCAGCCGGTGCTGTAGCGACTTTTTTTCGGACGGTACGCCGGTGCTTACGAGCAGATTGTACGCACAAACGGATTGTTGCACACACGATGCTATAGAAGATAATAAAAGCGGATATGCCCATGGCAATATAAGAAACAACGCCACGCTTTTTCGCAGCGTCAGTCTCTTCCTTGATAAACGGTTGCAGTACAGTATTCTCTACTTCGGTGCCGTCGCTTGGGCGTTCCTCACCTGCAGCATAATAGACCATGAGTTTTCCGGTATCGTCAGTAATTGCAGAAATGCCCTCCAGGACGACGAGTGCATGATTAGAGGAAAAGTCAGAAACACTTTCATATCTGCATGGAATGACCTGTGTTCCAAGCGTATCGATAAATCCCCATAATCCATCGACATACACCGCAGCACGTCCATCGGAGAAGTCGCGCGCATCTTTGTAAGAAACCGTTTCATTGATGACGGCCCCGGAAGCATTGAGATAGGTATAGTTGAAATCAGGGACATAACCGCTGTATACGTAACTGGTTGGAAGCGATTGCCCGTCCGGCAGCTTTGCTACACGTGCATACCCGCCCTTATAGGGTGCGGCAAAGTCCCAAATAAATTCAGATGCAGTATTTCCCTGGAAGTCAATATACCCCCATTTTCCATCTTTTTTAACGGCTATTTTCCCGCCGGATGGTATGCCTGCATCTTCCCAAACGGGCTGGATGACAACAACACCGGATTCATTAACAAAACCATAAAGCGTAGTACCAGAATCGTCGGTTGTGCTGATTTTCGCCAAACCTTCATAAATATCGGAGCAGACGCCGGTGTAAATTACCTCACCCTCTGCACTGATGAGTTGCCCTACACCATTGGAAACCACATAAGCCGCATTTTCAGTAAAATCATAGGCTTCATCATACTGAGTGGCGATGAAAATTTCACCGGTATAATCAATATATCCGTAAAGACTTTCCTGGCAGACTGCAATAAATCCATTTTTGGCATCACGTGCATCCGTCCATTTTGCTTCATTTATAATTTGTCCATTTTTGTCAACAAATCCATAGTACTCACCGCGTTTAAAACGGGCAATGCCGTCGGAAAAGGGATAGACCTCATCACAGCTTAAAGTGAAGAGGATTTGTCCGGTTTTATCAATACAACGCCAACCCAGACTGTCCTTGACGAACGCCAACCCTTCTGAAAACGGTCCTGCCTGCGAATATTGACAATGAATGGCAAGATTGTCTGAACTGTCAATATATCCCCATAAACCGGATATTTCCACGGCTGCCATGCCGTCATAAAATACAAGGTCTTCCTGTAAAAACACGTTGTCGAAGCTTTCCGTCACTGCCAATGCCGATACGGTAAGAATAAAAAAAGCGCCGATGGCGCAGAAAATTTTTTGAAACATACAATCGCCCCCTTTTTTATTTTAGCAATGAAAAACAGGAATGTCAATAAAACACTGGAAATGCAGTAAAAAAGATGGTAGTATAGACTATAGATGCTTTTATCGATAATCAGGGAATTTAAAAACAAAAGGAAGAATCGGAAAACGCATGAAAGAATTGCTGCATAAAATTCAAAATTCAAAATGGCTACGGACTCCGTTTGCCGATTTTATTCGGAATTGCGTTTCGGATAAAATCGGGCGGTCCAGTGCGGCACTTGCGTATTATCTATTATTTTCCTTTTTGCCGCTGATTTTGTTCGTTGGTCTACTTTTATCGGGATTGAGTGAGAATACAGATATAACGCAAATACTTTCAGATCGAATGATTCCTGCGGATGTGATCAATACAATTACCTCTTTGCTGGACTACAGTTCTGAGCTGGGTCGGAACACTTTGATGTTTACGGGTATTATCATGTCGCTATACGGCGGATCCCGTGCAGTCGCCTGTTTATCGGAAGCAATCAATCGCAGTTATAATTTGACAGAAACACGCCATCCCTTTCAGCAGTTTTTAATCAATCTGGCTTTTTCTGCATTGTTCCTAGTAGCGTTGTCTGTAACCCTGCTGGTTGTCGTTTCCACCCCCAATTTGCTTGCCAGTTTGGAACGCATTTTAGGAATCGGCGGCTGGTTTGTGGAACTTTGGTCCTATTTACGGTTTATTTTGATCCTGGTGATTTTTCTGGTGCTGCTCGTCATTTTGTATTCAGTGGTACCAAATCGGCGTATTAAATTTCGGCATGCTCTGCCTGGTGCGGTTGCCGCATCTTTAGGATGGGTAGCGGTTTCAGCAGCTTTTTCCTTGTATGTGAGCAATATGGGCCGCTATAGTTTACTTTATGGTTCTATTGGTGCTGTTGTCGTGCTGATACTGTGGCTGTATTTTACCGGTGTCGTATTAATTGCAGGCGCGGAATTCAATCACATGATCATGCAGCTTCAGATGCGCCGTACTCATCAAAATACAAAAATTTGAAAGTTTATATCTTTCATTTTGCACCTTTCAAATACCTGTTATGCCTGTAGCGCATGACAGGTATATCAAAGAGGTAGAAGAAAAAACTCTGTTTTTAAAAAATGACAAGCGTCAATAAATTAATAGTTATTCGTGTTTTTCTGAAAAAAGCATAAATATTTCAATAATATGCATAAAAAAGGAATAAACACACCCCAATATAGTAAAAAGTATAAAACTACACAATCATCTGTTTGTTTTATGTTTTAAATCTGTTTTTTTCTACAATTTGCTGCTTTTTTGGGTATTTTTTTCTTGACAATATTAAGATGCTGTTATAAACTAAAACGGTATTAGGATAAAGCGCAGGGAAGGCTGTGCAAATTGGAAAGGAGTAAATCCGCAATGGAAATAAAAAATGCATATTTGAATCAAGTTTACCAAAACGTTGCAAAACGGAATCCCAATGAACCCGAGTTTTTACAGGCTGTGGGTGAAGTTCTGGAGACTTTAACGCCGGTTGTAGAACGCCGCCCTGATATTGTAGAGGCTGGCGTTATCGATCGTATGGTCGAGCCGGAACGTATGATTATGTTCCGTGTTCCGTGGGTGGATGACAGCGGTAAGGTTCAGGTGAATCGTGGGTTCCGTGTTCAGTTTAATTCTGCGATTGGTCCGTATAAGGGTGGTTTGCGTCTGCATCCGTCTGTAAATGCGTCGATCCTGAAGTTTTTAGGGTTTGAGCAGGTATTTAAGAACTCGTTAACCGGCTTGCCCATGGGCGGCGGCAAAGGCGGCGCAGACTTCGATCCGAAGGGGAAATCGGACGCTGAGGTTATGCGTTTCTGCCAGAGTTTTATGACGGAGCTGTATAAGCATATTGGACCGGATACCGATGTTCCGGCAGGAGATATTGGCGTGGGTGCCCGTGAAATCGGGTACATGTATGGCTGGTATAAACGTTTGACCGATACCCATACCGGCGTATTGACCGGTAAGGGATTGACTTACGGCGGCTCACTTGCTCGTAAAGAAGCTACAGGTTTTGGTTTGTGCTACTTTACCCGTGAGATGCTTGCAGGTGCCGGAATGAGCTTTGAAGGCAAGAAAGTTGTAGTTTCCGGTTCCGGAAATGTTGCAATTTATGCGACGCAGAAGGCTACTGAACTGGGCGGCAAGGTTATTGCAATGAGTGATTCCAATGGCTACATTTATGATCCGGATGGGATCAAGTTGGATGTTGTCAAGCAGATCAAAGAGGTACGCCGTGGCCGTATTAAAGAATACCTCAATGAAGTCCCGACTGCGACATATACCGAGGGTTGCCGTGGAATCTGGACGATTCCCTGCGATATTGCACTGCCCTGCGCAACACAGAATGAACTGGATGTAGAAGGTGCAAAGGCATTGATTGCAAACGGCTGTAAAGCAGTTGCGGAGGGTGCGAATATGCCCTCTACGCCTGAAGCAGTTGAGGCAATTCGTGCGGCAGGTTTGCTTTTTGCACCGGCGAAGGCGGCCAATGCTGGCGGCGTAGCAACTTCCGGTCTTGAAATGAGCCAGAATTCCATGCGTTTGAGCTGGAGTTTTGAAGAAGTTGACGCAAAGCTGGATGATATCATGGTCAATATTTATAAGAATGCATATGCGGCCTCTGTAGAATATGGAGATCCGGGTAACCTGGTTATGGGTGCAAATATTGCCGGTTTCCTGAAGGTTGCGGAAAGCATGCTTGCTTATGGCGTAGCATTTTAAGGTATAGAAAATAAATTGATTAAAAAAGGGACAAAATTCCTGAAGTGCCCCCAAAAAGTTAGACAATATTTTTGAAGAAATAATTCAAGCAACCGAAAGGGCTTGTTGTCTGTGAAGAGCAGGCGGCAGGCCCTTTAGCTTTGCCTTGATTCTGCGGTTATTGTAG
>CALWJF010000060.1 GCA_944380935.1 uncultured Clostridia bacterium
TATGCGGATATTTATGAATTTGTAGGCGAGGCGGATGTGGTGGTGGATTTTACGGTCGCTTCCGCGCTGGACCGGACGCTTGCCTATTGCGTCGGGCGTGGACTGCGCCTGATCGTAGCGACGACGGGCCATACGCCGCAACAGATGGAGGCGCTGCGTGCCGCTTCGGAGCAGATTGCAGTTTTTAAAAGCGCAAATATGTCGCTGGGTGTTGCTTTGCTTGCGGATCTTGTTCGGCGCGCCTGCCGTGTTCTCGGTGATGCCTATGATGTGGAAGTGATCGAGCGCCACCATAATCAAAAAATTGACGCGCCGTCGGGTACGGCATTAATGCTGGCCGATGCAGCCGCCCGGGAATTGCCATATACAGCGCAGTATCAATATAACCGGCATGCCGTGCGGCAGACACGTCCTAAAAATGAGATAGGGATTCATTCTGTACGGGGCGGCACAATTGTGGGTGAACATGAAGTTGTCTTTGCCGGAACAGACGAAGTAATTGAATTGCGCCATAGTGCGCAATCGCGCGCGTTGTTTGCAACCGGTGCAATTCGAGCGGTTTTGTTTCTTGCAGAAAAAGAAACAGGGTATTATGATATGGAAGACCTTGTTGCTTCACTGTAAAGGAAAGGGCATAGGTCATATTGCATCTGAAGAGTACCGCCTGCGCCGGGATACCGGTCAGGCATTTCAATACGCGGCTTTAAGGCCCAAAGATAAAGGAGAATTTGGAAATGAAAAAGTACAGAGTCGGTATAATTGGCTGCACAGGCATGGTGGGCCAGCGTTTCGCGCTGATTTTGAGCCGCCATCCATGGTTTGAGATTACTGCGGTTGCTGCCAGCGCTCGCAGTGCCGGCAAGACTTATGCCGAGGCTGTGGAGGGAAGATGGAAGTTGGATGAACCGCTTCCTGCATGTTGCGCGGATTTGCCGGTTTTTGATGCGGCAGCGGATATTGATCGGATTGTAGATCTGGTAGATTTTGTTTTCTGCGCGGTGGACATGAAAAGCGACGATACTGTGGAATTGGAAAATATGTATGCGCTGCATGAATGCCCGGTTGTTTCCAATAATAAGGCGCACCGTTGGACACCGGATGTGCCGATGATCATTCCGGAATTGAATGCAGATCATGCGCAGATTATTCCTTTCCAGCGGGATCGTCTTGGTACGCGTCGTGGATTTGTGGCGGTAAAGCCGAACTGCTCGATTCAGGGTTATGTTCCGGCGCTGCATGCGCTGCGAGACTTTGGTCTGCGCCGTGCGGCGGTGTGTACGTACCAGGCAATTTCCGGTGCGGGTAAGACATTCCATGAATGGCCGGAAATGATCGATAACGTAATCCCCTATATCGGCGGAGAGGAAGAGAAATCCGAAATGGAACCGTTGAAAATATGGGGCAGAATTGAAGATCGCGTAATTGTGCCGGCCAGTGCACCGATTATCACTGCACAATGTATCCGCGTTCCAGTGACCAATGGCCATATGGCAGCTGTTTTTGCGACTTTTGATAAAAAAATCCCGTTAAACGAGATCATTGAACGTTGGAAAAATTATCGTGGACGTGCGCAGGAATTAAACCTGCCATCTGCGCCGAAGCAGTTTATTCATTATTTTGAAGAGGAAGACCGTCCGCAGACACGGCTTGACCGTGACTTGGAAGGCGGAATGGCCGTTTCGCTCGGCCGTTTGCGTCCGGATGCCCTGTTTGATGTAAAATTTGTCGGTCTTGCGCATAATACGCTGCGCGGCGCCGCAGGCGGTGCCGTAGAGACTGCAGAATTGCTATGCGCGGAAGGGTATATGGATTAAAATCAGGTGCCGGAAGATGTGCTTTTGTACATCTTCCGGTTTTTATCCGGCAGTATGGGAGAGAAAAGAATTGTTTACTTTGTTGAAAACAGACGGAGCTGCACGGCGGGGTGTATTTTATACGCCGCATGGTACGGTGCAGACGCCGGTGTTTATGAATGTTGGGACACTTGCTGCAATAAAAGGGGCGGTTTCCACGCGGGACTTAGAACAGGTCGGCTGTCAAGTGGAGCTGTCCAATACCTATCATTTGCATGTACGGCCGGGGGAAGAGACCGTGCGTGCGCTGGGCGGGCTGCACCGCTTCATGAATTGGCCCCATCCGATTTTGACGGATTCGGGCGGTTTCCAGGTTTTTTCGCTGGCCGGCCTTCGTCAGATTCGTGAAGAAGGCGTAACTTTCCATGCGCATACCGATGGGCATCTGATCACGATGACCCCGGAGCGCAGTATGGAAATACAGGCGGCGCTTGGATCGGATATTGCAATGGCTTTTGACGAATGTGTTGCAAATCCTTCGCCGCGCGATTATGTACTGCAAAGCGTTGCGCGTACAGAACGTTGGCTGGTGCGCTGCAAAGCACATATGCAACGGTTACAAGAGGAAGGGATGCGTACAAATCCCGGCCAAATGCTTTTTGGAATTAATCAGGGCGGAGCCTATGTGGATATGCGCGTAGAAAATATGAAGCGTATTGCAGAACTTGACCTTCCGGGTTATGCAGTCGGCGGGCTTGCAGTCGGAGAACCGACACAGGTGATGTACGAGATTCTTGAACATGTCTGCCCTGTGGCGCCGGTGGACAAGCCCCGTTATTTAATGGGCGTCGGAACACCTTCCAACCTGATTGAAGGAGTAGCCCGCGGCATAGACTTTTTTGATTGCGTGATGCCTGCCCGGAATGCCCGGCATGGCCATGTTTTTACCTGGGAGGGGATTCGGAATCTGAATAACGAAAAATATTCTCGTGACGAAGAGCCGATTGAACCGGGATGCGGTTGCCCAACCTGTCAAAATTATTCGCGTGCTTATCTGCGGCATCTGTTTCGGGCCGGAGAATCTCTTTCAGGACGGCTTGCGACGCTGCATAACCTGTATTTTTACAACAATTTGACACGCCTGATGCGAGAAGCCATTGAAAATGGCTGTTTTCAGGTTTTTCGAACCCAGTATAGCGAAATTCTATCCCGCAGAATTTAGCTTTTCCGGTTGAATCAAAACGGTCAGTGGAACGCAATCTGGTTATAAGGAGGAGGAATATGGAAAAACTTTATCTTGGCGCAGCATTTTACCCGGAGGTATATGGTAAGGATTTGCCAACTCTGCAGGAAGATATCCGTCTGATGAAAGAAGGCGGCTTCAACGTTATGCGTATAGCAGAGTTTTCCTGGAGCAGTATGGAACCGCACGATGGACAATACGATTTTAGTTGGCTGCATCGGATTGTGGATACATTGGGGGAAAATGGCATTAAAACGGTGATGTGTACGCCCTCGGTGACACCGCCGGCCTGGTTGACCCGCAAATATCCGGAGATACTGGCCGTGGATGCTTCAGGACGGCGCAGACAGCATGGGGAACGCCGGCATTGCTGTTCAAATGCCCCGATTTATCGGGAATATTCATGCCGGATTGCAGCCAAAATGGCAGAAGAATTTGCAGGGGATATAAATATCATTGGTTGGCAGCTGGATAATGAGATTGCACCCAACGGCCGTGGCTGCTCCTGCCCGGACTGTATGCGCGCATTCCATGATCGTCTGCGGAAAAAATTCGGGACGGTCCAGGCACTTAACCGTGCCTGGAATCTGGGAATGTGGAGCCAGGAATATGAAAGCTTCGACGATGTCCCGCACCCGGATGAACGTACCTGGTCGAATCCGTCCCTGATCGCGGAATATCTGGACTTTCAGTCGGATTCGAATGCAGAATTTTTGCATATGCAGGCTGAGGTACTGCGTGCGGGGGGCGTGAGGGTCCCGATCGGCACGGATATGATGCCGATCTTTACTCAGCACTATCCGAAAACTGTTGCCCCTTTGGATGTGGTGCAGTTTAACCATTACAATAACAGGGACAATTTGTGGCAGGCAGCATTCTGGTTCAACTATTGTCAGAACCTGAAGCCGGATGTGCCCTTCTGGAATACGGAAACGTCGACCAGCTTTAACGGTTCCGCTGCCACACCTGCAGTACGCTATCCGCTCGGCTTCTGCCGGATCAATTCCCTGTTGCCGTATGCTTTCGGCGGAGAAATGAACAGCTATTGGCTCTGGCGTCAGCATCCGTCCGGCCACGAGCTGATGCATGGATATGTGATTTCGACGCAGGGACGGCCCGTGTATAATTTCGATGAGGTGCGGCAGGTCAGCGATATCCTGACGAAAACGGAGGAATTTCTGACTAAGACAAAGCTGCGTCATACTGGTTTTGCCATGAGCGCATCGTGTACGGCAGGTGTGATGTTCGATGCCTCTCCGACGGTTGCTGATTTTCATTACCGCGACCGTTTGCCGCTGGAATATAAAGCGTTCTTCGGAAGCGGCATGATGCCTGAAATTATTGAGCCGGAACATACACTGGATGGTGTAAAAGTGCTGTATTCCCCATACCTGATGACGCTGGAACAAGGTGATTTTGCACAACGGCTTGAGGCATGGATTCGCAAAGGTGGAATCTGGATTGCCGGCCCCTTTACCGATTTCCGTGACCGGCATCTTGCCAAATATCCGCATTCTCCATATGGCATGATAGAACGGATTACCGGGATTTATAATGATTTCGGGATGAGTGCTGCACATATCCCTGCAAAGGTGCGCTGGATGGGCGGTATAGAAAGTAACGCGGATATCTGGACAGATGTCTATACTTTGGGAGATGGAATGGAAACGTTGGGTGTATATGCTGCCGCGGATGAACCCAGTCCACTGGATGGCCGGACGGCTGCCGCATATTGCCCTGTAGGCAGTGGCGGCGTAATTGTGCTGGGAACGCATCCATCTGCAAAGGCGCTGCGGGCATTGGCTGCTTATGCATATAAAAAAGCGGGATTAAAACCATCGGTTTGTTCCAGCGAAAATATACTTGTTGTTGAGCGTACCGGTGTTTACGAAGGTCTGGTTTTAGCCGAGGTAGGATATGAGGCTGGTACGGTATGCCTTGACGGTCGCTATCGTAATCTCGTTAGCGGGGAATTTGTGGAAGGCGAGCTTATCCTGGCTCCATATGATTTTCTGGTTTTGGAAAAGGAATCGCTCTGATTTCTGGCAAAATGGCCAAGGTTTATTAGAACATATTTCAAAATTGTCCAATGCATCTGAATAAAAACAAAACGGTGGGTATAGTATGTATGTCCACCGTTTTGTTTTATAATAAAGAAAAGGAAAAAAAGAGAAGACAGATGTGTGAGATTTGGTAACAATTTAGTTACAAACCAGATGAAACGTTGCTGATTATGGGGAAAAAAGCAGAATTCGTTCGATATTACCGGGTTTGAAAGATTACTTATAAAAAAAGAACGTCATTTTGACGAAAACCTATTGACTTTCAAAAACGAATATGGTACTATCTAAACAAAAGCAATGGACTTAAACGCATTTTATTGGTCGTTTTGCTCAATTCCAGTGCTTTTTATGAGTTTTTGTGACACTGTACGCGAATAGAAAAGTTGCTCAAACATAAAAAAATGCATGTTTGAGTTACTTTTTATTTATGGTTTTGTCACAAAAAAATCACTCACAGCATTTTGCGGCCTGAAGGTTCCCGCAGATTCTGGCAAGATTTATTTAAGGAGGCAGCTGCATGAAAAAAGAAGCGGTACCGGCGTCAGGGCCGGTGGCTACCAATGATATCGCATTGGAGTTGGCAAGGGGACGAAAAAGAAGAATCCTGATGGAAAACCTTGAGCTTTGGTCTTTCGTCATTCCGGCAGGTATTTTCATTATCATCTTTAACTACATCCCGCTATACGGCATTTTAATCGCTTTTCAGGATTATTTCCCGGGGAAACCTTTTTTGGCATTTGATGGAAGCACTGCGTGGTGTGGGTTGAAACACATTATCAAATTTACAGAGAGTATTTATTTTGGACGTATTGTTGGGAATACGATTCGTTTAAGTTTGCTCCACCTTTGCATCAGCTTCTGGGTACCGATTATCTTTGCGCTGATCCTTAATGAAATCAAAGCGCTTACCTTTAAGAAATTTATTCAGACATGTTCTTATCTTCCGTATTTTATTTCAACGGTTGTTGTCGCGGCCATGTTCATCACCTTCCTTGAGCCGACCGGTATTTTGAATCGTTTTCTTTCTCTGTTTGGTGTAAAACCGAAAGCGTGGTTGGATAGTTCAACATCGTATCCGTGGATTTATACATTAATCCAGACATGGAAGAGTTTTGGTTTTTCATCCGTTCTGTATTTCTCTACTTTGTCGGCAATTGACCCGACGCTGTATGAATCTGCCCGAATTGACGGTGCAAACCGTTGGGGCCAGATGTGGCATATTACGCTGCCTGGTTTGAAGTCGATTATTATGATCCAGTTCATTCTGGCAATCGGAGGTATTTTAAACTCCAATACAGACCTTACGCTTTTGATTTATAGCCCGGCGACTTACGAAACCTCTGACGTTATCGGTACATACGTTTATCGTGAAGGTATTGAGGGCGGTAAGTACAGCTATTCCACGGCAGTTAGCTTGTTCCTGTCGGTCATTGGCTTTACGCTTACCTTCTTTGCCAATAAACTTAGTAACTGGCTCACAGGCTTTGGTTTGTGGTAATATAGGAGGTTGAGAAAAAATGAAGAATCCGAATAAAATAAAAGAGGGCAGCAGGGTTGCTGACGTAATTTTCTACATACTGGCGATCTTTTTCGGTTTCATTGCACTGTATCCGATGTGGTATGTATTTGTGCTTTCCCTCAGTGAGCCGCAGGCTGCAGTTGCCGGTAATGCATATTGGTGGCCGAATGGTTTTTATCTGGGCGGTTATGAGACAGCAGTTATGGATAAAAACCTGTGGATTTCCTATAGAAATACCATTATGTATTGTATTGCCAACTGTGGATTGATGTTGATTACAACGTCTACTTGCGCATATCCGTTGACTTCTCATGCGCTGAAAGGCAGAAAGTATTTGACCTTCTTCCTTTTGATCCCAATGTACTTTTCTGGTGGTATGATTCCGTTGTTCCTTTTGATTACGAAACTCGGTATGTATGATACGCCATGGGCGTTGATTCTGCCGACGGCAACCAGTATCTGGTATACTATCCTGATGCGTTCCTTCTTCCGTACTATTGGTGAATCGCTGCGTGAAGCGGCTATGATTGATGGTGCGAACCATTATCGTGTTTACTTCAACCTGTATATCCCGAACTCCAAGGCAATTATTGCAGTTATTGCGCTTTATACGATTATCGGTGTATGGAATAGCTGGTTCAATGCAATGCTGTATTTGAGAAGTGATGACTGGCGTCCTTTGCAGCTGTATTTACGTCGTTTGCTGATCTTTGATGATGCTTCTATTGAAAACATGATGAACTTGTCAGACGAGGAATTGAAAGCGTACAATGAAAAGCAAATGGGTACGTTGCAGATGAAGTATACGATTATTATGCTTTCGTCTATTCCGATGATGTGTGCATATCCGTTCTTCCAGAAATACTTTGTTAAGGGCGTTATGCTTGGTTCACTGAAAGAGTAATTTAGTTTTAAGACAGAAAAAACAGGCCGGGTTTCCGGCCTGTTTTTTTAAAATTTTTATTTGTTTCAGCTTTCCAATAAACCGGCTGAACGCAAATTGGCTAGAAGTTCATTGAACTGTGTTACAATGTCTTCAGTACTCGATGCGTCTGTCACGGCAGCAGCAGGGGTGAGCGTTGCAGATAATCCACTTGGTCCAGCAGGCCCAGTCGGCCCGGTGGGTCCGGTCGGGCCAGTAGCACCTTCGGCGCCGGCCGCACCAGTGGCACCGGCAGGCCCCTCAGGTCCAGTCGGTCCGGTCGGGCCAGTAGCGCCTTCTGCACCAGTAGCACCAGCAGCGCCTTCAGGTCCGGTCGGTCCAGTCGGGCCAGTAGCACCTTCAGTACCCGCAGTACCCTGTGCCCCGGCAGGTCCGGTCGGACCAGTTGGGCCGGTGGCCCCAGTTCCTTCGGGTCCAGTGGGCCCGGTAGGTCCCGTTGCGCCCTCAGGTCCCGTAGGCCCGGTAGGTCCCGTTGCGCCGGTTCCTTCGGGTCCGGTCGGCCCAGTCGGGCCAGTTGGCCCGGTAGCACCTTCGGTACCAGCAATACCTTGTGCCCCAGTCGGTCCTGTGGCTCCGGTTGCGCCGGCAGGCCCGGTAGGTCCAGTCGGTCCAGTGGGTCCCGTGGCACCAGTCCCCTCCGGCCCGGTCGGCCCGGTTACCCCCTGAATACCCGTAGGTCCAGTCGCACCGATCGTTCCGGCAGGTCCTGTGGGTCCAGTGGGCCCAGTCGGTCCGGTAGCGCCAGTAGGACCCATGACCGTCACAAGATTAAAGTCGGCTGAAGAGCCAGGTGTTCCAGTCGGATTGTCTTGATTGACTTGATATAGACTTCCATTATAATAAACTAAATCGTCTAGCGAATAAACAGTGGCTGGATTGAATTCAGATACTGTATCAATACCTGCACCAGTCGGCCCGGTGGGTCCCGTAGGCCCGGTTGGCCCCGTAGGCCCGGTAGCGCCTTGTGTACCTGTTGCTCCTATTGGTCCGGTGGGTCCGGTGACGCCAGCTGGTCCGGTAGCCCCGGTTGGCCCTGTGGGCCCGGTAGCGCCTGTTATTCCACTAGGACCTGTGGGGCCGGTTGCTCCAATTGGTCCGGTTGCTCCCGTAGCTCCTCTTGGTCCGGTAGCCCCGATTAAGCCAATTGGTCCGGTGGGCCCGGTGGGTCCCGTAGGCCCGGTTGGCCCACCATTGATGATTATTTGCGGACAGCAGCAGGGATCGCATTTCGGAGTACAATTTACAATGTTAGTTGGTGTTCGAAAATCATTATTGCAATTTTTCATTCCGATCTCCTTTGGGATAGATTTGCACATACCTATTTCAGTATATGCTGTAGCAAATAAGTGGTGAGTAGATTTATCAAACAAAAAAATGCATTTAGAGGTGAAATATGGACATTCAGAAGATTGTAGAAAAAATGGCGGATAATATTGAAATGGTTCTTGTTGGCAAACGCAAAATTATTTTATTGACGCTGATTACCCTAATCTCGGATGGTCATCTTTTGATTGAAGATGTCCCCGGTGTGGGAAAGACAAGTCTTGCCAATGCTCTGGCGAAAACAATTGATTGCGGATTTACACGTATACAGTTTACCCCCGATACTTTGCCGTCGGATGTTACCGGTGTTTCAGTCTATAATATGAAAACATCGCAATTTGAGTTTTCGCATGGTGCGGTAATGAATCATATTATTTTAGCCGACGAGATTAACCGAACTTCTCCCAAAACGCAGGCAAGTTTGTTGGAAGCGATGGAAGAGGGACAGGTTACTGTAGATGGAATAACCCATAAGCTTCCCCATCCATTTATGGTAATTGCGACGCAAAACCCTGTTGATTATCTGGGTACCTATAACTTACCGGAGGCACAGCTGGATCGCTTCCTTATGCGGATTTCTATCGGATATCCGGAGAAACAGGATGAAGCTCAGATGCTGGCCCTATATATTGATAATGAACCGCTTGCCAATCTGACGCCGGTTGTTGATGGGAAAACGATCGAACAGATGCAGAGTGCAGTACGTGGCATTGAAATGCATCCGGATATACGTGCGTATATCATCGATTTAATTTCTGCGACGCGGAAAAATGCTTCGCTTTCCCTGGGCGCAAGCCCGCGTGCCTCCATAGCTCTGGCACGTGCGGCACAGGCGCATGCTGCTGTAAATGGACGCGGTTTTGTGATTCCAGATGATGTTCGTACAATGGCAGGTCCGGTTTTGCAGCATCGCTTTGTTTTGACGCCCGAAGCCCGCCTTTCACGGCAGACCCCAAAAACGATATTGGATGAAATCATCCATAAGACGAATGCGCCAAATATATAGAAAAGAGGGCAAAGTATGAGGCGAAACCGCATCATTTTGGTAATTTTATGGATTGCCACAGGTACGTTTGCCAGTTTTTACGGAGGGAATATCCCCTATGCTCTGTTCTACTTTGTACTCATCGCTCCGTTACTGTCTTTTCTTTATACACTCTATGTTTTTATACGGTTTAAGCTGTTTCAGGAAATTTCAGAGCGCACTTTGGTTAAAGGGGAAACTACGGAGTATGGGTTTCGTTTGGCAAATGAGGATTTCATCAGCTATCAGCGGATACAGGTTCGGTTTTTTAGAGGGATGTCTACGATTCCGGATGTTTCTGAGGATGAAAGTTACTGTTTGCTGCCTGGCGAAATTAAAAAAGTCGATGCAAAGCTTTCCTGCAATTACCGGGGGCGTTATGCAGTGGGGGTAGAGTCAATTTTGGTTGGGGATTTATTTAATTTATTTCATTTTCGGTATCCAATTTTGACAAAACTGCAAGTTGTTGTCTTGCCCCGTATTGTACGGCTGGAACGTTTCGGAATTATACCGCTCGATGCCGATTCCAAGCGCTCTATTTTTAGTGTAACTCCCAAAACAGATGAGTTGGATATTGAAGTGCGCAAGTATGACCGTGGTGACAGCCTCCGTCAGGTACATTGGAAGAATACTGCACGGCGCGGAGAACTGATGAGCCGGAAGTTTGGTGAAGAGCTTCGGCTTGGGGTCGAACTTTGTATGGATCTAACCCAGACAGGTGAAAAAGAAATGCTTGCACGTGCGGAATTGGAGGATCGAATTATAGAAAGCACCATTTCAATTGCCGAATATTGTCTTCGCACAAATACGCCGTGCAGTGTGCATTATTGGGACGGGAGCCAGCGGAAACAAATGCGTTTAAATAGCCGGGCAGATTTTGATGTATTTTATCAGGATTGCGGCCGCCTGTCCTTTGCAGCGGAATCCGGGGCAGATACGCTTGTAGGAGCAGCATTGCTTTCCGATGCGGCGGCCCGGTATATTGTGCTGACGCATACCCTGCAGGATAACCTGTTTTCTCAACTGTCCCATGCGGTATCGCGCGGTTGTACAGCAGCAATAATTTTATTTGCAGATAAACTTGACGAACGTGAGCAGATTTTACGCAGTTATTTGGCACAGTCTTCCATACAGCTGCTGCAAATCCATAGGGATGAGGATTTTGCACAGGTGTTTTCCAATATACAGGAATAGGAGGAAAACTATGGAAAAGAAACAGATCCGCTATTCCTTTGCTGTACGAGGTGTATCAGGCATGCTGTTGGCGTTTGCGTTTGCGTATGCAGTTAGCCAATTTTTCACGTTGCAGGTGCCGATTTATTTCCTTTTAGCAGCGGTTGCAGGTTTGGAAGCGCTTGCAGTGTGGATGGATGCATGGAAAAAGAAAGTGGCGTTATGGGTTTCGCTTGGACTGCTGGTGCTGGTGCTGGTGCACATGCCTGTGTTTTTCGGGATACGAATACCGGTATTTTTTGCGCAGGCGTCTGCGTGGATTCGCGACAGCTTTTATTGGCTGGAACAATATCAGGCCAGTCTGGATTCACAGACTGCGATGGAACCGGAGTTCTGGCGCTGCCTGTTTCTGAGCGGCTTGAGCGTGATCGCAGCGACGGCTGTTTTTTACCCGCTGACCAAATATTATCCTTCCCGGCTTGTACTGGCAGCGTTGTTGCTGGGCGCTTTCCTTGCCCTGACGGTAATGGGTTATGATATCAATAAGGTGTCTTTAGCTTGCGTATGCATTTATTTGTGTTCGGTTGTACTGGAATTGTGCAATCGGCAGATGGATCGTCAGCGAACAGAGAAAAAGCCCTATTCTGCACTTTTCCTCTATCCGGTATGTATATTGCTCTCTCTTTGCGTAATTTTTTTGCCGTCTAAGGAAGATCCCATACAATGGACGGCTGTGCGGCGGCTGTTGGATGGCATCCATATAAGCATGGATGCCGTCACCGACCGGCTGCAAATTCTGTTCGGCCAGGTTCCTGCTGATTTTACAATCGGATTTGATAATATTGCTTTTTCTGGGGATAAGACAACGTTGGAAGCCGGGGAGAATACGACGATTCTCCGCGTTCGCCCAACGGTGACGGCGCGTTCGGCTACATATTTGCGCGGCAGTGTTAAAAGCGATTATACCGGTACCGGCTGGACAGACCGTTCCGCAGACTTTCTGGAAGAGGATGCCGCGGTCGAGCCCTATGAAGTGATGTATTCGCTCCAGCGTGAAAACCTGCTTACCGATATGGATGAGGACCTTTATCACCGGCTGACGTTGGAGATTGAATACGGGGATTTAATAACCAAAAGTATGTTGTATTCACCGCTGTTTATGTCGGCGGAATATGAAGCGAAAGGTGGATTTGACCTTTCCGGAGCAAATATTCGTTTCCGGCGTTTCCGCCGAGATGGATGGACGTATGAAATGACGTTTTTTGAAACCAACTGGGGAAGTGAAACCTTGCAGGCGCATTTGCGTGCGCTGGACGGATTCGATTATGATGACGACGATACGGACTTTAATGCGTTGGAGAACAGTACATATAGTGCGTATCGGGAATTGGGCGGATCCTTTGTCGGTATTGATCAGGAGATATATAATGAAGAGATTTCCGAATATTTGGGGCAGCGGGCTGACCGCATTGATGCGCTGTATCTGCAGCTTCCGGATACTTTGCCGGAAAGAGTAAAAGAGCTGGCTGCGCAGATTTGCGGTGCGTGTGATACAGAATATGACGCGCTGCTTGCGGTGGAGTCTTACTTCAGCGATCATGGCTATTTGTATACGCGTACGCCTGAAACTACGCCCGAAGGTCAGGACTTTGTAGATTGGCTTCTTTTCGATGGAAAAGAGGGTTATTGCACTTACTATGCTTCAGCGGCAACCGTTTTGCTGCGGTGTGCAGGGATCCCGGCACGTTATGTTGAAGGTGTGCGCATTGATGCGGGAATAGGAAGCAGAGAGGCATACGCGGTCCAAAGCGGTGAGGCACATGCGTGGTGTGAAGCGTATATCGAGGGATATGGCTGGATTGTAGTGGATGCAACGCCAGGCTTTGGCTCACAAGGTGTACAGGAGTGGCCAAGAAAGCAGATCAATTTCAATAATACCCCGATTGAAGAGATGCCGCAGCAGATCCAACCGGTGCCGGAGCAATCCATAGAGAATCCGCAGCAGCAGGAAGACGTCCTCGATGCAGCGGAACTGGCTCGCCTGGAGGCGCAGCGACAGCAGATGCGGCGCCGTTTGTGGACCATAGTAAGTTTGAGTTTGGTGTCTGTGCTGCTGATCGGCGGAGCGATCGGCTTTTCTGCCTATAAAAATGCCAAACGTAAACGCTACCGCCGTGCATCCGATCGTGAAAAAATAATTTTACTTATGCGGGATATCCTTTTGTATGTAGGGGCCAGCGGACTGCAGAGAAAGGAAAACGAGACCGTGCTGGAATTGGTCGAGCGAGCCGGAGACCGCTGCGATTTGTATGAAATGACACTGCATCAGGCGGCGATGTTGTATCTAAAGGTTCGCTACTCCGCAGCAGAAGCGACG
>CALWJF010000061.1 GCA_944380935.1 uncultured Clostridia bacterium
GGGCAACAAGAAGTACATGAACATGAAGCATCTGGAGGTTGCCGTTGAGGATGCCTCCATTGCTGGCTGACTTCATTCACAACAGAGTCTGCAAACCAATTTGCGAAAAACTCTTGACACTACCAGATAGTACGCTTACAAATGTTGGTTTTCTGGAAAATGTTCTAACCACAGTCGGTCTGGAATCATCTACCTCTGACGCCTTCAGGATCGGTTTCATGGAAAACAGGGATTTATAATAAGTAAATCCATATTCCTTACGAAGGTATTTCTTAGCCAAGCTGGACATATATGTCCAGCTTGATGCCGGTTTAAACCGGCATTCGTCACAATTTCCCAAATGCTGCGGTGTGCAGTACCCCTCGCTCTTTTCCTGGCAATTAAATTGCGGTAAAGTGTTAAATGAACTTATATGCGGCGTAAATGTCACTGATGTCAGAGAATGCAATCCAGTGCATCCGAATGGCATAATGGAAAAGAATGGGCCATCCATTACAGTAATTCCTATATTTTTAAATCGGTCCTCCACATGGCAGAGAATAATTTCACAAAGCTCATATTTGATCCGAAACGGTTCAAATCCAAGCATGGATGTGATCTGATTTGTAGATGCGTAAGTCGCGTTCAGAATGAACTCGCTTTCCGATGTCTCTTGATCTTGTGCCGCAATCACATACACATCATTTTTTTGTTCTATCCGCTCAATCATTGTTAAATAGCGGATTTCAACATTTGGCATATTGCCCAGCTTTTCCAGAAAGTGTTTCTTAAGAATCTGCGCATCATAAGTATATTCCGTGGTCATAAATGCGGCCTCGCACAACCCGGCGTTGAAGTATACGTCCGGATCAAGCCAATCACATCGAATGTTGGCCGCAGAACAAAACCGCTTAAACTGTTCCGCATTTGTCCATGAAAAGTCTCTGGATATCGCATATATCTGGTCAAAATCCTGTTTAACACAAAATGAGTAATCCTGCATGAATCGCTCGAAATACCCTGCGGATTTGATAGCGGTTGACAATGAACGCGGATAATGGTATCCCATGTGGACACGGGCCTGATTAATATAGGTGGCACGCATAAACGGTCCCGCATCACACTCCAAAACCAAGACCTTTTCGCCCCGCCGTCCGCATCGTTCCGCCGCGAACAAGCCATACAGCCCCGCACCAATTATAATTTTATCGTAACGCATCAGGCGCCTCCTTTCTCTGTTACCAGTTATCATTCACTTTTACAACAATTGTTCCATCAATCATCTGTACCGAATCTTTCGCGGGCCAGAGAGGCATATCCTGGAACTGTTCACTGTTTTTGATGGATTCAATTACCTGCGGGTCGGGTGTAGGAAATTTGAGATTCAGATAGTGGTCAACAAACAACTTCAAATCATTTTATGACAAATGATCCCACCGATCCCCATTACTATTAACCTTTATAACAATAATTCCTTCAATCATTTGTACAGAATCCCTTGCAGGCCAAAGAGGCATCGACCTGAATTGCTCATTATTTCTGATTTTCTCAATTGTCTGTTGGTCAGGAGTTGGGAATTTCAGGTTTAAGGTATTATCGATGTAGACTTTATAAAATATATCGGAAATGATAAAATCATTATTTGTTGTACCAATCAGTCCTTCCAAATACTCATCCGCTTGACTTTCGGTTGAATACCGGGTATCCCCATAAAAAAGTACTGGTGTTTCAAACGTAAAGCCATCTACCTGCTCGATACGATCCACCATGCGAACCGTCATCCCATAAACTTTATTAACTCGATTTTCCATATTGAAATATGCCAAGTTGGAAATTAAAAAATAAACGAAAATAATAATGATAGCACAAATAACAGCAAAATTCGTTAGTAAACAATATCCTTTGCCAATGTATATTTCTTTCACATTGTTTATATATAGCTCGTGAAGCAAAGGAACGCTGATAAACAGTATGCACCATGGATAATTCATCAGCATATGATACCATACGTCCGGAATAACAAATCGGATAATTTCCAAAGCAAACGGAAGGAATGCAAAGATCAAAAGCAATAAAATTATTTTTATTGGATTATTGTAAATTTTATTTTTCCTGATAATCAGCACTACTGTCAAAATAAAAATAACTGCATATGCTATCAATATATATTTAATAAACCCATATCCGCTAATCGAAGACTGCTGGGGAAATGAGAAAAATTCCTGAATGGAAATTTCGATACTTTTCAGTATATTATCAATTGACAGTGAATATTGATTAATCGAACTAGCTCCCTGGTAATCTGTCAAATTCATATTGGTGATTAAAAGTGCGGCTTTCATACATATGAAATCAATAACCGCACCAAACAAGCCCAATAACAAATAGTCTTTTATCTTTAAAAATATCTGTTGAACAGTGCTCTTTGAATCCAGGATTTGAATGATCAATAAAAGCAGGATTAAAAGAATCGATATTGATAAATACGCCTGGTAAATTCCCAGACTGCACGCCAGCGGAATTGCACCCCAAAGATATCCATGTTTCAGTTTTTGTACAAATAAAACGGACAAACAGGCGCAGGCCACTCCCAGCATATAACCGTCAGCGACATATAGATAGGAAAAGGTGGAAGACAATGCAGGAAAGGTCATCAAAAAACTGGCTGTTATCAGAATACTGACCTTTTGCTGAATTGAAAATATTTCCACTATAATTGTTATTGCAATGGAAAGATATAAAATGGACAGAATACCCGTAACCCAGGGAATCGTAAAGTATGTGCTGATTGAGCAAACCGATTTCAACAGCCATCGTCCGTGATCTACAAAACTATGCGGCCAGTAAAATGCTCCTGCACCGTCATGGTTTAAAAGATTATTGGACAGCACGCTGAAGTGCACAAGTATCCCTATCACAAATGACGATGCAAATGCAAATTTTAAATTATCCTTTACGGGAACTTTTGTTACCCCAATACGAAAGTGGACCCAATCCATAATCTCTCTTTCCTCTCCCAACGATCAATAAATCGTTAAAAATGATATGCGCCGTCGACGCCCAGCCACAACTTTAGATCGCTGTCATTATAAAACGGAAGCCGCTCCAGACGATAGCTTGTATAGGCACTGAATGAACTTCTGTCGATAGCCTGTACCTCCCAAACGCGTTCGCCGCTCTCAGTAACTTCACAAAATATATTGCTCATTGACAACGCGGAACTGCCTTCAGGCAAGGCATTAAAGCTGCTCTGTGCGTTTATTTGCTGATATCGGCTGAAGTTGCCCAGCCGGTTCCCATTCTCCATTAAATTTGCGCTGCCCGTAAATTGTGAGAACAGTTCCTCGCCTCGTTCTTTTCCATATTGCCAGATTTGTTCCACTGTTCTTTCTCTGGTATGAATCCGATATTGGACCATGCGTGAATAAAGCTCCGGACGCTCGTTGCCATTATCAAACAGGAGGATGTCCACCGTATCCGGATCTCCGTCCTGATCCGGCAAATATTTTGGTGCATGCTGATGACTGGGCCATTCAAACGTGTCGCCGACAGGCGTCAAAAGAAATGGTTCGAACATCGGGAGCCAGCCGCGCGGCTCCGCCAAAATCCAGTCGATGGTCCCCTCCGGCCATGAAATCTGAGCTACCAAAGACTGATGACGGGCCGAAATCATGATCTTATCTTCTCCATCCAGCCATGTGACGGCATTGTTGTGCAGCCAGTCGCGGGATCCATAACCGATCGTGTCGTTTAAAAAACGCGTGCGCTGGAAAACTTCCTTCATATCCAGCTTGCTAACCGTTTCACCTGTGATACGGTCGATTTCATAGATCATATCTTCAACAGTTTCACCTTCCGTACCTGTTACCAGAAATGTATTGTGATCCGTCGGCTCAATATCATGATGGCAGCCATACAATCCGGCATAAAGATTGAATATTTTCCCTGCATAATTCATCTCATAAAAGATTGTCACACCTTGTTCCTGCGCCCCTTTTGCTACCATAAGGCGTCCATCATCAAATGCAAACCGACAATAAATCAGAGACTCATCCGACAAATACCACCTGTAATCCCCATTACAATCAAATGCCGTTGTTTTTAATCCTGGTCCGGTCGGATTTGTAAAGTTCATACCTGCCTGGTACTTTTCCGGCTGCACCATTTCCGTCATCAAAATATTGTCTGCCAACGCTTTGGGAAGCGGCTGTGTTTCAATTGGAATCACTGCCGCTTCACTCTCGCCCTTGGCTGATGTCGCCGTAATTTCCACTTGATTGACCTGTCCGGCATACAGACCATAAACAGGTATACAGTGTTTTGTCTCCAAACTGTCAAAAGCAAAAGTAACATCGGCCTGTGCGGTTTTCCCCGGAACGCGTATGGAAATCGCGACCGGCTCCTCCGTCTGGAAAAGCAGCATTGCGCTCAATGGGGACAGCCCGTAGGGATCGACGCAGATATATGGATTTTTCAATGTATGCGCAGGGTTCTCCAGTTCTGACAACAGTTGAGCGTCAACCGCTTTTTGTGAAAACAAGATAGACTCGGCCTCGTTTCTGCGCAGCGCCAATTCCTGTTCAATCGCAGCGGCTGGATCAATCTCCGCGGATGGCGTAGTCTCAGGATTTGAAGCCGTTGCATCTGTGGGTGGAGGATTTCCAAGACCGGATTCATTTGATAAATCCATACAACCGCATGCCAACAGCAAAAAGCCTAGGCACATATACAGCGCAATCAATTTAACGGCTCTCATTAAATCCATATATCCTTTTCCTTTCAGTTCAGTCAATTATCGTTTCAACCGATCAAAGCCATGCGGCGCAATCATACGAATATGCGCAAGCAGCCATGAAACAAGATATACAGGCGTTATAAAGGGGCAACGAAGCAGCATCCCCATTCCCGGCGCAAGATGCGCCTGCTTGGTTATAAAAGCCGCATAATGTCTTGCAGCAGAATCATGGGCAACTTCACTGAATATTTGGCGCCGTTTTTGACGGCTGACCTGCGGCATAAAGCTCGCGGTCAAGCAGCCCCAAAGATTGCGTACATAGCAATCTGCTATCATCCGCGTTCCATCCAAAGTAGGAATTTCCCATTTTTCATAAACGAGCCGTTCCAGCGCCGTTAATTCAGCCCTGCGCTTTTCAAGCAAATCCGGACGGAATTTCGCTGTTTCTGCACCGGCGCGTCCCTTGATATAACGATAGCCGCTGTAACGAATAAAACCCAGTCTGCGGGCATAGCCAAACGCCTCTGTATTAAAGATCGTATCGTCCCAATAAGTCGCTGGAAAATGCAGGTTGTACCGCATGAGAAATGACCGTCTGTAAAGCTTGTTCCACGGCGGAAAGATTAATTCCGTGGTCAACCCATCCGGCAGTGCTCCAGGAATGGCCATGATACCGTCAAAACCAGGGACAGATTTGCAGTCTGCAAGGTGTCCGGCACGCCGGTACTCTATCTGATAGCCGCAGACTGCAATATCTGCATCTGTTTGCCGGGCACATTGCAGCAGCCGTTCCAAGGTTTCCCGTTCAATAAGATCATCAGCGTCCATAAAATAGACATATTCACCCTGACAATTTGCCAATGCCGTGTTGCGCGCCGCATGTGCACCGGAATTTTTTTGACGGAGCACGCAGAAGCGCGCGTCTTCTCGTGCAAGTTCGTCACAGACCGCACCGGAGCCATCTGTTGAGCCATCATCGACCAGCCAAACACGAAAATCGCCGAACGACTGGGCACGCAGGCTTTCCATTGCTGCGCGCAGATCGTTTTTTACATTATAAATCGGGACAATAACTGAAATTATTTCCATTGCCACAGCGCAGTTCCGCCTTCTATCTCAACTGTTCATCAAAAACACGCAATGCGTTTTTGATTGTATCAGACATATTATAATAACGGTAATCCGCCAGCCGGCCGGACAAAACAAGGTTGGGGCAGGCCGCTGCATGTTTGCGGTATTGCTGATAAAGAAGCTGGTTTTTTTCCATGGGAATGGGATAATACGGCTCCAGCTCCGGCCGTGAAGGATCATATTGTGCCGGAAATTCCTTAACAATTGTTGTTTTCGAATGTTCCTGCCTAGTTAAATGCTTAAATTCCGTAATACGTGTAAACGCATAGTCATTTGGATAATTGACCGTACAGACCGCTTGATATTGTTTCATGTCCAAAGTCTCAAAACGGAAATCAAGTGTCCTGTAGGGCAGCGCGCCATAGCAGTGATGAAATAATTCATCGAGTCGCGCGGTAAAAATAACTTTACCCTCAAACGGATTCCCCAGAAATCGAATGGTTTTTCCATCCTCATCAATAGAAAGCACCCGTCTGTAATCCGTATTGGTCAGGCAGTGAATTTTGTCTGACGAGAGCATCTGTTCCATCATCCGGGTATAGCCGTATTTCGGGATTCCCTGGTAGGCATTTTGAAAATAGCGGTCATCCCATGAAATATGCACCGGCACGCGGAACATCGCTCCGTCTCCAACCTCCTCGGGACGCATCCCCCATTGCTTAAGCGTATAGTGTAAAAAAACCTTTTCATAAATATAATCCGCCAAAAACTGCAGTTCCTGATCCTGCTGTTCGCGCAGCTTCATAATGGGGACCTTGACGTTGTAACCATACAATCCGACCAATTTTTCCTCCAGACGTGCTGCCATTGCTTTCGGAAACAACTGATGAAGCGAGGTCAGATTAAACGGGATGGGTACGAGCTGTCCATCGATTACGCCGACTACACGATGATGATACAGAAAAAATGGTGAAAAACGGTTGACATAGTCCCAAACCTCGCGGCTATCCGTATTAAAAATATGCGGACCATATTGATGGATCAAAAGGCCTTCATGGTTATAGCAATCGTAACATGTGCCGCCGATATGCGGCTTTTTCTCGATCATCAGCACCTCTTTCCCGATTGAAGCCAGTCTTTCAGCAAGCACTATACCGGATAAGCCGGCCCCTACAATGATATATTCAGCATTCATGTTTTTGATCCTCCTTACAGTTTAAGTAATCCTCCCAAAATGATAAATTTGTTACCGTTTCCTGTTCCTCTATAAAGGATCTGCACGCTTTTCGATAACCTCCAAACAACATGCGAAGCGCCAACCCCAGAAAACGAAAACCGGTTTTAATAAAACATGCTTTATCTTGCTGTGTAATGACACCCTTTTCATTAATCATATCAACTTGAAGCACCGATTTAGTTCGATAAAATTCAATAGGCCGACAATTATAAAGCTCTACTACAGCAAAATTATTCAAAGCGCCGCGCCTGTTGAAAATGCGCGGCAACAGGTAGCCATTAAAGGTGATTAGCCGCAGCAGCTTTTTTATCCGCCTGTCCTTGCGGGCCTGCGTCAACTGTAGTTTTAAAATGGAAAATGGATATTCTGTTTGTGAAAGCTGGTTGAAATCAAGCATTTTGGGAGTGTATTTCATAATTTCGCTGTGTAATAGCTGCGCGTCCCAGATTGGTAGTGTCAAGAGTTTTTCGCAAATTGGTTTGCAGACTCTGTTGTGAATGAAGTCAGCCAGCAATGGAGGCATCCTCAACGGCAACCTCCAGATGCTTCATGTTCATGTACTTCTTGTTGCCCCATTGGGTACCAGCTACATGG
>CALWJF010000062.1 GCA_944380935.1 uncultured Clostridia bacterium
ATTCCTCGGTACTTGGGATGGAACGGGGCCTTTACCGCGCCGCGAAGACCTGGATCACGGTCAGGAATCTGATATTCTTTCACCAAATTTTCCGCAATTATTTGTGCCATACAACCACCTCAGCTTCCCGAACTGTTATAGTGCCGTAGCCGCCATATCCACAGGAGATAGGCCACAACAAAAACAGCAACGCCCACCAGCGGCGTTATAATACCAAGCTGGTAATGAAATACGCCGCTCTCCTTCGAAAGCAAACACTGCGATGGATAAAAATTGATAAATCCCAGTGGCAACACAAAGGTTAACAGCACCTGCAATCCACTGCCATAAATAGAGATAGGATACTTCAGGAAACTTTTCGATTCAAAAAACAGGTTGAAAATCGGGTTTTCATTGACCATTTTAAACGAGAACACCGAACAAAGCACCAGAAAACCGCCCTGTATGGCAGATGCCCCAAGTATAAATAAAATAATAGCCACAATATTCCCCAGTGCCGGCGTTATCCCAATCCGTACAAGGGCAAAAATCATGACGCACAAAGACAACGTGAAGTGGGAGAAATACGCGGCATCCTGCCCATAGTTGAGAATCTGGAAAAGAAACGGGTTCATGGGTTTTGTCAGCGAGGCGTCAAAAGCTCCTGAGCGGATGTTGTTTGCAAGCCCCGTTGAGGGATGAAAGCAGAAAAAAGCGCCAATTGCATAGGAAATCAGTTCGAAAGCATACAGAAGCAGCACTTCGTCTGCCGTCCAGCCATTTAAGCTTCCAAAGGACGACACCGCAATGAAAATCGTACAAAATGTCGCGCCATAGGAGATGATCTGCCCGACAAATCCGAGCCAGTAGGAAGTTGGATACTGGAAATTCATGAGGATCCGCAGCCTGAGAAACGTACCGTATAAGAGCAGTTTTTTCTTCATATCAGCCACCCTGTACCACGAGCTTTCGCTCCGCCCTGCGCCAAACGAGTTGCTCCAGGAAAAGCAGCGCGCCGATCCACAGAAGCTGAATGCCGATCGTTTGTAGCGGGTTGGGCGCATCCTCTAAAAAAATCAGGATCGGTTCATAGGTGATGTACCGGAAAGGCAGGCAATAACAGACATTCGCCAGCCAGTCCGGATAGTACCACAGCGGAATCGCCGTTGCACCAAAAAGTTTCATGAATCCGCTTACATAGAAACTTGCAAACCAGACTGTTGTCAGGAAAAACGCCACCATGCCCAAGATATATTGAATTTCAAACAGAATTACCGCGCCCAGCAATGCACTGAACGCAAACAACAATCCATAAGATACGTCCGGCAACTGAATTCCATAGATAACAATCGCGACTGCCGCAGGTAATAAGACCGTAAACAATACAAAATGCAAATTTACACCGATTTGCTCGCAGACAACCTGTTTTTTCAGCGAGATGGGGCGTGTCAGGGAACAGGAAATCGATCCGTCGCCAATCAAAGACGCAAGCGTACCGGCCGCGTCGCATCTCGTAAGTGAGGCAAGCAACGCATTGATCACAAGAAATGCTACCATGTCCGTCAGTGTCCTGTCGTCCTGAAGGATAGCAGACGAGAGCAGAACCTGCCACAATCTGATTTGTAGAAAAAGCGTCAGCGTAGATGCGACCAAGCCCCACAGCGTCGAAGAACGGTATATAATTCGCTGTTTAAACCCAGCCTTGACAAACTCCAACAGTGTTTTCATAAAAAACCTCAAAACAAAAGCAGTCTGTTTCTATTCCCACAAATTTTTCCGAAAAAATGCTGGTCTTACTTGCTTACAGGAGGTTTCTATTGCTATTTTCTATCATTTGGCCCACAGGGCCATATGTTTTATTCTCTGTTCTTTATGGTTCGAGCAAAATCGTCCGCGTTTTGAAAGCCAGTAAAATATACCATCATCTTTTGTTGCCTGTTTTAGGGGAAAACACAGACACACATATTTCACTCATAAAGTGTTCTTCGTCCCACGGGAAACATCAGAGCTTCTTGGCTCATTTTATACCATTTCAAAGTACAAGTCAAGATTTTAAAATTTGAAGCATTTTGCTCCTCTGCAATATCAGGCAGCGCCCTGTCCGTGTTTTCTCTTGACATGCGAAACAAGGAAATCTATAATTTAAACATGTTTCCATACGGGAAACAAATATTGTGTACAAATAACAATTATGCGCAGCGAAAAAGGGAGAAACATACAAATATAAATAAGAGCACTGTATCAAGTGTCAACGAGAAACTGGTGCAGCCGGTAACATGCGCGATGCTTTCGGGGGCATATGGGACCGCAAGATTTCCTGCAATGCTTTTCATCGCTTTCAGATTTTTGAAATGTTGGCATGAAATCAGCAAAGCTCCCTTCGCGTTTTTCAACGGCAGTTCCCTTTATCCCTGCCGAGACGCTTATTATATTAATCAGAGAACACACCGCATGGTGCTGCGACAGGTTTCATGAAACATATAGAAGGAGGTATCTCACTGTGAAACGATCTTACGTCATACGTTACAAAACGCCCGCGCGCATTTGGAATGACGCGCTGCCGCTTGGAAACGGGCGGTTGGGAGCAATGGTCTATGGCAAAACAGATATCGAAAGAATTCCGCTGAATGATGACTCGCTGTGGTATGGAACCTTCTGCGACCGGAATAATCCGGCGCTTAAGGATAAGTTACCCGAAATACAGCAGCTGGTGTTGCAGGGCAAAATACCAGAAGCGGAAGAGCTGATTATGCAGTATATGGTGGGTGTTCCGGCTTTTCAACGCCGGTATACGCCGCTTGGAGAATTGGATATCGCATTGAATGAAAAACTGCCTTTTGTCATGGGCGGACGAAAGGCATCGCCAGAGCCAGAGTATTATGACCGCGCGCTTGATTTGGAAACAGGCGTCCTGACGCTTCGTCATCAACAGAATGGCATCTCTTATCTACGGGAAATGTTCATCAGTAAACCCGCGCAGGTACTGTGTATCCGGCTTACTTCCAATACTGCCCGTGCGATTAACTTGGAAGCAAAGTTAGATCGCATTACCATGGCAGACAATGAAGTAGAAGATGACCGGCGTCCTGGTCTCCGAGCTCAAGGCGGCGGCTGGCCGGCTCCGAGCGCCAACATCATTCGCGCCATTGACGACCACACATACTATATGGAAGGCCTGGATTCCGACGTAGGATTTTCGGTAGCTTTCCGCATGGAGTGTGATGGAGAACTCTTAAATCCCGTTTCTGAGCTCATTGCAAAAGATTGCTCCTGCGTGACGATCTATCTAGCCTCTTCTACGACCAACCGGACGGAGGATCCACGCAAAACGGTTTTGGAACGCTTGGAAGCAGCGGCGAAAAAAGGGTATGATACGCTGAAGAGAGAACATATCCATGATTTTCGCTCTTTGATGGATCGCTGCGAGATCAATTTGGGAGAAGCCTCTGACGCGACCGTAGATGAGTTGATCGAGCAAGTCAAGAACGGCGCGGACGATCAAGCGCTCGCAGCTCTTTACTTCCAGTATGGCCGGTATCTCATCGTTTCCGCAAGCCGTCCGGGCAGCGCTTGTATGAACCTGCAGGG
>CALWJF010000063.1 GCA_944380935.1 uncultured Clostridia bacterium
GCCTGTATAGAACAGACAATCTCTGCCCACAAATAGAAATTGTTTGAAAGAATGGCAGCTTTTATGCCGGACTCTGTGGAAAATGCAAAGTTTCTGCGGGGTCCGGAATCTTTTTGTATAAGACAGGAAATTCGAGAAAGATCATACAATTTGGGACCGTGCGTACCGGCCGGGAACGTTAAGAACCGAATTGGACGTTTCGGCATACTATGGGCTGAACATGCCACGCAGCAGCGTGGATCAGGGGAGGCGTATTATGTCGGAATTCATTATACGGGGCGCGAATCCGCTCAAGGGAGAAATTCAGGTGCAGGGTTCCAAAAATGGGATACTACCGATCCTTGCGGCATCAATCCTGGTTGGCGGTGAAACGCTTTTACATAATTGTCCGGATATCAGCGACGTTGCCTGCGCATTGGAGATCTTACATGCGCTGGGCTGTAAGGCGCAACGACGGGGTGGGGATATCTATATCGACAGCCGAACGATAAACGGTTATGAAATCCCCGACCGGTTGATGAAAAAAATGCGTTCGTCAATTATCTTTGCCGGTGCGATGCTTGGGAGAACCGGAAATGTGCGGATTTCCAGTCCGGGCGGCTGTTTTCTGGGAGAACGCCCGATCGATTACCATATTCATGCGTTAAGCGCGTTGGGTGTTGACATGGAGTACGATGGGGAGTACTATCTGTGTCGGGCCCTGAAGCTGCACGGTGCCCAGATTTCCCTTCCGTTTCCATCTGTGGGAGCAACGGAAAATGCGATGCTGGCAGCTTGCGCGGCGGAAGGCAGTACCATAATTTATAACGCCGCCCGGGAACCGGAGCTTGCAGATCTTGCAGACTTTTTGCAACGAGCAGGTTTTGAGATCAATGGTGCCGGCGGCCCGACAGTTATTGTTTCAGGCGGACGCAGCTGCGGATTTGTAGAATATACAATCCGTGGCGATCGGATTGCTGCGGGTACTTTGCTATGTGCAGCTGCGGCGAGCAGAGGGGAAGTAACGGTGCGAGGCATTGATTCCGCACGAGTGTCCCAGCTGTCCCATTGCCTGGCTGAAGCCGGTTGTGCCGTACGTTCCTGGGCCGATGCCGTGCGCGTGGGAACAGTCGGCCCGTTAAGCGCGATTTCTCCGGTGGAAACGCATCCATATCCGGGCTTTTCTACGGATTTGCAGCCGCCGCTGATGGCTTTGATGTGTTTTGCAAAAGGAGAAAGTATTTTTATTGAAAATATCTTCGAATCAAGGTATAATCATATAGAAAGCCTTTTGCGAATGGGTGCAAGGATTCAAGCGTTTGACCGCATTGCCCATGTGCATGGGGTACCTGTGTTGCATGGGGAACGTGTAGATGCGGCAGACCTGCGGGCAGGCGCTGCGCTGATCACGGCGGCGCTTGGCGCACAGGGGGAAACCCGGATCTCCGACCTGGGTTATATTGACCGGGGATATGAGCGTATTGAAGAAGTGCTTGCTTCTCTCGGCGCAGATATTACCCGGATAACAGAAAATGATTTTGGAGCATGAGATGGCCTCAAAAAAACGCAAAACCAAATATAGCCAGGGCGGGCGTCGGGATGAACGCCCGCCTGCGCAGCAGGATTTGCCGGTTTCCGAAATGCAGGCACAGCGCCGGGAAGCGCCTAAGGATACGCAGGGACATTCCGGATCAAAACGCAGACCGGTAAAACGGAAGATGCAGGCGCCGCGGAAGAAACGGGTTTCTGCTGGAACCGGAACAAATCCAGCGGTAGATGCCGGCCAATTACGCCGGCAGGCGGCTGTGCGTGCGCGAAAGGCACGTGCGCAGCAGGCGGCACAGGATCAGGCGCGTAAAGCCCGCCGACGGGCGAGACGGCAGGAAGCAAAAGCCGTTGAACCATTCCGTTTTAAAGAAGTGCGGCACCGTCCTGTGCTGTATCGCCGCAGCGACGGACGGACGGCGGAGATGATATATAAAAGTGCGTTAGGGATTGCCATTGCCCTGATCGTAGTTTTTGTGTTGTTCACGTTTTTCGAAGTGCGGACGATTCGCTGTGATGGTACGCAACGATATTCAGGGGAAGAAATTATTCATTACAGCGGGATTGAAATCGGGGACAAGATGCTGTTTTTGAACCGCGGAAAAGCAGCGGACCGGATACTGAATGCTCTGCCTTATATTGAATCCGTGGCAATTCGTCAACAGTATCCGACGACGGTGGATATTGAAGTAACGGAACGCACGCCAACAGCAAAAATTGTTGATGGCGGTATATCTTATATTATTGATGACGAGGGATACCTTTTAGAATATACGGTTGCAGGCGCATTGTATGATTTGCCGGAAATAATTTGTACGGCGCCAATAGAACTGGAGACAGGAAAACAGCTGGTTTTTGCAGATCCTTTGATGTTAGAGACGCTGCAAAATGTTCTTGCTTATATTGTAGGATCGGACTGGATTGTAAATATTGATAGTATAAATATAGAACGGATCTATTCTATCTCTTTCCAGTATCAGGGTCGGATTACAGTCCTGCTGGGGGACACGTCGGATCTGGAGATGAAGCTTGCATTGCTGGCGGAAGTGCTCGAACGCAACAGTGAAGAGGCTTCCGGAACGATTGATGTGTCCAATATCGAACGAGTAAGTTTCCAGCCGCTGCGTTAATTTTGGAAAAATTCTACGAATTGTCACTTTTTGTCACAAATTCAAAAAATTTCTGTTGACTACACAGAAAGATGAGGTTAAAATAGTTTTAAGCGTAGAATAGTGATTTTAGAATATGCATCTCTACTTGGGGGTAAGAAAATGGGCTTTGAATTTGAAAACGGCACGGATAATGTTGTTACAATAAAAGTAATCGGTGTTGGCGGCGGCGGAAATAATGCGGTCAACCGTATGATAGAAAGTGGAATACGCGGCGTGGAATTTGTTTCGCTGAATACGGACAAGCAGGCGCTGATGCATTCGGCAGCGCCCCGTAAGCTTCAGATTGGCGATAAGTTGACGAAGGGATTTGGAGCAGGATCAAACCCGGAAGTAGGGAAAAAAGCGGCGGAAGAAACCAGGAGCGAAATTTCTAAATTGTTGGAAGATACCGATATGGTGTTTATCACTGCGGGTATGGGCGGAGGCACTGGTACCGGTGCGGCGCCTGTTGTTGCAGAAGTGGCCCGTGAACGGGAAATTTTGACCATAGGGGTTGTAACACGTCCGTTTGACTTTGAAGGTTCCAAACGCCGTTTGCAGGCAGAAGCTGGGATAGAAGAAATGCGCGGCAAGGTTGACGCGCTTATCGTAATTCCAAATGAACGGCTGAAGCTGGTGAGCGACCAGAAGATCACGTTTAAAAATGCATTCGAAATTGCCGATAACGTGCTGAAGCAGGCAATCCAGAGTATTTCTGAGTTGATTACGATGGAAGGTATCGTAAACCTTGATTTCGCCGATGTAACTGCGATTATGAAGAATGCCGGCTATGCTCATATGGGTACCGGTACAGCTTCCGGCCGCGAAAAGGCGGAAGAAGCAGCCCGCATAGCGATACAGAGTCCGTTGCTTGAAACTTCCATTAAGGGCGCGCGCGGCGTGATCTTGAATATCACCGGATCGCCGGATATGACCCTTGAAGAAGTGGAAACGGCGGCTTCGATGGTTAAGGAAGCAGCACACGAAAGCGCGCATATTATCTTTGGCGCCTCTATTGATGAAAATCTGGAGGATGAATTCCGTATTACGGTGATAGCGACGCAGTTTGATCATAAACCGACGTTGGAAGTTGACGCAATTGAATCTGAAAAAGAAGAGTATGCTGCCGAAACTGCACCGAAATCAGAAGCGGATGCGGCTTCTCCGGTTGCAGATTTTGACAGTAAGGATGATTTGTTTGACGATATTGATAAGATTTTCAAGCGTGGTTCAAGTCGTCGTGACAATTTTAACTTTTAAGTGTAAAAATGACGGATGCAGAGCGTTTCGAACAGCTTCGGACGAATTGTCTTGCTTGTACGCGCTGTAGTTTGCGGCAGGGTTGCCAAAATGTGGTGTTCGGGACAGGCCCGGTTCCGGCAGATATTCTGTTTATCGGGGAAGGCCCGGGCGAGCAGGAGGATTTGAGCGGGGAACCGTTTGTCGGTCCCGCAGGCCGGCTTTTAAACGACTATTTATGCGCAGTGGGAATTGAACGGGAAAGCGTCTATATCGCCAATATTGTTAAATGCCGCCCGCCCCATAACCGGGACCCGCTTCCAGAGGAACAGGAAGCCTGTATCCCTTGGCTTCGTGCCCAGACGAAACTGGTTCATCCTAAAATTATCGTATGCTTGGGGCGAATTGCCGCTATGCGGATTATACGGCAGGATTTTCGTATTACTCGTGAACATGGGCAATGGTTTGAAAAAGGCGCGTTTTCGATTACCGCAACTTTTCATCCTTCTGCACTTTTGCGTAATCCGCAAAATCGAAGCGCAGCATATGAAGATTTCATTTTAATTGCAGAACGTCGCGCGGCATTATATGGACGCCAGCGGGATTAGAAGGTATAAAAGATCAAAAGAAGCCTGTAAATGCAACAGGCTTCTTTTTTTCTATATGTTTTAAGTAGAGGCTATGCATGGGAATTATTAAAATAGAAGAAAAAACAAAACCCAAATTATCCAATGGAGTAGATAAAGGAAACAACCAAAAAAACAAATAGCCCCTTGTTCCTCTTTCAGAACAAGGGGCTATTCTACGCTTTTCGGTTCAATCACCTGTATCCCGTCTCCTTTCTTTTCACCGGTTCTTTCCATACAAATTTACCAAACTCTCTTCGACCGTTTATCCGCATGCCGACAACGCGCATCAGATCTGTTTCATTCAATGGCCAGGGAATAAACTTGCTGGAAAAAACAAAAGCTTTTTTCTTTTTGCAAATAGCCACCGCCGGTATAAAACAACCTTACCGGCACTGCTCAGAACATTGGACCCACCTCTTTCATTCGGCATAGAACCAATTTATCTAAACAATCCCGAAGGATTTGTCTTTGCTATTTACAGTTACAGTATACAAATTCTTTTTTAATTTGTCAAGGGGTTTAGTAAAAATAATTAAAAATATTTTAGAATTTCTTGACAAAAAAAGATTATAGCGTAAAATGAAATTAAAATTTATAAATTGAAAGGCATGCGGAAACAGGAGGGAAGACAAATGATTTACTATGTTAATGCCAACGCGGTTTGCGATGGGAATGGAACAAAACAATGCCCGTTTCGGCACATCCAGGACGCTGCGGATCTCGCAGTAGCGGGAGATGAGATTCTTGTTGCACCGGGAATTTACCGGGAATATGTGAATCCGAAAAATCCCGGGCGTGAGGATGCGCGCATTGTGTACCGTTCCGAGATCCCGCTTGCCGCAGTCATCACAGGTGCAGAGCAGATCAAAAATTGGAACAAGTACGAAGGCGACACGTACGTTGCCCGTATTGGCAATGGTATTTTTGGCGCATATAATCCTTATACTGCCCAAATCTGGGGCGACTGGTACACAAGCGCATTGCCGGTTCACACAGGAGAAGTATATATAAATGGGCATTCCCTGTATGAAACGCAGTCGCTTCAACAGGTCCTGGATGCCCAACCGCATGAAGCGTCTTGGGAAGACCATGCATGGACACGGCACCGTTGGTATGCCTGTCAGGATGGGAATGAGACGGTAATATATGTTAATTTCTTGGGAATGGACCCAAATGAACTGGATGTAGAGATCAATGTACGACGCAATTGCTTTTATCCGGCGCAGGAAGGCATAAATTATATCACCCTTTCAGGCTTCACGGTACGGCAGGCAGCTACCACTTGGGCGCCTCCGACAGCTTATCAGGAAGGGATGGTCGGTCCGCATTGGTCGAAGGGATGGATAATCGAAGACTGTGACATTTCCAATTCAAAATGCTGTGGAATTTCGCTGGGCAAATATCTCCAACCCAATAATGAAAACAAATGGACGTTGAAGTTGGTTAAAGACGGCACACAGACTGAACGCGATGCAATTTGTCAGGCACAACGCGAAGGCTGGGTAAAGGAAAAAATTGGAGGACATACGATCCGGCGCTGTAATATCCATCACTGTGAACAAACCGGCATTGTCGGCCATCTTGGCGGCGTTTTTTCGGTAATTGAAGATAATCATATCCATCATATCAATAATAAACAGCAGCTTGGCGGCGCAGAAATCGGCGGGATTAAGCTGCATGCGGCGATTGACGTTATTATCCGCCGCAATCATTTCCACCATTGTACGCGTGGGCTATGGCTTGACTGGCAGGCACAGGGCACGCGTGTGACGCAGAACTTGTTCCATGATAATATGCCGCCGGCACATGCGAAGGGAATGCAGGGTTTAAGTATTGGAGAGGATGTTTTTGTTGAAGTCAGTCACGGCCCGACCCTTTTAGACAATAACCTTTTCCTTTCTACTTTTGCCGGACGGCTTTCTACGCAAGGCTTAGCTTATGTACACAATCTGGTGGCAGGTTCTTTTACTTTTGTCGGCGCCGGTACGCAAAATCCTAAAACCGGTCAGCCCCGCTATACGCCGTATCATGTCCCGCACAGAACGGAAATTAACGGATTTATGTCGATTCTCCATGGCGACGACCGGTTCTATAATAACATTTTTGTGCAGGGAGAGGTTCCCGCAGCCTATTTGGAAACTCCGAGACCAGTCGGCAATCTGCCGGCATCTGAACCGCTGAATTGCGAAGTCGGACTTTCCTGTTTCGATGAATATCCTACAGAGGAAGCGTGGAAAGAACTTTTCTTCGGCGTAAAGGGCGAAAATCCAATCGAAATCCGTATGCGCCGGCGCGAGGCTTATTTCCATAAGCTGCCGGTTTGGACGGGCGGCAATGCTTATTTTAACGGTGCGAAACCGCAGTGCAATGAGAAAGATGCCCTTCTTGCTCCGGGCAAGGCAGAAATTAAGCTTGTTGAAAAAGAGGATGGTATTTATTTGGAGACAAACCTTTATGATTTGCTGCCTGAAACGCAAACGAGTGTGATTTCAACGGAAACATTGGGAGAGGCGTTTGAGCCGGAACAGAAATACGAAAATCCGGACGGTACGCCGATCGTCTTTAACCGGGACTATTTTGGCGGCCATCGCGGCGCCAGCCCGCTGCCGGGACCCTTTGCGTGTCCGGCATATGCAGAAAAACGCCTGTTTTAAGTTGAATACTGCTGTAAAATTGAGACGAAGAAAGGAATTCTATGCAGTTTGACAATCATGATGCCCGCATCCGGTACTTTGAGCTTCTGCTGGAACGGGGGGATCTGGATGGAATCCCCGTATATCCGCTTCCGTCCGGCTATCGATTTTGTTTTTATCGTCCCGGAGACCGTGACGCCTGGATTACGATCGAGCAGTCGGCAAAGGAATTTTCCAGTTATGCGCAGGGGCTTGACGCTTGGGGAAGATATTACGAAGGTAAGGATGAAGAACTTGCTCAGCGCATGATTTTTATAGAAAATGCACAGGGTGAAAAAATTGCGACAGCGACGGCCTTTTATGATATTTATGGCCGGGACGCTTCAGACGCAGGCTGGCTGCACTGGGTTGCAGTCAGACGGGATATGCAGGGGCGGGGCCTGTCCAAACCACTGATCGCATATACCCTTATGCGTATGCGGGAACTGGGCTATACGCACGCAAAGGTGCCGACGCAAACGAACACCTGGCTTGCGTGTCGGATTTATTTGGATTTCGGTTTCCGCCCGGTTCCGGAAAATGCGGTCAATAGTTATGACGGATGGCGCATTGTTCGCGCGTTGACCGCCCATCCCGCACTGGAAGGATTCCCTCCGGCACAGCCGGAAGAAATTGTAAATCGGGAATAAAAGTTGAAAACCCGGCTGTATCAGAAACGGTACAGTCGGGTTTTTGCGCGGATCCGGTTTCCAGCAATGCTGCAAATGTAAATTTAACTTATCATGCCAAGATTTCGATCTGACAAGCACGCATCGCTTCCAATGCCGTTTTGTGCCCCTGGGACGTAATACCTGCGCAGCAGGCAGAATCCACCAGGATGGGGACTTCGGGAAGAAAAGCTTTCAACAGCAGGGCATTGGAAATTACGCAGACATCTGTACACACCCCGCACAGGGTGATGGAGGAAATCGGCTGTTCATTTTGATGGTAAGCTTTTAACTGCTGTGCAAGAACGGTGGAACCGAAACCAGGCTTATCAATCGGTGGTTCCTGCCGTAATGCTTCCAACGGGGAGCAGATTTCCCATCCGGGCGTATTCTGTATGCAATGCGGGATGGGAAGCTTTGTTCCCTCTTGCGTTTGAAGGTAATGATCGTCGTGCGTATCGCGCGTAAATAAGATGCGTCCGGAAAAGGACTGAACTTTTTCAACAATGTGCGGTACAATTTCTACGGCTTCAGGGGTGCCCAGCGGGCCTGTTATAAAATCGTTTTGCATATCGACGACGATAAGAATATGCATGACCGGTCCTCCTTTTTTAATTTAAGAGTTTGGAAAGCAGCGTAGTTTTTACAGAAATTGCATTTTTTGGACACAGTTCCTGACAACAAAAACATCGGATGCAGGCTTGCACGTTAAAGACCGGCATGTTATGTTTCATGTGTATCGCATTTCGGGGACAGTGGCTGACGCATTTGCCGCATCCAACGCATTTTGTTCGATCCAGTCCTGGGCGACGTGCGATAAGATTGCGAATTGTGCGCATAAAAAAGCTGTTTTCATTCCCACCGAAGGAAATACTTCCAATATCCAGATTTTTAAAATCTGAGACTTGAAACGCTTCGATCTTTCCAATTAAGTCGAGTTGCTTGGAACTTTTCGGCGCGAGTCCCCGCTGCACTGCGGCCGCCAGAAGAGGAAGCTGCGTATAAGTCCGCCCGATAATTTCCGCTGCGGCAACATCTGCATGATAAACGGAATCGGATGCGATCAGGCAACCGAGCTTACGGGGTGTTCCGGCGGCAGGCCCGTTTCCCTCCATAGCGGTTACACCGTCAATCAAAGCAAGACGAGGTTTGATAAATTCATTGAGATCAATTAACATATCGCAAAAATCTACGGTTTTTGGATAGAGTGAATGAAATTCGGATTTCATCACGCCCGGAATGATGCCGAATTGATTCTTCACCGCCGCGGTCATTCCAAGCATGGCATGGGTTTTCAGCTTGGCAAAACTGATAACCGCATCGCATTCGGTAAGCCAGTCCGTATAGGTGACGGTTTTTAAAACTTTCCCTTCCGGGAAAGTAACCGTCCGGCTTTTAAGATTTTCGTTGAGGATACCGCCGGCTTTTTCAACCATGCCCATACCGGCAACATGATAAGCAGTTTTCAGATAAGATAACAAAAATGGGCCGCCGGGACTGTCGCCGACAATGGGTTGTGCCCCACGTTCAAGGATGAGCTGACATAGCTGTGCAAGCATGACCGGATGTGTAGTTGCAGCGGCATCATAGTGCTTAGCAGTAATCAGATTGGTTTTAATGGCAATACGCATACCAGGCTGAACGAAATCCAGTCCGCCTAGAGGTGCAAGGACGTCAAGCAGCGCTTGACGCACATGCATAGGCTCATAATCCTCACAGCGGATCAACGAAACCTTTGGCATAATTGAACCCTCTTCTTTCAAAAATTACTTTAAGTGTATAATATTCCGTCGTTTTTTTCAAGAGGGTAAGATATATGCAAGGGAATTTATCCATTTTCCTGTATTGACAGGTGGTTTGCGACGTATTATAATAAGGATAATTTAATAGGGAAAAAGGCGTTGAAAAGGAGGAGTACTATCCCTGTAAAGCGTAGAGAGAAACTGTTTGGGTGTAAAGTTTCGTGCGCAGGAATAGGAAGGTAGCCTTGGAGCCGCAGACCGAACGTAAAAAATACAAGTAGACTCTGCCGGAGGCCCACCGATATAGGGGAACCGGGTATGGGAATGTATCCGAAAAAGGGACACGGTTTTTGTGTCTGAATCAGGTTGGTACCGCGAAGCATGCCTTCGCCCTGTTGTACAGGGCGAAGGCATTTTTGATATGTACAAAATAAAAAGGACCAGGAAAAATTCTTGCCAAAATGGGAGGAACGAGATGAAACGAGAACTGGAGAAGGTGTATGAACCGCAAAGCGTGGAAAAACGCCTTTATAAAAATTGGGAAGAGCATGGATATTTTAATGCGCAAGTAGACCATTCCAAAAAGCCCTTTTGCATTGTAATCCCGCCGCCCAACGTCACCGGGCAGCTGCATATGGGCCACGCCCTCGATGAAACGCTGCAGGACATCCTCATCCGCACAAAGCGTATGCAGGGATACAGTGCCCTTTGGATGCCGGGGACCGATCACGCCGGAATCGCCACGCAGATCAAGGTGGAAGAGGAATTGCGCACCAAGGAAGGCAAAACCCGTTATGACCTTGGCCGTGAGGCATTTTTAGAAAGAGTATGGGATTGGAAACGGCATTATGGCGACCGGATCATTACGCAGCTCAAAACCCTCGGAGCATCCTGCGACTGGCGCCGTGAGCGTTTTACGATGGATGAAGGCCTTTCCCGTGCTGTGCGCGAGGTTTTCGTCAATCTTTATGAAAAAAAGCTGATTTATAAAGGCAGCCGCATTATCAACTGGTGCCCGAATTGTACGACGGCCCTTTCGGATGCGGAAGTGGAATATGAAGAAAAAGACGGCTCTTTCTGGCATATTAAATATCCGATCAAGGATCAGCCCGGGGAATATGTGACCATTGCAACGACGCGTCCGGAGACAATGCTGGGCGATACTGCTGTTGCTGTGAACCCGGAAGATGAGCGGTATACCCATCTGGTTGGCAAGACGCTTCTGCTGCCGCTGACCGACCGCGAAATCCCGGTTATCGCGGACGATTATGTCGAAAAGGATTTCGGTACCGGCTGCGTTAAAATCACGCCCTGTCATGACCCCAACGATTTTGAGGTTGGGAAGCGGCATAACCTGCCGGAAATTCTGATTTTGGACAACGATGCAAAGATTATCAATGGCGGGAAGTTTAACGGCATGGATCGCTACGCTGCACGCAAGGCCATTGTACAGGAACTTGATGAGCTGGGTTTGCTGGATCATATAGAGCCGACCAAGCATAATGTTGGTGTGTGCTATCGCTGCGGTACGACTGTTGAGCCGATTACTTCCGACCAGTGGTTTGTTAAAATGGGACCGCTCACCGGCCCGGCAATCGACGTGGTTGCATCCGGCGAACTGAAGTTTGTACCCGACCGTTTTTCTAAAAACTATATCCGCTGGATGGAGAATTTGCATGACTGGTGTATTTCCCGTCAGCTTTGGTGGGGGCACCGAATCCCGGCGTTTTATTGCGATGACTGCGGTGAGATGACGGTTTCCCGTGAAGATATTACAGTGTGTCCAAAATGCGGCAGTACGCATGTGCATCAGGACCCCGATGTGCTCGATACCTGGTTTTCCTCTGCATTGTGGCCGTTTTCAACGCTTGGCTGGCCGGACAAAACCGAGGAACTCGATTATTTCTATCCGACCAGCGTTCTGGTGACCGGTTATGATATCATCACGTTCTGGGTTTCGCGTATGATCTTTTCGGGTATGGAGCAGATGCATAAGCGGCCGTTTGACCGTGTGCTGATCCATGGCCTTGTGCGCGACGCACAGGGACGAAAAATGTCCAAATCCCTTGGAAACGGGATCGATCCGCTTGAAATTATCGGTCAATATGGCGCCGATGCGCTTCGCTTTACCCTGGTTACCGGCAACAGCCCCGGAAACGATATGCGTTTTTCCATTGAACGTGTTGAAGCCAGCCGTAACTTCTGTAATAAGATTTGGAACGCCGCGCGCTTTGTCCTGATGAATCTGGACGAAGATACGCCTCTCACACTTCCGGAAAAGCTGGAGCTGGAAGATCGCTGGATTCTTTCTAAATACAACACCCTTGTGCGTGAGGTCAGTGCGAATATTGAGGCTTTTGAACTGGGCGTTGCATCAGCCAATCTTTATGATTTTATCTGGGACAGTTTCTGTGACTGGTATATTGAACTGACGAAATCCCGTTTAAATGATGGAGAAAATCCGCAGGCGCGCCGCGCCGCCGGGCAAGTGCTTTCCTATGTTCTGTCCAATACGCTGAAGCTTCTGCACCCATTTATGCCTTTTATCACCGAGGAAATCTGGCAGGCGCTGCCGCATGAGGGCGAAAGCATAATGGTCGCGGCGTGGCCGCAGCCGGATGCCGCGCTTGACTTTGCGGCGGATGAAGCAGAAATGGAAGCGATTATGGACGCCATCCGCGCTGTCCGTAATCGCCGCGCAGAAATGAACGTTCCGCCGTCCCGCCGTGCAAAATTGCTGATTCAAGCCAAAAATGCGGAAATTTTCCGTGACGGGGAAGCCTTTATTAAACGGCTTGCCTATGCTTCTGAACTGGAAATCCTTTCTGCCGCGCCGGAAAAAACTGAAGGAATGGTGATCGTCGTCACCAATGCGGCAACTCTTTACCTGCCGATGAGCGATCTTGTCGATGTGGCAGCTGAACTTGCCCGGCTTGGGAAGGAGAAGGCCGAGGCGGAAGCCGGCCTTGCCCGTACCCGCGCCAAGCTTGCAAATGAAGGCTTTACGGCAAAAGCCCCGCAAAAAGTTGTTGATATGGAACGCTCACGTGCCGAGAAATATGAGAGTCTGCTTGCGCAGATCGCGGAAAGCGTAGCGGCGTTGGAGAAGCTGAAGTAAGATGACCTACGAAGAAGCGGTATCCTATATAGAGTCGATTCGCACTTTTGGTACCAAGCCCGGCCTGCGGCGTGTTCGCGCCCTTTGTGCGCGTTTAGGAAATCCGCAGGACCGGCTTCGCGCCGTGCATGTCACTGGGACTAACGGAAAGGGTAGTACGGCGTCGATGATTCGGGCTGTTTTGCAGGCGGCAGGATATACGACTGGGTTGTTTATGTCTCCATATGTGGATGATTTCCGGGAGCGGATTCAATATAATGGAGAGTTGATTCCGAAAGAAGAGTTGGTTTCGGAGGTGGAGCGTGTAGATGCTTGCGCCCGGGAACTGAAAAACATCGGATATATGCAGCCGGGCCAATTTGAACTGGAAACAGCGATGGCGTTTGATTACTTTGCTCGAAAAAATTGTGATTTTGCGGTGATTGAAGTCGGCGTGGGCGGACGGAACGACTGCACCAATCTTTTGAAAACCACGCAGGTTGCCGTGCTGACCTCTATTTCCCTCGACCATACAGCGGCGCTTGGCCCGACCGTGCGCGATATTGCATATGAAAAGGCGGGAATCATCAAACCGGGCAGCCGCGTGGTCTGTATTGCTGGTCAGCATCCGGAAGCGGTGGAAGAAATCCGGGCTGCGGCGGATGCAGTGAATGCCCCCCTTGTTTTGTGCCGGATGGACAATGTAAAAATTACGCGTTGTGACCTTGATGGTACGGATTTTATCTATCAGGATTTACATCTGCATTTGCAGATGCCGGGTATGCATCAGGTGAAAAATGCCCTGTGTGCAATAGAAACGATATTTGGGTTGCGAACGCAGGGTGTAGAAATTTCCAATGCGGCAATTGAAACGGGAATTGCTTCGGTTAAAGCGCCGGGAAGACAGGAAGTATGTGGCAATGCGCCATTGTGCCTGCTCGATGGCGGGCATAATCCCGGTGCAATTAGGGCGCTGGCTGCGCTTCTGGATGAGACGCTGGGTAACCGCCGGCTGGTTACGGTGATGGGAATGTTCGCGGATAAGGATTATGCCGCCTGCGTTCGGGAAATTGCTGCACGCAGCTCGGTGTTTGTTGCTGCGTCTTCCGGACAGCCCCGTTCACAGGAAGCACAGATCCTGGCGTCTTATGCGGAACGCGATTGCGGACAGGTGTATACGCGCGCACGGATAGAGGATGCGGTAACGCTGGCATTAGAACTTGCGGCGCCGGAAGATGTGGTGCTGGTATGCGGTTCGATCTATAATATTTCGCCTGCGCGGTCAGTAATAGATGCATATGGCAGATGAATAAAAATTTCAGGCGGGAATGCCCGGACCGGGATTCCCGCCCGTATGCTGTCAGGAGTGAGGGAAAATGACGGAAACAGAACAGTATGTTTTTCAAACAATATATGCCCGCCGAAGCGTTCGGCATTTCTTGGAAAAACCCGTGGAATCTGAAAAAATCACCAGACTTTTGAAAGCGGCGATGGCCGCTCCTTCCGCCTGCAATATCCAGCCTTGGGAATTTATTGTTGTAGAAGATCCGGCAACAATTGCGCAGATCAAAGCGGAAATTCCTCGATATGCGGATTACAATACGCCGCTTGTAATGGTCGTTTGCGGAAACCCGCGTTTTATTCCGTGGGAAAACGACGTTGGGACGCTGGATTGCGCCGCTGCGATAGAAAATATCCTTTTGGCAGCTACTGCGATGGAACTGGGAAGCGTATGGATCGGCGGTTTTCGTTCGGATTCGCTTCGCCGCCTGTTGGATATTCCGCAAACCGTATACCCCATCGGTGTTGTATATATCGGATATCCGGCTTCCGTACCGCCGCCGCGGACCCAGTATAAACCGGAGCTTGTCCATTATGGCAGCTACGACCGTACACGGGAATATCGAAAAAAACCGGAGGCAATTGTATAAACGGATGAGGAATTTTCTTCTTATTGCGGATTATAAACCGGTATTTCTCAATAAACTGCAATTTGGATTCAAGTCTTTACTTTCGACAAAAAACAGATATAATAAATATGGATGCTGGTAGAGGTATTGCTGGTTTTTGAAATACTTTTACGGAAAAGAGGCGGGGGTATATGGACGAAAATCGGGAGCTTTCGCAGCAGGAAATGAATGGGGAATTCGGCCGTTTGTTTCGGATTTCTTTTCACGGTTTTAACCGTCAGGATGTGGTGGAATGTATTGCCCGTCTGATGCGCGACCGGGATCGGGAACGGGAAGAAGCGCAAATTCGCCAGCGTGAATTAGAAGAAACGCGTGATCTATTGAACCTTGACCTTGCCCAGGCACATAAGGATGCTGCAGAATTGAAAGCACGGTCATATCAGGCGCAAGCCCAGATGGAAGCTGCGCAGGCAGAACTTGCCCAGCTGAAAGCCCAGTTACAAACCCGTATCGACGAAGTAACGCAGGTGTTGACGCAGGAATGTGCGTGCAAAGATGCACGTATCAAGACGCTGGAACAGGAAGCCGACCTGGCACGGCAGCTTTTGTTGGCTGTCCGCGCAGAGAATGCACTCTTGGCGCAGCAAGCGCAGGTGAGCGCACATGCAGCCGCACAGTATGCAATCCGAATGGAAGCTGCTGCGCCGTCTGCGCATCGGGAAAAATCGTCTTATGCAAGAATGCAAAAGTTGTCATCCGTATTGCAGCGTGCAGAGCGTAGTTCGCAGCCGCCAGCAGCTGCACAGCCTGTATCGCAGGCTGCATCGAATAAGATGGAGTCCGCGTCTTCTGCGAAATCTTCCGGACAGATGCAGGCGGAAAAACCGCCGATGAATGTTTCCAATATGGTGCAGACAGGGAAGGCAAATGTGCAAAGGCGCGCGACCGTGGAAAAGAATTGGGTTGGCGGCCTGCTGGCTAAACTTTTAAATGATTAAATCTGATGGGACCGCACAATGGATCGTTTTGGATTAATACGGGAAAAGAAAGATATAAAATACTTAATATTGTATACAATGTCATTGCTTGAACAGGCGCTGTCGCAGGATGATATTGCAGAATGCGCCATGTGTGATGGCGGCTTTGGTTATTTTGAGTTTTGTGACGCTTTTGCAGAACTGCAAAGAGATGGGAACCTTATTTCAACACACAGTCTTCCGCCGCTTTACCAGTTGTCTCCGGATGGCCGTCGCGCTGCACAGATTTTTTCCAAATCGCTGCCTTCCCCTGTACAAGCACAGGCAAGGCTTGCCGCTGCGAAAATGGGCGCGCGGCTGCGTCGGGATGCGGTTGTACGCACATCACATGAGACAAATGCAGATGGTACAGTGCGTGTAAAATTGGGGTTTATGGATGGAGATGACCCGGTATTTGCCTTCGAACTGATGGTGGCGAATACTGCGCAAGCTGTCGCATATGAAGAAAATTTTCGCCGCCATGCGGAAAAAATTTATGATGGGATACTCTGCGTGTTGACCAACGATTATAAAAACGAAGATGAAGAATAGAGAAAAAAGAACAGATAAAGAAAAAGCGTACCCTGCCTTTCGGCGGGGTACGCTTTTTTTGATTTGAGAAAACGGTGAGAATAAAACAACCATATGGAATAACTGCTGTATGCAATGCATAGGATGGGACATGCAAAGGAGGCGATCCGGAATGGACGAGGAACTTAAACGTGCAGCGATGCTGCTTGTACCGGAATATTATCGGGCGGTGATGGGACTTTGTATGCCGGTAGAGGATATCCGGCTTCGATTGGGACGTCCGGTTTCATGCTGCGTTGCAGGACGGGAGTATTTTTTGCGGCAGCTGCCTGTACTTTCGGAAAAAAACCTGCTTTGGACACTTGAACGTGCGACGTGCTCATCGATTTATGCCGTACAGGATAGCCTGCGGAAAGGATATATTAATGCATCATCCGGCATTCGTATCGGCGTTTGCGGGACAGGCGTGATTAAGGATGGAGAACTTGCCACCATTAAAGATATTTCATCGCTTTCTATCCGCGTCGCCCGGCAATGCCGGGGGATTGCCGGAGCTCTGCTGCCCTATAATGCAGAAGGGAAAGTGGAGAATACACTGGTGATTTCTCCGCCGGGTTACGGAAAGACAAGCCTTTTGCGCGATATGATCCGTCAGCTTTCCGACCGCGGCGCGCGCGTGGCAGTTGCCGATGAGCGTGGGGAAATTGCGGCGATGAACCGCGGCGTGCCGGGATTCGATATCGGGTTGCGCACGGATGTTCTGGAAGGCGTGGAGAAACAGGAGGCGGTTATGATGCTGATCCAAACCATGGCTCCGCAGATTGTGGCGCTTGACGAAATCAGTGCGCCGCGCGATGTCCGGGCAGTAGAACTGGCAGCGAATAACGGTGCGGCAATTTTGGCGACAGTACATGGCCGCGACTTGGAGGACCTCTGTAAACGTCCGGTGCTGCGCGAAATCTTGAAAAGCGGAATTTTCCAAAAGGCGCTGATTATTGGGATTAATGAGAAAGGCCGTTATTATCAGCAGCGCAGCATATGCGGGGAGGGAAGCTGTGTTGCTTAAACTTTTTGGATCGGTATTGCTGGTTGCAGCAGGAATATTTGCCGGTACATCCTATGCCGGATGGAAACGGCGTGCGATTGCACAGGTTGCGCAGTTGTGTACAGCGCTCCGTTTTATACGTGCCCGCATCGCGATGCTGCGGACGCCGCTTCCGGACCTGATAGCGGCGCTTGCACGGGAGAAGGGTTTGTGCGCGCCTGTGTTTGAGGAGGTTTGTAAGCATCTGGAACAGGGTTTGGAAACAGCGGTACAGCAGGCCAGTGTGCGGATCGAGGATCTCCAGGCAAGGCAAATTTTCTATCGTTTGGGTGTTGTGTTGGGCCGTTACGAAGCGGATGAGGAATTGCGGCAGCTTGATGCTGCGGTTTCTGAATTGGAAACACGGATGGCTTGGCTTCATGAGGAATATCGGGGAAAAGCGCCGCTTGTGCGCCGTTTGACAGCGGCCGCCGGGATTTGTCTGGCAATATTGCTCATATAATCAACAGGCGAAAGGCCTTAACAATGGCCACAGCAGATACGGAGGATTTCTATGGACGTGGATTTAATTTTCAAAATTGCGGCAGTTGGGATTGTGGTTGCGGTACTCAATCAGGTATTGGTACGTTCCGGACGTGAGGAGCAGGCGATGTTGACAACGCTGGCGGGTGTGATTGTGGTGCTGATGGTATTAATCCAGCAGATCAGCTCTTTGTTTTCTGCAGTCAAGCAGACTTTTGGGTTTTAAATGGACGTCCTGTTCAAGATCCTGATTTTGGCAGCGCTGGCAGCGTTCGGCGCGCTCACACTGAAAAAGCAGGCGCCGGAGTTTGCATTCCTGTTGACGTTGGGGGCCGGGATTTGCATTTTGTCCATGCTTGCATCGCAATTGCCGTCAATTCAAATGGTTTATACGTTTGCAGCACATTACATACCGGATACGGATGAAATTGTAGGTCCAATGTTTAAAGCGGCCGGGATTTGTATACTGACGAAGATTACAGCGGAAACCTGCCGGGACTGTGAGCAAAAAGCGCTTGCAGCAAAGGTGGAGCTTGCAGGGACAATTGCTTGTTTTGCAGTTGCAATGCCGCTGTTTTCTCAGGTGTTTGCACAGATTGAGAGTATGTTATGAAAACTGTTTTTCGATTGATCCTTTCGGTTGTGATGTGCGGATGGCTGACAGTGTGCTGTGCATACGCGCTGCCGGACACGGCGGACACGCTGTATGAAGCTCCTCTGACCGAACTTGAAGATGCGCTGCCAAAAGATGCGCAAGAAGCTGCGGGAGATTTCGAACTTGCTGCTTCCGGGGATTTTGCCGCAGCGCTTGGAGAAATTTGGGGCAATATTTTTAAGCCGGCAAAAACATACCTGGTCCAAACCCTTCGCAGTGCAATTGTTGTATTGGTGGTCTGCGCCATCTATGCCGGGGTTCATGTCTTTTGTGAGCGCAATGCCCGGGTTTTTGTTTTTTGTGGTACAGCGGCAATTGCAGCAGCTTGTCTTGGGAAGCTTTCCAGTGTGATGACGATTGGCCAGCAGGTATTGCAGGAACTGACGGTATTTAGTAAAACTCTATTGCCGACTTTATGTGCTGCGGAAATCATGACAGGGTCGATCAGTGGGGCAGGTGTTGTATATACAGCAGTACTTTTTGTCTGTGATATTTTAATTACGGTTATTTCCCAGGTCATGACGCCGCTTGTCTATGCATATTGCGCGCTGGTAACGGCGTACTGCGTATGCGGGAATGAAGGAATTTTAAAACTTTCACGTCTTTTGAAAAGCGGCATCACTTGGTCACTAAAGCTTTTGCTTGGAATGTTTACAGGATATTTAGCGATTAGCGGCGTGTTGGCGGGGGCAACCAATGCAGTAGCTGTAAAGACACTGAAATTGGCATCCGGTGCGGTACCACTGATCGGCGGGGTGATTTCGGATGCGGCAGAGACGGTAGTCGCAGGAGCAGCAGCGGTCAAAGGTGTTGTCGGGATAGCGGGAATCGTGGGGATTTTCGCGATTGTCCTGCTTCCGTTTATTAAATTGGGGGTTTGTTATGTGCTGTACAAGATAGCAGCCGTTTTATCTGCAATGACCGGGGCGGGAGAACTGGCAACATATGCGGAAAATTTAAGTGATGGATTTGTTTTGATTTTGGCGATGTGTGCGGCTTGTACGTTGATGATTCTGGTCGGAGTATTTGCGGCAATTTTAGGGGCGGTGGGTATATGAGCGAAATCATCAGCACCTGGGTGCTCGGGATTTGTGCTGTATCGCTGATTACTGCTGCAGCAAGCGCGGCGGTGGGAGAGGATCGACAGGCAGGGGTTCTTCGGTTGATCGGCGCAGCTGCGACGGTATGGATTCTTTTTGCACCCTTAAAAGCGGATGGTGTAAATTGGAGTCAGGAATTTGCTGCATTTCAAAACACGTTAATTGAGACGGAAGCATTGCATGAGATGACGCAACAGGCGCAGGAAATGGCAGCGCAGCGGATAGAAGCATATATCGAACAAGAAGCGGAGCAAAACGGAATAATTTGTACTGTTCAGGCTGCATGTAATTATACGGAAGGTGCATTTTATCTGGAATTTTGTCAGATTACTTATGAGACGCCGTTACAGGAGCAGGAGCGTATGGCATTTGAAACGAAAATTGCACAGGCGCTTGGCGTGGATAAAGAATCTATTGTGGGGAGATGAAATCAATGCCGGGCAAAAAGGCATATCCGGAGCTTGTGCGGAATATTTTAAACAGGTACAAATACGTACTTCTGGTTGCGGTGCTGGGAGTTGTATTGCTTGCGTGGCCTAGCGCAGATTCGGACCAGGTGCAGATACAAACACATCAGCAGGATGACTTGTTGGATACGGATGTGGAGGGGGTTGAGGAAAAACTTGAAAGCCTGCTTTTCATGATGGAGGGCGTTGGAGAAGTCAAGGTAATGCTTACGCTGAATTCCAGCCCCGAATGGGTTTATGCAGATGAAAAAAAGCTGTCAAGCACGCAGGGCGATTTGGGAGTTGGAGGGGATACCAACTCAGAGAACCATTATGTTATCCTTGAAGACAGCAGCGGGAACGAACGGCTGGTACCTGTACGGCAGAAATATGCGCAGTATAAAGGCGCGTTGGTGGTGTGCCGCGGCGCGGATAATGCGTCGGTACGACTTGCGGTTGTAAATGCGGTAAAGTCGGTGACGGGACTGAGCACCGATTGCATTACAGTAGAAAAAATGGGTTAAATGGGAGGAAATTATGAATTTAAAATTCAAAAAAAACGGAGCGCTGATTTCGGTTATTGTGCTGCTTTTGTGTGTGGCGGTATATCTCAACTGGAGTTATGAACGTAGCAATACAACCAAAGAAGTATCGTCGGAAAATCTTATCACGGAAGGTACAGACGTAGAAGAAGGTGCAATAACAACGCTGGCATCCGATGAAGAAAGGTTTGAAAAGAACAATTGGGAAATAGAAATGGCCAGTACGCAGGAAGAAACCATGACGGAGGATGAGCGTTTGACGCGCCTGTGTGCAGATATGGATGAAATGCGCTTATCTTTAGAAACCTCGCGATCCAGCGAATTGTCGCTTTTGCGCGAAACAGTAGAAAATACAGAAAGTAGTGCAGAGGCACGCGCTTCGGCAGAGGAACAAATTGCTGCCATTGCGGCCAATTCTGTCATTGAAGCAAAAATTGAAAGTCTGGTTGTTGCCAAAGGGTTCGTTGACTGTATTGCACTGGTAAGCGCAGATGGAATCAGCGTGGTGATCGTACCGGAGAAAGAAGGACTACAGGCTTCTGATGTGGCAAAAATTTCTGATATTATAATGAGTGAGACCGACTTTGATACGACGCAGATTCGAGTCATCGAATCGCAGTAAGAACACAGACGAAGATCAAGATTGCAAAAAACGTGCGGCAGTTTGTAACTGCCGCACGTTTTTTATAAAATCCTGCAATGTGTTGAGCCGGATTCGTAGTAAAAAGAAAGTAAGAATGAAAAAAGTGTTCACAAGCAGATTGTTTTGTGGTATTATAATATTGTGATATATTGGGATAGCTGGATTTATTGAGGATAAGAAGAGGTAGACAGATGGATCAGGTTTTTTCTACGATTGCACATTATATAAAGACTGCATCCTTGTTGGATGTAGTAGATATACTGGTGGTCGCTTTTCTGATTTACCACCTTTTGCGATTCATTCATAATACAAATGTCAGCAATATTGTCAAGGGCGTATTGATGCTGATGGTATTTTTCTATATTTCAGAATTTATGAATTTGAATGTAATCAACTATGTGCTGAAAAATACAATGCAAATTGGTTTGATTGCATTGATCATTGTGTTTCAGCCCGAACTGCGTAAAGCATTGGAAAATTTGGGCTCAAATAAATTGTCAACGTTCTTAAAACGGGAAGAGGATGAAAGCGAACTGAAAAAAATGATTCGCGAGGTTGTGGAAGCGGCCAGTTCCATGTCCTGGTCGCATACCGGCGCGCTGATCGTTTTTGAAAGGAAAACGCTTTTGAGTGATATTGTTACGGCTGCGACAGAATTGGATGCATTGGCAACCAGCGAGTTAATCAAAAACATCTTTTTTGTTAAAGCGCCGCTGCATGACGGGGCGATGATTATCCGTGGCGAACGGATTTTGGCGGCGGGCTGCGTTTTGCCGCTATCGGAAAATGAGACGCTGCCAAAAGAATTGGGGACGCGTCATAGGGCAGGAATCGGGATAACGGAAGTAACCGATGCCATATCTTTGATTGTTTCCGAGGAAACCGGCTCGATTTCCATCGCAATGGGGGGCGAGATCAAGCGTAATATGGCTCCTTCAACTGTAGAAAATCTGTTGACGCATGAACTGATCGTCCGGCCGGCAGAACAGGATGTAAAAGATAAAACCCGTAAATGGTTTGGCGCATGGAGGGCAAAAGAAAAATGATGGAGTGGTTTAAGGCGCATCATATCTGGACAAAACTTTTGGCATTGGCGCTGGCGATCGCATTATGGGCAGTTGTCATCAGTTCGGAGAACCCGGAACGTACAATGGATGTCGACGACGCTGTAGTTCAGCTCATTGGGGAAAGCACAATCCGTGCCAATTATGGTTTGGTTGTAACCAATGTATCCCATCCGGAAGTTTCTATCGGGCTGCGTGGGACATTTTCCCGTCTTGGGGAGATAGAAAGCAGCGATGTTATTGTCCGTGCGGATGTCTCCAGCTTTACTGTGCCGGGAACATTTTATTTAAATTATGATGTTTCCGTACCCAACGGCGTAACGGTAAATAACAAAACGCCGGAGCGTATACAAATCACGTTGGATAAAATCGTAGAGAAAGAGCTGGAAGTGCGTGTGGAGTATGAAGGTACGTTGGAAGAAGGACTGGAGATCGTAGAAGCTGTGGCCAATCCGACTAAAATTACGGTATACGGTGTGTCAAGCGTTATGGAGAACGCGGAGTATGCAGTTGTAAAGCTTAATGCGCGGGATCTTACAGAGAATTTTTCTGGAGACATGAATTATTATATTGCTGATGCCGAAGGGAATCGTCTCGACTCAGAGTACACCAGTTCTTTAACGGAAACGGTATATGTAGAAATCCCGGTCTACATGACAAAAACGATACCATTAACGGTAGAGAAGAAAGGAAACGATCTCATTACGCAAGAAGATATTCTTGTTGAGATGGAACCGGAAACCATTAGTATTTATGGAGAGGCGTCAATAATTCGAGAAATTGAATCACTCAATGTTGGAACGGTTGACGTGAAAGATTTTGTCGTCACTACGACGCAGACTTTCCCGATTTCTCTGCCGGAAGGCGTGTCCTTCTCGGGGAATACGATCCCATCTGTTGATGCAATTGTTAAACTGGATGGCATTTTATCTACTCAGATCAGTGTAACGGAGTTTGAACTGAAAAATGCTCCGGATGATCTGGACGTTGTGGTGGAAACCATTAATGTGATTATTACAGTGCGCGGCACCGAAGATTCGTTGAAAGATCTCAGTGCAGAGGATTTCAAGATAAGCGCAGATTTGTCCAGCCGGCCGGTGACTACAGGGCGTCAGCTGGTAACCTTGACAGTTGAATGTTTAAAAGAGAATGTTGAGGTATGGGGCAGTTACAGCGTTGTAATTAACGTAACGCAGAAATAAATGTACGGGTATGTTCGTCCTTACAAGGGAGAGTTAAAGGTACGGGAATATGAGCAGTACCGTGCGATGTATTGCGGGATGTGCCATGCGCTTGAGCGTCGCTGCGGTTTTGGCGCCAGGATGCTTCTGAGTTATGATATGTGTTTCCTGGCCATGATCTTTTCCGGAGTCTTAGGGTGTCCGATGGAGGTTTGCCGGCGCCGTTGTCCGGTATCCTTTTGGAGGCGCAGCGCATGTACCGCTTTAAACAAAGCAATGGAATTGGCGGCTGACAGTACGGTAATTCTGGCTTATGCAAAAGCATGTGACGGGATTTTAGATGAAAAAGGTTTAAAAAAGCTGGCGTATCGTGTTTATCGAGCGTTGCTTTGCCGAAAATATCGGAAAAGCGCTATGCGTCTTCCTGCTTTTGCGTCGGCGTGCGAGGAAAACTTAAATAAACTTGCGCAGCATGAGAAGGATGAAACGCCGTCTTTAGACAAACCCGCATCCTGTTTTGCGGACATGCTGGCGGCGTTGTCTGAATATGTACCGGCAGGCCAGCGCCGGCAGGCGAGACAATTGTTTTATCATATTGGCCGTTGGGTGTATCTTGCGGATGCGTGGGATGATGTGGAAGCGGATATGGCCAACGGGAATTATAATTGTATTGCGCAGCGGTTTGAGCTGCGTTCGCCCGGCGAAAAAGAATCAGTTGCCGGGGAAATAGAAAAGACGCTTGCGTTTTCCGCCCAGGTTGCCGCAGCGTCAGCGGAATTGATGGAGCTGAATTCATGGGCTCCGATTATCCGCAATGTGCTGTATCAGGGCTTGCCCGCCATGGCATGCGCGATTCGGCAGGGACAGACAAAACAAAGGAGTTCAAAACATGGATCCCTATAAGGTGCTGGGCGTTTCGAGAAACGCCAGTGATGAGGAAATCAAAAAAGCGTATCGTGATTTAGCACGCAAATACCATCCGGATAATTATGTTAATAATCCGCTTTCGGATCTGGCACAGGAGAAGATGAAAGAGATCAACGAGGCCTATGATCAAATCCAGCGGGAACGTTCCGGTGCAGGTTCATCGCAAAGCTATGGATCTGCACACAGCAGCGGTTCGTCGGGCGGCTATAATGCCTATCAGCAGGATTATGCGGGGTATCAAAGTTCTACAAGTCCGGAATTTGTCACAATACGTCAGTATATTATGAATAACGACCTTAATGCAGCGGAACAGGCTTTGGCTCGTTCACAGAATCGGAATGCGGAATGGAATTTTCTGATGGGAAGTGTTTGCGTACGTCGAGGCTGGTATGATGAGGCGCGCCGTTATTTAAACACTGCCTGCCGAATGGATCCGGCGAATCGGGAATATCGGATGGCGCTGCAGAATTTGAATATGTCGAATACCTATTATAATGCGCAGCGGCCAATGGGGACGCAGGATGATTTTTGCAGCTGCTGTGCCAAACTCTGGATCGCGGACACCTGCTGCGAATGTATGGGTGGTGACCTTTGCCGGTGCATATAAAAACAAAAAAACTGGTGATTTCCGCGATGATGACGGCACTTGCCGTTGTGTTTATGTATGTTTCAGAACTGGCGCCGACAATGCGTTTGGCGCTTGCAGCGATGGCTTGCCTGTGTACGACGGTTATTGTTGCGGAGACCGGTCCTGCCTATGCCCTGATTGCGTATGCTGCCGGTTCGGTGTTGAGCCTTTTACTTGCTCCGACGCTTGGATGGCTGTATTTGGGTTTGTTTGGGTGGTATCCAAGTGTAAAATGCGCAGTAGAGCGTATAAAATCCAAGATTATACAATGGGTTTTAAAATTGGCAGCGTACAATATGGCAGCTTGTATACTTTATTTTTTGGTAGATGGGCTGGCGGGAATGCTTTTCCCGCGTTTTTCTTCGTATGTGGCGTTGGTTTTTGCGGCAGGGAATGCCGTATTTGTCATTTTTGATCTGGTATTAACGAAGTTTATTATTTATTACGCGGCTGTGCTTCGGCCGAAGATTATCAAAAACAGATAGAGGGTAAAATCATGATCAAGAGTATGACCGGCTATGGGCGTGCAGTTTGCCAGGTGCATGGCCGGACCATTACAGTAGAGATTAAGAGTGTAAATCATCGGTATTTTGACTGTTCTGTTAAACTTCCGCGCGTATATATGTTTCTTGAGGACCCGCTGAAAAAAGCTCTGCAAGGCGGTGTGTCCCGTGGGAAAATTGAAGTGGGTGTGATGATTGAGGAACAGGCGGGGGATAACATTCAGGTCCGCTTCAATGAACCGGTATTTGATGCATACTATCAGGCGATGCAGGCGATGCGTGAAAAGTATTCTCTGCGCGATGATATTTCCGTGGTAGCACTGAGCCGCTTCCCGGAAGTGTTCACGATTGAACGGCGGGATGTAAACGAGGCTGAACTTACAGACGACGTTTTACAGACTGCAAATGCTGCATTGAAGGATTTTACGACGATGCGTGCGCGGGAAGGGGAAAAGCTTTATGCAGATCTTGCCATGCGCGCTGGTGTTATATCCAATATGGTAGATGCAATTGCTGCACGTGCGCCGCAGATTTCTCAACAGTATCTGGAAAAGCTGACGGCGCGTATTCGCGAAATCCTGGAGGGCGCGGCGCCTGACGAGAACCGTCTTTTGACGGAAGCGGCAATTTTTGCGGATCGAGCCGCGGTAGATGAAGAAATTGTCCGTTTGCGCAGCCATATCAGCCAGCTTACTCAGCTCATTGAGTCGGATACGGCAGTCGGCCGAAAGCTGGATTTTTTAATCCAGGAGTTTAACCGCGAGGCTAATACGATCGGCTCCAAAGCCAATGATATTGCATTAAGCCGCATTGTTGTAGATCTGAAGGCGGAGATAGAAAAGGTGCGCGAACAGGTCCAGAATGTGGAGTGAGGTGGAATATGAAACTGATTAATATCGGATTTGGCAATATGGTTTCCACCAATCGCCTTGTGGCGATTGTCAGCCCGGAATCCGCCCCCATAAAACGCATTATCCAGGAAGCACGTGACCGGGGAATGTGTATCGATGCGACCTACGGCCGCCGGACTCGTGCGGTAATCGTTACAGATTCGGATCATGTGATTCTTTCCGCAATTCAGCCGGAGACGGTGGCAAATCGTCTTTATGACCGCAATGAGCCGGATGAGGAGGAGCTTGAGGATGAAGATTGAGCATCCGGCCTGTATTATTCTATCTGGTCCCAGCGGCGCGGGAAAGAGTACGGTATTAAAAAAGCTGATGGAAACGCAACCGGATCTTTATTTTTCCGTATCCGCTACAACGCGCGCCCCGCGCCCCGGCGAACGGGCGGGTGTAGATTATGACTATCTTCGCCGGGAGGAATTTGAAACGCTATTGAACAATGACGGTCTTTTGGAATATACCTGTTATGCAGGTGAATATTATGGTACGCCGCGCGCGCAGGTGGAACGTGCCTATGCAATGGGCCGGGATATTCTGTTTGACGTGGATGAACGCGGCGCGCGGAGTATCCGGGAAAAACTCCCGGAAAGTGTAGCGGTATTGCTTGCGCCGCCGTCAATGGCGGTTTTGGAGCAGCGTCTGCGCGGACGCAATACAGAAACAGAGGAAAAAATTCAAAAGCGTTTGGCAACCGCGAAGAATTATTTCGAGCAGTTGGATATTTTTGATTATGTGATTTCCGCAGAAACGCCGGAATATGCGGCATGCCGGCTGGAAGCGATTTTGCTGTCCCAGCGTCTGCGGATTCTGGAACCGGAAAAGTTAAAGGAGTTTTTCATATGAAACGCAATGGAAGCATGCTGGATCCTACGATAAATGAATTAAAGGCAAAGATGAACAACCGCTATCTGCTGGTTAATGTTGCAGCGCAACGCGCCCGTGAGATCGCGCAGCGTGCTGAGGATGAGGAAATCTTTTTGGAAAACAAACCGGTAACCATAGCGCTGCATGAAATTGCAGATGGGGAAATCCGCGTTGTGCCTGTGGAAGCAAAGCCGCAGACCGAAGAGGATGCAAATATTTGGGATGTACTCGACGCGGAAGAGAAGGCACAGGAAGATGCACAGCAAAATGTGCAGGAAGATCGTGGAGAATAAAATTGGCCGAATACGCACGGGTTGCTGTTGAAGGCGTGCCGCCTGAAATCGATAAACTGTATGATTATGCGCTTGCGCCGGAACACCAGGGACTGGTCGTACCGGGCATGCGGGTTATTGTGCCTTTTGGCCGGGGTAACCGCCGTCGGGAAGCTATGGTGGTTATGCTGACAGATAATACGCTGGTCAAAACCGTTAAATTGGTGGAAACGGTGATCGATGGGGAACCTGTGCTGGATGCGCAGCTTCTCAAGCTGGCACTGCATCTGCGGGCGCGGCTGTGCTGCGCATTTTATGCCATTGTGCATGCTATGCTTCCGGCGGGCCTTTGGTACCGGCGTGAAACGGCTTATGTATGCGCACCGTCTTATCAGGAGGAACTGGACAGCTGTAATGTACAGGAGCGGGCGCTTTTGGATTATTTGGCGGCCAATCCCGGCGCATCGCGCATAACACTGATGCATATTACGAAAGCACCGGTTCTTGAACGAATGCTTCGACAAGGATTTATTCAGAAACAGGAAGCCTTTTTGCCAGCGGTAAAGGAAAAACGGCAAGTGGTATACCAGCTGACACCACAGGGACGCGCCTATGATCCGACGCCGGTTTCCGCAGCCCGTAGTCCTGCGAGATACGCGGCAATAGAATTTCTGAAGCAGAACACGCAGGCGGATGCCCGGGAAATTGCATATTATACCGGTGCGTCGCGTGCGATACTGACGGGTCTTGTCCGGGCCGGCCTGGCAGAACAAACGGAGCGCCGGGTCTGGCGCAAACCGGATGCCGGCGTTTATCAGCCAATTTCCATTCATTTGAACGCGCAACAAGAAGATGCAGTCGAAGGCCTGCGTATGTTGGCGGATATACGACAGGCACATACAGCGTTATTGTTTGGTGTAACAGGGAGCGGAAAAACAGAGGTTTACATAAATTTAATTCGTCATGTATTACAAACAGGTGGCCGGGTTATCGTATTGGTTCCCGAGATTTCGTTGACGCCGCAGTTTATAGCGCGCTTTTTCTATGAATTCGGGACACGGGTTGCGTTGCTGCACAGTGCTTTGGCGTTGGGGGAACGTTACGACGAGTGGAGCCGGATTAAAAGCGGGCAGGTTGATGTTGTAGTTGGTACCCGGAGCGCCGTATTTGCCCCTTTGGAAGATTTGCGACTCATTATCATGGATGAGGAGCATGAACAGACTTTTGTATCGGATGTGGACCCGCGCTATCATGCGCGTGAGGTTGCACAGTACCGCGCGCGTGAGTCCGGGGCACTGGTAGTTTTGGGTTCAGCGACCCCGTCGGTTCATACAGCGTATCATGCAAAAGAAGGCGACTATGCCTTTTTTTCTCTATCTCAGCGTGCCAGGGAGGCAAAACCTGTCGAAGTAATTCTATCCGACCGGCGTGCAGCATGGCGTGCCGGGTATAAGGGAGATATCGGGCCGGAACTGGCCGCACAGTTGGGGCAAACTTTGGCGCGCGGAGAACAGGCGCTCTTTTTTCTCAACCGCCGGGGTTCCTGCCGCAGTGTCCGGTGCCTGCATTGCGGGCATGTGCCCATGTGCGTCAATTGTTCCAGCGCTCTGTCCTATCATCAGGCAAGCGGCCGCCTTTTGTGCCATTTGTGCGGCTACTCCGAGCCCATGCCGGCGTGTTGCCCCGAGTGCGGAGGCCGGCATATGGAGCGCATCGGGAGTGGGACGCAGCGGGTAGAACAGGCTTTGCTTGAAGCGGTTCCGGGGATCCGGGTACTGCGTATGGATTCCGACACAACGCAGGGGAAAGACAGCCATGAACAGATTTTGGCCCGGTTTGCTGCCGGAGAGGCGGATGTGCTTGTTGGGACGCAAATGATTGCAAAAGGATTGGATTTTCCCAATGTAACGCTTTCGGCAGTGATTGATGCAGATATGAGCCTGTATACCGGGGATTTTCGCGCTTCTGAGCGCACGTTTTCACTGATCACCCAAGTGATCGGCCGTTCCGGACGCGCAGAAAAGCCGGGTTATGCAGTGATTCAGACGGCATCTCCGGAAAATGCGGTTATTCGTGCCGCTGCCCGGCAGGATTATTGGGCATTCTATGCATCTGAAATTCTTTTGCGCCGTCAATTGCAGCAGCCGCCTTTTATACGCTTTGCCTGTATGTATTTTTCTGCACCGCTGGATGCGGATGCGTGCGCTGCGGCGGGACGAATGTACGCGCTTTTGCGCAGCTATTTGGATCATGCGTTTTGCGATTTGGATGTTACTTTATTGGGGCCGGCGCCGGCGCCTGTACATAAAATAAACAATCAGTTTTATTATACACTTTATCTAAAATATCAGGATTCCAAACGACAGCGGCGGCTGTTTTCCGGGGTTCTTGAACAATTTCGGCAGGACCGGCAGAACCGGAATGTCAAAGTTTATTATGATTTGAATTTAGAATAGAAAGGATACCCTGACATGGCAATTCGAAATATTCTGACACAAAAGGATCCGCAGCTTGTAAAAAAATCGCGCACTGTGGAGGATTTTGGCCCGCGTACGCAGACCCTGATCGATGATATGATCGAGACGATGCATCGGCGTGAAGGCGTGGGAATCGCTGCACCGCAGGTTGGGGTGCTGCGGCGGATCGTAGTGGTAGAACCGGAAGAAGGAAAGACCCTGGTTTTGATCAATCCGGAGATTTTAGAGCAGTCGGGTAGTGTAGAGGGCCGGGAAGGTTGTCTGAGTATTCCGCATATCTGGGGATTGGTGGACCGCCCACAGCATATTAAGGTACATGCGCAGCTGCGTGATGGTCGGGAAACAACGTTTGAAGCGCGTGACTTTGCAGCACGGGTGATTTGCCACGAGACGGACCATCTTGAAGGCGTGTTGTTTACCGACCGTGCCAAACGTCTGCTTACCGATGAAGAATTAGAGGAATTAGAATAAATGCGGATTATTTACATGGGAACGCCGGATTTCGCCTGTGCACCGCTTCGCGCACTACTTGAGGCCCGCCATGAAATCCAGGCGGTATTTTGCCAACCCGATCGCCCGAAGGGCCGTGGAATGAAGCGGATGGCCCCGCCGGTAAAAATGCTTGCGCAGTCCAATGGGATTCCGGTATATCAGCCGGAGAGCTTCCGCGATCACGCGGCATTGCCGGTTTTGGAACAGTATCAGCCGGATGCGATTGTTGTGGCGGCATATGGACGGATTCTGCCGCCGTATGTGCTGCGTGCGCCAAGATATGGCTGTATCAATGTACACGCTTCACTTCTGCCTAAATATCGCGGTGCGGCGCCGATTCAATATGCGATTTTAAACGGAGAACGGGAAACCGGCGTGACCATTATGCATATGGCGCGCAAACTGGATGCCGGGGATATGATCCTTTCGGAAAAACTGGAAATTGGTGAATACGAAACCGCCGGTGCGTTGACGCAGCGGCTGTCCGAGCTTGGCGCGCAGTTGCTGTGCCGGGCGTTGGCGCAGCTTGAGGAAGGGACGGCGCAGTGCGTCGCACAGGATGATGCAGCGGCAAGCTATGCGCCGGTAATTACCCGAGCGGATGCCCGACCGGATTTTTCCAGACCGGTGTGTGAAGTTTGCAATCGGGTCCGGGCAATGCAGCCTGCTCCCGGCGCGTACGCCGAGGCAAACGGCAGCATATTTAAAATTCCTGTGCTATATGCCGTAGGGGAAACGACAAGCGCTGAGCCGGGAACCGTACTTGGACTGGATGAAAAAGGCCGGCTGCGTATTGCGTGTGCAGACGGGATTGCTGCCGCACCGGAGATTCAGGCACCGTCGAGCCGTCGGATGCCATGCGCGGATTATGCGCGCGGGCATGCGCTGCCGGAGAAGTTTGCCTGATGGCTGCGGATGCGAGGACGGTTGCGGTCGACGCTTTGGCGGCAGTGGATCGCGGCGCGTATAGTGAACTTTATCTGGCTTCCGCGATAAAAAAAGCGGGGCTTGAACGCCGGGATGCGGCGTTGTGTGTGGCAATTTGCGGCGGGGTGCTTAGAAATCGGGCATATTTGGATTTTCGCATTGCCGCATGTTCAACGATGAAACTGAAAAAAATAGCGCCGCGGGTTTTAAATATTTTACGCGTTGCGGCGTTTCAAATTTGTTTTCTTGAACGGGTGCCGGATTCCGCAGCGGTTAACGCTGCGGTAGACCAGGCCCGGAAGAGTACCGGCGCCCGGAGCGCAGGTTTTGTAAATGCGGTATTGCGGCGGATGGTCCGGGAGAAAGATACGCCGCCGCAGCCGGAAAGCCGGGATATTATCGAAAATCTGGCAATTCGCTATAGCCATCCGCAATGGCTTGTACGCAGGTTTTTTTCCCGACTCGGTGCTGAGGAAACCGAAGCGCTGTTGACTGTTGATAATACACCGCCGCCGATCGTGGCACGCGTCAATACGCTGCGTGGTTCAAACGCGGAAGCGGTACATATGCTGGAAGCGCAGCAGGTCGGCGTCCAGCCCCATCCATTTTTACCCGATGCGCTGGTGCTTTCCCATACGGGTGACATCGACCGGCTTGATGCTTATCAAAACGGGAATATTACGATCCAGGATACTGCTTCACAGCTTTGTGCATGGGCGCTTGCACCGGTTCCGGGAAGCCGAATGCTGGATTTGTGTGCGGCTCCGGGTGGAAAAAGCTTCGCCTGTGCGGGGCAGATGCAAAATTGCGGGGAAATTGTTGCTTGTGATTTGCATCCCCATCGAGTGCAGCTAATATCGAGTGGTGCAGAGCGTCTGGGGATTGGGATTGTGCGTCCAATGCAGGCGGATGGGACGGTTTTCCGCAGCGAGTGGGAGAATGCTTTTGATTTTGTATTGGTAGACGCACCCTGTTCGGGTATCGGCGTAATTCGCCGAAAAAGTGAAATTCGTTATAAAGAAGAAGGTTCTCTTTTGGAATTGCCGCCGGTGCAGATGACGCTGCTTGCCAATGCAGGACGCTATGTCCGTCCGGGAGGAGTTCTTGTCTATTCGACCTGTACACTGCTTTCCGAGGAAAATGAAGCAGTTTTTACAGATTTTATAAATAAAAATCGCAATTTTATACCGCTGGACTTTGCTTTGCCCGGTGTAGGCGCTTCTACGGATGGAATGTTGACGCTGTGGCCGCACAAAACTGGGACAGATGGATTTTTCATTGCAAAAGCGAGGAAGATGGATGCAGAATCTGCGCGATCTAGATAAAGAGGCGCTTTTGGCGCAGATGGAGGCTTTTGGCCAGCCAGCTTACCGGGCAGGCCAAATTTTCAAATGGGTACAGAAAACCGGCGCAGCCTGTTTTGCCGAAATGACCGATATTCCAAAGATATTGCGTGCACAGCTTGCCGGCCGGTTTACACTTAGTGCACCGCAGCTTCTGCGCAGGCAGATCGCCCGGGACGGAACGCGGAAATACCTGTGGGGTTTTTCGGATGGGAACTGTGTCGAAAGCGTGTTGATGCGATACACCCATGGTTACACGATCTGTATTTCTACCCAGGTGGGCTGCCGGATGGGATGCGTATTCTGTGCTTCCACCATCGGCAGCAAAATCCGTGATCTTACGCCTGGGGAAATTTTGGAGCAGATAATTTTTACGGCAAAAGATGCCGGGGTGCAGATATCGAATCTTGTATTGATGGGGACCGGCGAGCCGCTGGACAATTATGAAAATGTTGTGCAGTTTCTTCGTTTGGTTCATGACCGGGACGGTCAGGATATCGGGTTGCGGCATATATCTCTTTCGACGTGTGGGTTGTGTGATCGCATTCGGGAACTTGCAGCGCTGAATTTACAAATTACGCTGTCCGTATCGTTGCATGCACCCAATGATATGCTGCGCAATCAAATTATGCCGGTCAATCGACGTTGGCCGATTCGGGAATTAATGGCTGCTTGTTCAGACTATATTGCGCAGACAAACCGTCGTATTTCTTATGAATATGCCCTGATCCGCGGGTTTAACGACAGCATAGACTGTGCTCGTGAACTTACCGCGCTGTTGCAGGGGACGTTGGCGCATGTCAATCTGATTCGCCTGAACCCGATTACGGAGAGTCCGTTGAAACCATCGACGCCGCAAGCAACGCAGGCGTTTTGCGATTACCTTAATATGCATGGCGTAACGACGACGGTACGGCGGCGCCTGGGGTTTGATATCGACGCATCGTGCGGTCAGCTGCGCAGGAAATACCAGCAGAACAAGGAAGAAGGAGCAGATCGATGAATATATTTGGTTTAAGCGATGTGGGTCGAGTACGGCCCAACAATGAAGATCATTGCCGGTTTGAGAAACTGGGGGACGGGCAGGCGATTTTCGTTGTCTGTGACGGGATGGGCGGCGCACGTGCCGGCCAGATCGCCAGTGAAATCGCCTCGGATGTTTTTATCGAACAGCTTCGCGGTTATGTCCGGGAGAAAATGACAATTCGTTATATGGAATCTGTATTGCAAAATGCAGTCAGCTTTGCAAATTATGATACATATAAGATGGCCAATTCTGAACCGCAGTATCACGGGATGGGGACGACACTGGTTGGCGGTATATATCATAACGGGCAGGTGATCCTTGCCAATATTGGCGATAGCCGCGCATATCTGTTTGACGGGGGAGAGCTGCGGCAACTGACGCGCGACCATTCTTTTGTGGAAGAACTGGTGCAGCGAGGGGAAATCACGCAGGAACAGGCGCGCAGCCATCCACGGAAGAACATTATAACGCGGGCAATGGGGCCGGACCGAAGACCGAAAGCAGATGTTTATCCGTTTACTATGGAGCCCGGACAGAAGCTGCTTTTGTGCAGCGACGGGCTTTCTAATATGTTGGAGCAGGCGCAGATGGAGGAAATTTTGACGGGCACGGATGTGGAAACGGTTTGTAAGAACCTGATTTGCGCGGCGAATGAAAACGGTGGAACGGATAATATAACCGTGTTGGTATTGTATGCCTAAGGGGTGAGAAAATGGATCGATATATAGGAACGCTGCTGGATAACCGTTATGAGGTGCTGGATGTGATCGGTGTCGGTGGTATGGCGATTGTATACCGTACGCGGGATACCGTTTTAAATCGTTTTGTCGCTGTAAAAATGCTGAAAGAAGAATTTTCGCAGGATAACGATTTTCGCCGTCGGTTCCATGCCGAAAGTCAGGCGGTCGCAATGCTGTCCCATCCCAATATAGTATCAATTTATGATGTGAGCCATTCGGAAGAAGCGGATTATATCGTAATGGAATTGGTGGAAGGTGTGACGCTGAAGGAATACATGGAGCGCAAAGGCGCGCTCAGCACTGCAGAGGTGCTGCACTTTGTTCCGCAGATCGCGTCGGCACTGGAGCATGCCCATTCGCGGGGAATTATCCATCGGGATATCAAACCGCAGAATTTGATTATTCTGCGGGATGGCACACTGAAGGTGACGGACTTTGGAATTGCCCGATTTGTAGAATCGAAACAAGAGACCATGGCCGGAGATGCGTTGGGGTCGGTGCACTATGTTTCTCCGGAACAGGCACGCGGCAGCCGTGTAGATTCGCGTTCGGACATTTACTCTCTTGGCGTCGTGATGTATGAGATGCTGACCGGACGCCTGCCGTTTGAAGGCGATACGCCGGTAGCGGTTGTCTTGCAGCATATTAATTCAGTACCGTTGCTGCCGTCTGAGATTAATCCGGAGATTCCTGTGGGTCTGGAAGAAATTACGATGAAGGCGATGAACCCGGATCCCGAACAGCGTTACGCAACCGCCTCGGATATGCTGGCGGATTTGGAACTGTGTAAAAATGACCCAACGCTTTCTTTTGGCTACGGGATTTCGCAAGAAGAATATACGGAACCCGGTTCGGGCGACACGGTGATGTTTAAACCAGTTTCTTCGGATGGCTCGACAAGTGTACAGCATGGGGAAAACAAAAAAGAAAGCAATTTGTCGCGCCGGGAAGTAAAAAAGAGACAGGCTTACCGCGCCCATGCCAATGCAGACGATGATTATGATGATTTTCGTCCGCGCGCGCGCACGCCGATTTTCGTCTATTTAATTACTGGAATTTTGACTGCCTCTATTTTTTTTGGCGGCGCAGTTTTTATTATCAGTACGATTTTCGGGAATGAGCCGTCAGAGATGCAAGCGGGGCTGGTTGCGCCGGAGTTAGTAGGGAAAAGCATCAGCGATGTTTTGGCCTCAACGGAGTATGGGGATTTCAATATCGTAGAAGAAGAAGGGATTTATTCCGATACGGTTGCAGAAGGGATCATTACGGAACAGGAACCAAAAGCTGGCCGGACAATGCAGACGTCGACGATTTATGTCACAGTCAGCCTGGGCGCCAAGACGACGGAATTGGAGGATGTTAAGGGTCTGGAAGAACGAAATGCGACATTGCGGCTGGAAGATGCAGGATTCGTAGTTTCGCCGACCTATGAAGTTTCGGATGCGGTGACCGAAGGGTATGTAATCCGGATGTCCCCTGAAGCAGGGACGCCCTTAAAGTCCGGGGAAATTGTCAGTATCGTCGTTAGCCTTGGGCCGGAGGAAGTCATGGTAGAGGTGCCGAATTTACTTGGTCTAAACCGCGATGATGTACAGCGTGAGCTTGAACAATACAATTTGACGCTGGGTGAATTTATAGTCCGGGAAACGGACGATGAGACACGCGACGGCCAGGTATATGACCAGAGTATCCCGGCAGAAAGTGAAGTGCTGGAAAAAACGGTTGTGGATGTATATGTATATGAATATACGCCGCCGATAGAGCCGCCGGAAGATGTGTACCCGGATGAGCCGGATGAACCGGATATGCCGGAGGAGGGAAATAGCGGTATTACGGAACCAATGGGAACCTATTCACTGAGTGTAGATCTGGATCCGACATCGGAGATTTCGACGGTTCGAATCGAAGCGATGGGAGAGGTGCGGTACGAGGCCAACTATTTGTCTTCCTATGGAACAGTGGATATAACACTGACCGGTTCGGGCTCCGAGATTATCAATATATATGTCAATGATACCTTTGCAGGAAGCGATATAGCGGTTTATGACTGAACAGATTGAACGTGGTCTTGTAATTCGTGGGATAGGTGGGCTTTATTGCGTGGAAACCGCATCGGGTATGCGGGTAGAATGCCGTGCACGTGGTCGAATCCGCCGCGAGGGCATCCAGATTATGGCAGGCGATCGTGTATCGATTGTCCGACAGGAAACCGGGCTTGCGGTGATTGATGCGGTCCTGCCGCGAAAAAATGCATTGCAGCGCCCGGCTGTTGCCAATATTGATACTTTGATTGTGATTGCATCTGCGGCTGCGCCGGTTACCCAGCCTTTTTTAATCGATAAGGTCAGCGCAATAGCCGGCTACAAGGGGATCAATATGCTGGTGTGTATCAATAAGTGTGATCTGCAACGCGGAGAAGATCTGGCAGCCATTTACCGGTCGGCAGGCTTTGAAGTATTGTATACCAGCGCATACAGCGGCGAAGGAATCGATATGCTGCGTGCGCATATGCGCAAAGGCATATTTGTCCTAACGGGGAATTCCGGGGTTGGGAAGAGCAGCATAATCAACTGTCTCGACCCAGCCTGGAGAGCGCAGACTGGCGCAATCAGTGAGCGCATTGGACGCGGCCGGCAGACGACCCGGCATATCGAACTTTACCGTTTGCCGGAAGGCGCTTATATTGCAGATACGCCGGGTTTTTCTTCTTTTGACGTTGCGCGAATGGATTTGATATTAAAAGATGACTTGCAACATGCTTTTCGTGAATTTGCGCCGTTTATTGAACAGTGCAGGTATCGGGGCTGTACACATCGTTGCGAACAGGGATGCGCAGTACGGCAGGCATTGCTGGATGGGAAGATCAGCCAAAGCCGCTATGCCAGTTATCGTATGCTGTTTGAGGATATGAAGGATATCCATGCGTGGGAACTGAAAAAAGAAAATCGCTGACACCTGGAACAAAAATGCTTCGCCGCGCTATGATAAGAGTAGATCTTATCCATGCTGCGGCGGTCTTTTTTTGAGGGGGGGGGAAGCATATGTGCCCGCGTGTAAGAACGATATTTTGTGTTTTGCTGTCGCTGATCGCCGGTGCGCTTTTATGTGCCATATTACCAGGATGGCTGACGGTTTGCATGATCGCATTGTGTGCGTTGATTGCAGCGATTGTGCTGCTTGTCCAACGCAGTTAGGAGGAAACTGGCATGCGTATTTTTTGTATCAAGGCGCCGCGCTGGTGCAGCTGGATGCTTCGCGGCGGGAGGAAGCGCTGTGTGCGTTAAAATTAATCAATAAAAAGATGCCGGGAGTGGCTTTGTTCCCGGCATCTTTTTTATGTTCTTCTGTTGCAATGCTTTTTTTTGGAATATCGAATAGGACAGGGTCATATTTATAGTGCAGAAACGGCCGCGTCCGGCCGGACAGGGAGGATTAAAAGTGGAATTACAGAAAAACGCGCTGCAATATCAGCGCAAGGTCGCTTTAGAGACCGTTTACCGGGAAGAAAGTGCGGACTGTATCGTCCCGGATTCGCAGCCGGACATCGCAAGAATACTGGATGTCTCCGCCATCGCCTTTATCCGGGATCGGGAGGCAGATCATGATGAGGTGAAACTGCGTTGCAGCATTCGGGCGGTTGTATTGTATGCCGCAGAGGACAGTGAAAAAATATATGCGATAGAAGTACCGATCGCATATACCCATGCAACGCAGATACGCGGGGTAGAACCGCGGGACGAACTGATTTGTGATGCATCGGTGGTGACAGCAGATGCCCGTATTTTGAATCCGCGGAAAGTATCCGTGCGTGTGAACACCGCATATTCCATTTGCGCATATCGGCAGGGGAGCGAGGATATCGCATTTGCAGCGGCAGAGGAAGGCTGTTGTGTTAAAACAGAAAGGAAGACTTTGTCTTATACAACGGCTGTAGCGGTAAAGAATTTCACACTTGTAGAGGATATAGATCTGGAAGCAGCAATGCCTTCTGCGGAACGGGTATATTGCGCATCCTTTGATCTTGTGGCACAGGATGCAAAAATTCTTGCCGGGCGTGTGACTGTGCGTGCGCAGGCCAACGTAAAGGCTCTGTATCAGAGCGTGGATGGGGCGTTGTGTACGCTGGAACGCAGCTTCGACTTTACCCAAAGTGCAGATATCCCTGCAGGGGAAGATGAAAATACGGCAAATGTATCGTTTTATCTGCGCAGTTTTGAACTGGACTGTGCTGTGGATATGTCCGGGGAAAGCCGGTACCTGTCCTTGAGTGCAGGGATAACGATGAATGTAGAAGCGATCGAAAGCCGGGAATTTGAAATTATACAGGATCTGTATGGTCTCAAACGTGAACTGAGCTTTACCTGTCGGGAATTGGATCTGATGCCGCCGGGAGAAAGCTGCACGATTTCCCGGCATTTCAGTGAGACGATGGATACTGGAGAAACGGTTGCCTGTGTATTATATTGCCGCTTATGCCCCGATTTCAGCTTTGAAAAGACCGGGGAGGAAGAAATTGGAACAGGGATAACGGCCTATCTGGTTTATAAAGCGGAAGATGGGCAGCTGTATGGGATATCGAAACGGCTCATGCTTCGCTTCCCGGTATCGGATGCGGATCTTGCCAGCGCACGTTTGAGCACGGATGAAACAACAGCCATGCCTTCCGGCGGCGGGCTTACAGTCGAATTTGATGCTGCACTTTCCTGCCGCACAATACCAAGTGGAAAAATAAGTGTAGTGGAAAGTGCACAGTGGGGTGAAGAATATCCGCAGGATCCGCGTGGTTTGTCTGCAGTGCTGACGCGCATTACGGCAGAAGAAAGCGTATGGGAAATTGCACGGCGGTATCATACGACGAGCGAAGCGATCGAAGCAGTTAACCAGGGGATCGATATCAAAGCCGGTGGAAACCCGCTGATCCTGATCCCACTGTAAATGGATATACCCAATTGGAAAAGAGGTTTAGTTTATGACGGACACCAATTTATATCAGGATATTGCGACACGGACCGGAGGAAATATTTACATAGGTGTAGTAGGCCCGGTGCGTACGGGGAAATCTACATTTATCAAACGGTTTATGGACAGCGCGGTTATTCCCAATATCGAGAATGTCTATATGAAAGAACGGGCGCGGGATGAGTTGCCGCAGTCGGGCTCCGGACGTACAATAATGACTGCCGAGCCCAAGTTTGTACCGGAAGAAGCCGTCGAGATTCAGCTCGACGGCGCGGGAAGGGTTAAAGTCCGTCTGATTGACTGTGTCGGATATATGGTAAATGGCGCGCTGGGGCAGATGGAAAATGAGGTGCCGCGTATGGTATCCACACCCTGGTTTGACTATGAGATTTCGATGGCAGAGGCGGCGGAAATCGGTACGCGCAAGGTAATTGCTGAGCATTCCACCATTGGTCTGGTAGTGACGACTGACGGCAGTATAACGGAAATCGATCGTGCAGACTATCTTCCGGCAGAAGAACGGGTGATTGAGGAACTCAAGGCGCTTGGCAAACCGTTTCTTGTGCTGGTCAATTCGCAGGATCCGGACGGTCTGACTGCGCAGGGCGTTTGTGAAGAGATCCGGCAAAAATATGGCGTTACCTGTCAAGCGGTAAACTGCCTGACGCTGTCGGAAGGGGATATTCGGGAAATCCTAAAATCTGTGCTTTATGAATTCCCAATGAAAGAACTGAGTATCCGGCTTCCTGCCTGGGCCAATGGGCTGGATTATAGCCATCCTGTTAAAACATGCGTGTTTCAATGTTTGCGGGAAAACGCGGTTGGGATTTCCCATATGCGGGAATTGTTTACCAATATTCAGGCGCTTACAGACTGTGAACTGATCCATACTGCGCGCCTGGATAGCGTAGATCTTGGGAATGGCTGTGCGGTTTTAGATATCGAAATGCCCCGTTCGGTTTACTATGATATCATACGGGAAGAATCCGGTGTAGAAATTGCAGATGAATCCGAAATTATCCCGCTGTTGCGGACCCTTTCCGAAGCAAAACGAGAATATGACCGTATTGTACCAGCGTTAGAGCAGGCGCGCGCCGCTGGTTATGGCATAGTAATGCCCACGCAGGAGGAGCTTACGCTTGAGCAACCTGAAATTGTGCGCCAGGGCGGGCATTTTGGCGTGCGTTTGCGTGCAAGCGCACCGAGTATCCATCTGATACGTGCGGATATCAAGACGGAAGTATCTCCCGTTGTTGGATCGGAACGTCAAAGTGAGGATCTTGTTCAGTATTTGTTGCATGAATTTGATGACGATACGGCGAAAATATGGGATTCCAATATTTTTGGAAAAACGCTGCATGACCTGATTACCGAGGGCTTGAATGCCAAACTTAATCATATGCCCGATGATGCGCGCGCGAAGCTTCAGGAAACACTACAGCGCATTATTAATGAAGGCAGCGGCGGTTTGATCTGTATTATTCTTTAAGTGGGCCGGTTAATAAATTGCAAATATTTTAAATCTATAAAAAATGCGCGTATTTGTCATTTCGTGGCAAAATACGCGCACTTTTTATACGTAATTTTACTTAAAAAAGACGGGTAAAGTACAAAACGGATAAAAAAATACACAAAATTAAAATAATCGATAAATAAAACCCGTGATTTTACACATAATTGTTATAAATAATTAAATAATCCAAATCAATCGGATTTTGAATTACCGTCTTAAGCGGTTTGTCTGTTTTGAATTGATGCAATAAAGATGATTTTTCGCTATTTGCCTGTGTCGAAATAGACGTTTATATTCGGTTAAAATCAGGGCATTTTTGTTGCGGAGAAAAATGGGGGATGTTAAAATAAACCGTAATAAAAAATGAAAGGACGGATTCCGCATGACACCTTCTATGACGCTAATCCTGATTTTATCGGCAGTATCCATTGTACCGGCATTTGTGTTTACCGCATATCTGTATCGTTGGGTCAAAAAACAGCACTGTGATAATCAAGAGATCAATCGCGTAGCAACTTTTATCCAGAAAGGCGCTAATACTTTCATGCGAAAAGAGTATCGGATTCTGGCTAAGTTTGCTGGAGTTGCAGCAATCTTGATTTTTATATTTCTGCCCAGTCCGATCTGGAAGGGCGGCGAAATACTGGAAAATTTGAAAATGACGTTTTCCTATATTGCAGGTACGGTATTTTCAGCTGTTGCTGGGAAAATTGGAATTATTGTAGCAACATCTGCAAATGCAAAAGCTGCATATGGAGCCAGTAAAGGGATAAAACCGGCTTTTTTAATCGGCTTCCGCGGGGGAGCGGTCATGGGCCT
>CALWJF010000064.1 GCA_944380935.1 uncultured Clostridia bacterium
ACCAGTTGAGAAAGAAGCGTTGAAGTATTATGAAACATTATAAAAACATTATGACGCATCTTTCGGGCATTGTTGAGGATATGGGAACGTATAGAGGGATACAGGAAATATGTATTTTGTTCCCGACAATGAAATCGTTAAAAGATGTCAATGCAGGAAACGATAAGAGCCCAAAAGTAGACCAAAGCGCTACAGGTGAAAAAGCTGAACCTGAGAAAATAGATTTTTCTAAAGTGGAAATTGAGCCTTTGTTCAAGGACTTTGTGGATTTTGAAACTTTCAGCAAATCGGATTTCAGAGCGGTCAAGGTGCTTGCCTGTGAAGCTGTGCCGAAGTCCAAGAAGCTACTCAAATTTACGTTGGACGATGGAACAGGCAAAAGCAGGACAATTTTGAGTGGTATCCATGAATATTATGAGCCAGATGAATTGGTCGGCAAAACTTGTATTGCAATTGTAAATCTTCCGCCGAGAGCAATGATGGGTATTGATTCGTGCGGCATGCTGATTTCGGCAGTGCACAGTGAAGAAGGTAAAGAAAAACTCTATCTTTTGATGGTGGACAATCATATCCCGGCAGGAGCAAAGCTTTATTAGGATAAATCAAATTTTTTTAGATTCAGAAGATCGTTTACTGTTGAAACCAGCATTATAACATACAGGTATTATCCTTGATCCGAGGACGCATGTAGAATAATAAATTTTATATCTAACAGAAAAATAGGCAGTCCTACATTGTGACTGCCTATTTTTAAAATCAGTGCGAGATAAATTTGCAAAAAATGTATATACCTGTAAACGGATTGCCCGTTGAAAAATTGAATTTAAAAAATAAAGAAAAAAGACATTCAGTTATACAATAAAAGAATTTTTGAAAGGATAAGTAGAATGATATATGCAATTTTATGTAGTCCGGGACATAATAGAGTATATTTTGAAACATCTTTAAAACTTTCTATTGCCGAATTCAACATTGTCGGGCGGAAACTTTCAACAGGATTTGAAGATATCCAACATCAAAAAATTTGTGATATAGATTATATAACATTTCAGACAAATAATGAATTAACGCAACATGACATCAAAATTATATCGGATTTGTCTTTCTTTTATGCTTTATTTAAAATAGAATATGTTCATGAGGAATTATATTTTAAACCGATAAAAAAAGAAAAAGAAAATTTTGTCGATGAGAGTATAAGTACTATATTGAAGTATACTGGAAAAACAAATGAAATTTTTACAAGAATGATGATAAATATAGCATTTTATTCTCAAGACAATACTGAAAATATAAAGCTTCTTGATCCAATTGCGGGTAAGGGTACAACACTATATGAGGGATTAATAAAAGGTTATAATGTATACGGCATAGAAATAGGTTATAATGTAGTTAATGAAGGTTGTCATTTTGTAAAGAAATTTTTAGAGACATCACGATATAAATTTAATTATTCAACTATGAAAATCTCTGGTCCCAATAAATCTTTTTCGGCAACAAAGCATACTTTTGAAACTGCAAAAACTAAGGAAGATTTCAAAAGGGAAAATATAAAGAAGATAGAATTGATTGCTGGTAATTCGATATATGCTAACAGCTATTATAAGAAAAACTATTTTGATATTATTGTTGGTGATTTACCTTATGGAGTACAGCATGGTAATATCACGAATGAAAAACAATCGTCCTTTACCAGAAATCCTACGGAATTGCTTAATTTGTGTCTTCCTGTGTGGTTAGAAGTTTTGAAGCCAAATGGAGTTATTGTTTTATCATGGAATAGCAATGTATTATCCCGCAAAAAGATGGAGCAGCTTTTTGAAGAAAAAGGCTTCAATGTAAAAAACGATGAAGCGTATTTACAGTTTGAGCATAAAGTTGATCAGTCAATATTAAGGGATATAATTGTAGCGCAGAAGTTGCTGTAAGATATGAAATCAGGCAAACAAAGTTATTATGTGAACAAAGAGTATTTAAAAATTAGAAAGCCTTATGTTTTTCAGATCTTGCGTGATCAATTTCTCAAGATTTTTTATAATAAAGTGGTACACTGAAAAAGTATAAAGTTTAAGAAATCCATTCAAGCCAAGCAAAAAATCGATGAATTCTGTGTAGTAGAAGCTGTTGACAGGAGGGCAAAAACCTTGAATGGTATAGAAAGATTCATGATATCATCGACTAGATTGAATGATGTATTCAATACTGAAGTGATGAAGAACTGACTTAAAAGCAAGGATTCTTCATATGCCTTTAAAACGCTGCGAGATACCCAAGATGGTATTTTGGACGTTGTTTTGCAATATGGCTTTTCTTCGCACGAAGCATTTACATGCGACTTATGCTCTTATACTGCGGAGATACCGGCGGCATTCCGTTTCGATCGCGTTGTGAACCATAGTAAAACCTTTTGATTGCTATCTTTTGGGAGTAGGAGGAACTGGCATGGAAAAGTCGATAGAAGATGTAAAAACGTACTTTGTGACGATTCCCGCACATAAATTTTTGCATATTAGAAATTATAAGAGCATTGGTTATTGGGACTTTTGGCAAAAACAAAGCCAAATTCCTGGACAGGACTGTGAGACCATCTGCGCATTACTTGCAAATATTCAAGGGAAGCTGGATGATATGGGCGATTATGAAGCTAACAGCGGCAACGGACAACTTATGGCTTACATAAATGATCTCTCCGGGAGAATATGCAGTTGGGGAATCCCCCTTGCGGAAGCCTATGGTGTTCGACTTGCTATGAATTATAAAGGAGAAATTCCACCGCAAATGCAGTTGATGGATGTAGCAGAAGGAGAGTACCTTGTATTTGAACATGGGCCTTTTGATTATGAAACGGAAAACAGTCTTATTGAGGAAAAGATGGAACAGGCAATGCAGACGTTCCCTTATGCGGAATATGAATATTGTTTAGATTTGACGCCAGGAAGAATATTCTATTTTTATCATGATTATAAGCGTTTTTGGAAATATGTAAGACCAGTAAAAAAGATAAAGTAAAAATAATGCGGTACATAATAGGGACGCTTAAAAAGATAAGTTTTGTATTGGAAAACAATAGAAAGTTAATAATTTTTTTCAATGGACGTTTTATTAAAAACGTCCATTGTTTAATGGATAAAAGAAACGTATAATTTTTTTAAGGTTATGGATATCATATGGGAAATCCATCAAAATGTCAGACTTGAAGTCAGAAAAACTATATAAAGTTTATTCAATTGCACAGACTTGCAAAAATAAGGCAGTTATGCTACACTGTATCTCATATTATTAAAATAATTCTATGTAAGGGTACGTAAAAAGTAAATTGCTGTAATATTATAATAAAAATTTAGAAAAAAGGAGTTGCGCAATGGCTGGAGGCAGACGTCTAAGACGGGAAATACAACAAAAACATGAAGCGCCGGAAATGGATATATCTTCTGCGCCGGCATTAATTCGCAAGCCCATACAATGGTTTAAAAATTACTGGTACTATTATAAGATGCATGTTGTGCTGATTGTCCCGATTGCGCTTGTGGTTGTTGTGCTGATTGTCAGTGTATTGACAAAGACTTCCTATGATTATACTGTGGTGGTTAGTGCAGGTTTTACGATGGAAAGTGAACAACTGGATGCGCTTTGTAATAACTTGCAGCAATATTTAGATGATGCCAATGCAGATGGGAAGCTTACAATCGCTGCCAGTGAGTTGACTTTGCGCGAAGAACTTAGTGATGAATACTATGCGCAAAGTTATAATAAACTTGCGCAGATGATGGTTTTTGATGAAGTCGTTTTCTTTATTGTGGATGAATATTCCTATACATATTTAAAAAACCAGGGTTTTATTGAGCCGTTTTCTGTATTGGGCGTAGGCGGAGATGGGGAATATGCACTGGAGTTGGACAATAGCGGCGTATTGGAAGGGACAGGTTTGGACCGTTATGCAGGATGGTATCTGGTTATCAAAACACAGTCCCAGGTTGACGCCTCAAATGAAGAATATCTTGCACGGCGAGAAGGTTTGGCAGCAATGGTTCGGATGTTGAAAGAACAATGAGATGGGAACGAATTATTTCACGTGATAATAAATTGTTGCGGGAAATTGGGAAATTGGCGATTTCTTCTAAGTATCGACGGGCGCGTGGTGAATATATTTGTGAGGGAATGAAGCCGCTTCAGGAAGCGATGCGTGACGGCGTGCAGATTCGTGCGGTTGTTTGGGAGGAAAGGGATTTTGAGCTGAAAGTGCAGACGGAACCACAGCTACAGGAAAAATTGGAAATGCTTGATTGTCGAAGGATATTGGTTCCAGACGTTTTGTATGCCCATATAAGCGTTTTGGAGCATTCTGCAGGTCCGTTGTTTGTATGTGCATATCCACCTCAGCCGGAGTTTACAGAGGGACGTTATATAGCGCTCGATGGATTGCAGGACCCGGGGAATTTGGGTACAATTCTGCGGACTGCTGAAGCTTTTGGAATAGAAGGCGTGATTTTATTGGAAGGATGTGCCGATGCATTTCAGCCTAAGGCTGTACGTGCGGCAATGGGATCGGTATTCCGGCAAAAGATATATCATATGGACGCAGACACATTGTTTTCTCAATGTAAGATAATGGGACTTCCGGTATATGCAACGGCGCTTTATGGAAATCCGCAGAGCCTGGAAAAGGTATCGTTGGAAAAGGCAGTGATCCTGATTGGTAGTGAGGGTCATGGTGTTCGGAAAGAAAATCTTATGCGCTGTACGGCAAGTTTGTTAATTCCAATGTGCGGAAAAACGGAATCACTGAATGCTGCAGTAGCGGCGTCGATAATCATGTGGGAGATGAGGAAATGGCATACAGGCACTGGGTCTGGTTTGCAGATTTGAGGCTGAGCTTGCGGGATAAATATGCGCTTTTAAATGCCTTTCACGATCCACAGGCAATTTATGAAGCGGACGCGCATATGCTGGCAGCGGAAGGGGTTCCGCTTGGCCTTGTAAAAAAGCTGATGGAAAATCATTCGTTGGAAAGCGCGGAGAAAACGTTGCGCACATGTGCGGAGCATGGGATTGAGTTATTGACAATTTTAGATCCACGTTATCCGAATCGGTTGCGCAATATTGAAAATCCTCCTGTGTTGCTTTATACGCTTGGCCGAATCCCGGATTTTGATCATACTGCAACCGTTGCGCTGGTGGGAACGAGAAAAGCTTCCAAACCAGCCGTCGAAATAGCTTATAATTTTGCCTATGAAATGGCGGAAAATGAAATTCTTGTTGTGTCGGGTATGGCTAGCGGGATTGATCTGGCCGCAAATCAAGCCGCGATTGCAGCCAGCGGGTATACAGTAGCAGTGCTGGGTTGCGGTGTGGATGTCTGTTATCCAACTACCAGTCAATTGGTTTACGATCAAATCTTGAGAGGGAACGGTTGTCTAATTTCTGAGTATTCGCCGGGAACAAGGCCGCTGGGCCGTAATTTTCCAGTTCGAAATCGCATAATAAGCGGCTTGAGTATGGGTGTGCTGGTGGTTGCAGCGCCTGAAAAATCCGGTGCGCTGATAACGGCGAATTTGGCTGCAGATCAGGGTAGGGATGTTTTTGTTGTGCCCGGAGGAATCAATGATAAAGAATTTATTGGTTCTAATGCGTTAATTAAACAGGGTGCGGCGCCAGTAACCGAAATATCTGATATTGTTGAACAATATCGTGAACGATATCCGGACTTTTTTCATATATCTCAAAATTATGT
>CALWJF010000065.1 GCA_944380935.1 uncultured Clostridia bacterium
CCGGCGCTTCCGCTTTCCGGCAATACAACTCTGCGGATTGATACTCTTTAAACGACAGCTCTGCAAACCCCCAGATATCGTCGCTGACACCGGTAAACAAACCGGCATTTTCTTCGATATACTGAATCGCGCCTTCTTTATTTGCATTCATACTCATAATAACACCTTACTTAAAAAGTCTTTCGTCCGCGGGTTTTGCGGATGGTTAAAAATTTCCTGCGGGGTTCCGGATTCCGCAATCACCCCTTCATCCATAAAAAGAATCCGGTCCGACACTTCACGGGCAAATCCCATTTCATGTGTAACAATCACGGTGGTCATTCCTTCGCGCACCAGATCCTTAATTACCATAAGCACTTCACCAACCATTTCCGGGTCCAGTGCGCTGGTCGGCTCATCAAACAGCATTACATCCGGTTCCATCGCCAATGCACGTACAATGGCAAGCCGCTGCTTTTGTCCGCCGGACAAGCGGCTTGGATGCTCGTCAATTTTTTCCAGCAGCCCAACGCGCGCAAGCAGTGCCTTTGCCATTTCATCGGCTTCTTCCTTCGTCTTTTTCTTTAACAATACCGGCGCAAGGGTGATATTTTCCTTTACAGACAGATGCGGAAAGACGTTAAAGTGCTGAAATACCATTCCCATTTTCTGCCGGTGCAGATTAATATCCACTTTTTTGGCCGTGATATCGACACCTTCAAAAATTATCTGCCCTTTTTCCGGGATTTCCAGCATATTCAGGCAGCGCAGGAAAGTGCTCTTCCCGCCTCCGGACGGCCCGATAATGGATACGACTTCCCGGGGCTTAATATGTTCGTTAACGCCCTTCAAAACATGAAGCTGTCCAAAACTTTTATGTAAATCCACAACCTTAATCACTGCTTTTCAATCTCCTTTCATAAACGCCGATAATCTTCGAAAGCGTAAACGTGAGTACAAAATAGATCACGCCGACAATAAACAGGCATTCAAAGGACAAATATGTGATCCCTCTGACTTTCAAATAGGAAGTCATCAGGTCGCCGATAAAGAATGTGGATGCAAGAGACGTCTCTTTGATAATCATAACAAATTCATTGCCCAACGCCGGGAGAATATTTTTAATGGCCTGCGGCAAGACAATTTTCAGCATGGTCTGCCGGGCGTTCAAACCCAGGCTGCGCGCCGCTTCCGACTGGCCGCGATCCACCGCCTGAATTCCGGAACGGATAACCTCGGATACATAGGCCGACGAGTTAATAACCAACGCCACAGAAATCGACGTAAAGTCGCTCATTTCCAAAAACGGCAGCAGTTCAGGAAAAACAAAATAACCGAAATATAACTGCAAAAGGATCGGCGTACCGCGGATCACCTCGACAAAAGCCGTAATAATCCACACCAGCGGCTTAAACCGCGAACGTTTCCCCAACGCAAGCAGGGAGCCTAAAATTGCGCCGAAAAAGACGGTTATAACCGACAGGATCAGCGTATAGCTGACGCCTTCTATCAGAAAAACCTGCCAGTATTCAGACATGATTTTTACAATATTATGACAAATTGTACCGATATCCACAATATTCCCTCCGTAGCTGACGTTTCCCTTTAACCGACGGGAAAGCACGACCAGCGAAAAAACTGCGCTGGCCGTGCTGCGATATTGATTTGTATTTTATTCGTTTTCAGCGTCTTCGCCGCCGTCTTCTTGGGTGCCTTCCGTGTCCGCTTCGCCGCCTTCAGCATCCCCTTCGGTGCCTTCCGCGTCTTCTTCGCCGCCGTCTTCCTTAATATTACCGTCATCGTCGTATTCGATTTCTGCAGCAGTATCAATACCGGCAAGCGCTTTGGCTTCTGCATACCATTCGCCATACAAGCCGGCTTCATATGCTTTGGCTAAAATAGCGTTGACCTGCTCAAGAAGCTCGGTATCCTGCTTGTTCATCAAAATGACATTGTTCTGCTGATCCTCGGTTACCTCAAACAGGAAGCCGGACATCGCAACGTCCGGGTTATTGGCAATAATTGCTTCCGCATTGCCCACTGCAACGGCAACAGCGTCAACCTTATCGGTTTTCAATGCCATAACCGCATCGTCAACCGTCTTATACGTCTTAATGGTCACGGAATCCGGCAGCTGGGCAGTACACAGATCCATCTGCAGGGAAGCGTCCTGTGCAGCAACGGTCAGATTCGCAAAATCTTCGGCAGCAGAGTAGGTCCCTGCTTCATCCGCCATTACGATAATGGTCTGTTCCGTTTCATTATCCCCGGCATAGTAGAAATCGGAAAGCAGATAGTTTTCTTCCCGGTCATCCGTCTTGGAAAAGCCGGAAATCGACATATCCACGTTTCCAAGCTGCACCGCCGTCTGGCACGCTTCAAAGCTCATCGCCTTGATTTCCAAATCCATGCCCATTTCCTGTGCGATATATTTGGCAAGCATAACGTCAAAACCAACATACTGATCCTGTCCGGATTTGGATACGTCTACAAACTCCATCGGCGCAAAGTCCGGAGAAAGCGCAACCGTCAGGACCTCCTTCTCCTCCCCTTCCTGCGGCGGATTGGAACAGCCTGCAAGCATCGCCGCCATCATCAAAACTGCAAGTACAAGCGCCAATAATTTTTTCATTTTTCTATCCTTCTTTCTAATTCTTCCAGCGGCAGCACCTGCCGTCATGGGTTTTTAAACGATGTGGCTATTATACACGTCTATCCTTTCTTTGTCAACGGATAATTATATCTAAATACGAATAAAAATTTGTGCTCATCTTTTATCAATTCGCAAAACTTGAAAACAACTTCCCATTTATAGATGAAAAGAGTCGAGATTCTTCGGATTTTATATTAACTTGTAGGTATATTTATTCATTCGTTCTGTACGCACCCGTAAGCGTTCCCCAGACTCCCGATAAAAAGAAATCCCGGGGCACATCCGCTCCGGGATAAATCCTTTATTCTTTTACAAAGAGAACCGGTCTACGCCTTCGGTAGAAAAGTACCAGTTACCCCTCAGATGTGTGCTTCGATATAGGACACAATATCGCCGACTGCACGCAATTCCTGCGCTTCTTCGTCGCTGACCGTCACGCCAAATTCATCCTCAATACACAGAAGTAAAGTCACGACATCCAGCGAATCCGCACCAAGATCATTAATGATATCCGTCGATTCCGTTATATCATTGACATCTGCGCCAAGCTGCTCGGCAAGAATAGACGCTACTTTTTCAAAAATCATTGAAAGGTCCCCCTAGCATTTCTATCTGTTGATTGGATAGCAATATCATAATACAACAAATATAGAGTGTCAACTATTATTCATTATAAAATTTCGGAAAATGCAGTTTTTTTGTTTTAAAAGCTTGAACATTTGTTTGCTTTTTTGGAGTGCTTATGCTATACTGTAATTAAAGGAGGGACAGCAGGCCATGAAACAAAATAAAATTTCTGAAAAGCAATATGAAATTCTTTCTTTTATACAAAAAACAACCCGGGAAAAGGGCTTTCCGCCATCTGTGCGAGAAATTGCGGAGGCTGTCGGTCTTCGCTCCCCTTCTACCGTACATGCCCATTTAAAAGTCCTCGACCGCGAAGGGTATATCAAACGTGACGGACATAAAATGCGCGCCATCCGTACCGCCGATCCCGTTGACGCTGATCCGTCTTTTGACGAGGACAATCTCATGCGCGTCCCGCTCATCGGCCGCGTTACGGCGGGCCTCCCCATTCTGGCCGTTGAAGATATCGAAGGCTATGTTTCCTTTGACGCCTCGCACAGTTCCGGCGAGCATTTCGCGCTGCATGTACAGGGTGATTCCATGATTAACGCCGGGATTTTTGACGGTGACATCATCATCGTGCGCCGGCAGCCAACCGCGCAGCAGCGCGACATTGTCGTCGCACTTTTGGGCGAGGAGGCCACCGTCAAACGCTTCATGATGCGCGGCGGGCATCCCTGGCTGATGCCGGAAAACCCCGACTATGACCCAATCGATGCCGAAGGTGCGGAGATTTTAGGGAAAGTGGTCTTTTTGATGCGCAGTTACAGCGAATAAACAAAAACCATTCATATATACCAGGCGCCCTGTGGACAGCTTCACAGAGCGCCTGGTTCTTATTCTTTTGCAATCTTCTGCTTTACAGCACGCCAGTTTGATTCAAAATCCACAGCGCGGCAACCGAAAGCGCGATGGGAATCCACACCGCAGACAGACACATAAGCCAACCCGGAACCTGCTTCGGATAAAGACGCCTTTTATGGATCCATACCCCAAGCGCGCACTCGCTGCAGACAAAGATAATCAGCCCCATATAGCTTAAAAAGGGCAGCGCCCGATGATAAGGAGGCAGAGGGAAGCGGTCCAGTAAAGCCATTGAAGTACGGACCGCAACAAGGCTCAGGCAGCTTGCCGGCAGCAACGCCGCGGCGGCAAGAATATCGATACGTCTTTTTCCGCATTTCTTATCCTTCTTGCACATTTTTATCAAAGATCGTATCAATACCCGTACATATCCAAATACCAATCACCATACTTTCCGGGATATGGATTGGAAAACCTATCATTGTGGGGAGAATATCTTGTGTAAGTCTTATGTAGCACGCCATCTACAAAACTATAATCAATCCTCATGAAATGATCATCACGCATCGTTTCAAAACAGTCGTACATTGCGCCTCGATCTATCCTGGATAATATTCCCCAATCAATTTCAATAGCGGCGACTACCGCAGCTACCGAAATCGCAAAAGGCGCACGCCCTAAGTCTAAAATGCGATCAATCGCCGCTGCAATGGCAGTTGCTGTTGCGGATGCGGCAAGATTCTCCAGCTCTGCAAAAGCATCCTATCCAATTTATTCCTTCTGTATTGAAATGTTTTTGTTTAAAATAACCTTTCAATATGAAATTTGTCAAGAGAAACATATGATTATTATTTAATCAGATGATTTTGCTTTTTATTCAAAAATCCTGCATAAAAAATCCCCCTGCCTATGTCCGCCGGGATTTTCGGGAACACAGGCAGGGGGGGATTTTACTTCGCGATCTTCAGCGTTACGGTATCTTCGCCGATTTCAACGGCCTTCTCCATCACGTACGCATCCGCTTCGCCCAGCGTAGCCAGCGCTTCGCGCTCGATATCCGCGCGATAGGCATCGACAACTTTGGCGATCTCCGCGGAATCCGTCACGACGGCGAGGCGCACGCGGTCGTCCACGCGGAAACCGGCCTCGCGGCGCAGCACCTGGCAGTTGCGCAGCAGGTCGCGGTAAAACCCTTCGGCGCGCAGCGCATCGGTAATCGTCACATCCATGGCGACAAGTTCTTCGATCTTATCGGTTGTATGCGCGGCGATGTGCGGCTTGGTTTTGGACAGAAGGTTGAACTGATCCGCTGCAATCGGCGCATCGTAGCCGGGCAGCGTCACCGCCTCGCCCGCCTTGCATTGTGCAGTAGCAGCAGCCATCTCTTCTTCTGTAAGGCCGTCGAGCAGGCCCTTGACCTTCTGCAGATCGCCTTTGAGCGTCCGGCCCGCAACTTTGAAGTTCAGCTGCAAGTAATGATCCTCCAGCAGGGAAGTATCTTCGACAAAGACAATGTCCTTGACATTCAGTTCCTCGCGGATTACTGCCAGATAGGGGGCAAGCTCCGCTTCACGGGACTGATGCAGATACAGCGTCGACAGCGGCTGACGCACCTTGATCTGCCGTTCGTTTCGCAGCTTCAGCGCAGTTGCGATCACCTCGCGCGCTTCGGCGGTCGCATCGAGCAGCGCCTGATCGATTTCCCCGGCTTTCGGGAAACCGGCCAGATGTACGCTTTCCGCAGCATCCGGCTGATACTTGCGCACCATATTCTGCCAGATATATTCCGTCATAAACGGGATAATCGGCGCCATCACGCCGCAAATACGGCGGATCGCATAAAACAGCGCCGTATAGGCTTCCTGTTTGTCGGCATCCTCGCCTTCTTTCCAGAAGCGGCGGCGGCCGGTACGGACATACCAGTTCGAGACATCATCTACGCATTGTTCAAATGCACGTACGACATCCGAGGTGTTGAAGTTCTCATAGGTGCGTGTTGCGGATTCCACAAACGCCGCGATCCGTGAAGCGAGCCAACGGTCGGAGAGATTTTTATATACAGGCTCTGCGCCGATGGTCGGTTTATCAATCTCCGCGTAAGTTTCAAAGAAAGTATAAATATTCCAAAGGCCCAGCATCTTGCGGCGGGCCTCGTCGCCCAGATTATAACCGAAGCGCACGTCAGAAGCGACGTTGGCGCCCGCGTAGAGGTAACGGATCGCGTCGGCGCCGATGCGTTCGGCCGCTTCGTCAAAGCGGATCATGAAACCGGTCTTGGAGAATCGGGAACCGTCTTCCGATACGACGGAATTATACGCCAGCACACGCTTATACGGCGCGCGGCCGGTCAGCGTGACGGACATAAACAGAATCGAATAGAACCACAGGCGCACCTGCTCGCGCATTTCGGTGACCCAGTCTGCCGGGAACTGCGTTTCCCAATACGCACGATCCGTAAAATAACCGAGCGTGGAAAACGGCGTAATACCTGCGTCGAGCCATACGTCTCCCACGGACGGGATTCGGTGCACCTGCGCGCCGCAGTAGGGGCAGCGGATCGTAACTTCGTCGATCCAGGGGCGGTGCAATTCCGGTAATGCGTCCACCTTTGCCGGGTCCTCCGCAAGCTCGCGCAGCTGCGCACGCGACCCCACAACGGTCACCTTTCCGCAGTCCGGGCAGACATAGAACGGCAGCGGCAGACCGTAATAGCGTTTCCGTGAAATATTCCAGTCGCCCATGTTATTGAGCCAGTCCATCATGCGCTTGCCAATATAGGGCGGGTCCCAGATCACGCCCTCGGCGGCTTGAATCAGCTGCGGGCGGATTTCTTCTGTTTTAATATACCACTCCTCAACCAGTCGGAAGAGCACCTGGCTCTTGCAGCGCCAGCAGACGGGATACATATGGGTAAACTCCATCGTCTTATACAGCTTGCCCAGTTCTTTAAGTTTCGCAAAAATCGGCTGCGCCGCTTCTGCTGCGGTCAGGCCGGAAAGGAAATCATAATTGTCGTAAATTTTTCCGGATTCGTCAATCGGGCAGATCTCAGCAAGGCCCAACGAACGGCCCAGTTCAAAGTCCTCTGCACCGCAGCCCGGCGCAATGTGTACAACACCGGAGCCTTCGTCTGCCGCAACGTCTTCCCACGGTACAACTTTATGCTCCACGCCCTGCTGCACAGGCAGCATCGGGAAAATCGATTCATAGGTCAGCCCAACCAACGCCTCGCCCTTGAACGTTTCCAGCACGGTTTTGGCGCCGTCTATATATCCGAGCGAGCTTTTCGCCAGAACCAGCGGGCGCGGCGAATCATCCGTCAGGATTTTGACATAGGTCAGCTCCGGATTCACCGCCAGCGCTACATTTGCCGAAAGCGTCCACGGCGTTGTCGTCCATACCAGCAAGTCGAAGTCGCGCTGTGCCATCGGGACACGCACAAAAACAGAAGTATGCGTCACTTCTTTATGCGAACCGGTCATTTCATGCTCGGACAGCGACGTCCCGCAGCGCGGGCACCACGGCATCGGACGGTTTTCCGTCGTAATCCAGCCGCGGTCATTGCACACTTTCAAAAAGTGCCAGATTCCTTCAATATTCTCGTCGGTATTGGTATAATAGGAATTGTCCCAGTCCATCCATTGCCCCAGCCGTTTGGACTGTTCCGTAATAATCCCGGAAAATTTCTTTACGCGATCTACACACTTGCGCGTAAATTTATCCATACCATAGGCTTCAATGTCGCGTTTACCGGAAAAGCCCAGTTCCTTTTCCACCTCGACTTCCACCCAAAGCCCCTGGCCGTCAAATCCATTGCGGTAATGGCAAGCGTGCCCCGTCATACCCTGATAGCGCAGGATAATATCTTTGATACTGCGGCCCCAGGCATGGTGTACGCCCATTGGGTTATTGGCCGTAATCGGCCCGTCAAGGAACCGGAACACCGGCCCGTTTTCGTTTTTCTTCATGAGCTTTTTCTGAAACCCTTCCCGCTCCCACAGGTCCAGAATCTCATGTTCCATTTGAATAAAATCAGGCTTTACCATGGTAAACCTCCCGAAAAAGTTAAATAAAAAACCTCGTCCCGGCAACCGGAGACGAGGCGTACTGCACTCGTTTATACCACCTTTTGCGCGCACTGCATGCGTTCGCCCGATAACGGCGGCGGCGCCGGCGCAGCCTACTCAAACCCGTTCGGTGCGCAGCTCGGGAGCGATTTCCATACTGCCGCGCCGCCGGGCTTCCACCCGCCCCGGCTCGCTTCCGGCGTTTTTGCCGCATGGAGTTCTCCGTCATTGCCTTTAACAGAACATTTATACACCAAAACCAGATTTTTGTCAAGTACCGCCCGCAATTTTAGCGCCTTTTTGAAAGCAAATCTGAAAAACTGTCATTTGCACCTGTCCCGTATTTTTATCATAAGGATAAAGCGCCGGAGGATTACGGAAATGGTCTGTTTTCTACTTCGCATCCCCATACATAAGCCCCGCTTTATGCGGAAGAATAAGCGTATCCTGTATATACAATTTTCTATAAAAAAGCTTTTGCACTGCACGACAGGCTACCAGAATAGAATATTTTTATGAAATCAAAGTTTATTTAGTGAAATTTAGTTGACTTTTTTCCGTTTTTGGGTCATGATATAAAGTGTATGAATTTTCGTTTTTGAAACAAAGGCAGAGGTGATCAAAGCATGAACATACTTCACTTAAAATATGCGGTGGAAATTGCCAATACAAAATCCATCAGTAAAGCTGCGGAAAACCTGTACATGGGACAGCCCAACCTCAGCCGCGCGATGAAAGAGCTGGAGGAAAGCCTTGGCATTTCCATCTTCAAACGCACTTCCAAAGGGATCACCATTACCCCAGAAGGCGAAGAATTTTTGCAATACGCGCGCCGGATTGTAAGGCAAGTCGATGAAGTGGAGTCTTTATATCGCAATGGAAAAAGCGACAAGAAAACCTTTTCCGTATGCGTACCGCGGGCAAGCTACGTTGCAAACGCCTTTTCGGCCTTCTCCGGCCGTCTGTCCACCGATACGCCGATAGAAATTATTTACCGTGAAACCAATTCCATGCGTACCATCCGCAATATTGTCGATGAGGACAACGACCTGGGCATCATCCGGTACCAGGCCTCCTTCGACCGGTATTTCCGTTCCCTGTTCAACGAAAAAAAGCTGACTGCCGAAACCATCACGGAATTTTCCTATGTGCTGCTGATGTCGCGCCAGCATCCGCTGGCCGGCCGCGAGGACATCAAACTGCGCGAACTTTCCGATTATATTGAAATTACCCACGCGGATTCCTATGTGCCTTCGCTGCCGCTGATCGACGTCAAAAAAGCGGAGCTTTCGGAATATGTAAACAAGCGGATTTTCGTCTTTGAACGCGCCAGCCAATATGAGCTGCTGGAACGGGTTCCGAATACCTTTATGTGGGTTTCGCCGGTTTCGCAGTCGCTTCTGGACAAGTACAGCCTGATTCAGAAAAAATGCACCTCCAATAAAAAGATTTACAAGGATGTGCTCATTTACCGCAAAGGCTACTCTTTTACCGATTTAGACCGGCAGTTTATCGAAGAGCTCAACCAGGCAAAGCTTGGGCTGGACATGGGGTAATGCAAATAACAGAAGGCCGCCGATTGATGGCGGCCTTTTTTGGTACTGTCTGCCTTACCCTTCCAGATAATCCTTTATCAGGCCGGCGTAATCGCCGACGGAAATCGTGCCGGTATCGGCAGACGCTGCGGACAGATAGCCGGCAGGGTACTTATGGGTTTGTATCTTCTCATTTTCATCGATTAATCTTAGATAGATCGGCGTCAGTACATGGTTATTCGCATCCAGGAAAACCAGCACATGGTCACCCTTTTTTAAAAGTTCAACGCCGTCCACCCTATAGATTCGGTCGTCCAATTCCCCGCCCTGCTGTATACAAACAACACTGTCTTTCTCTTCGCCCTTCAGGGTGTGCTCCACCGAAATGACAGCGTCCGTATACACATCATAGGCTACCATATCGGTATCCGGAGGGCCGAAGGCTACGGTCCGGGCATCCGCCACGGAAGAAACCGTGCCGATGACAATCGTAGACGCAATGTCGCAGGCTTCCTCAAAGCTGAAATCCGCCCAGAGATTATGTACTTCGATGATCGGTTTGTCGGAACGCTGCGAAGCCTCCATACCGCACCCGGGAAACAGCGCCAGCAACAGGAACATTACAAAAATCAAGGAAATCCGTCTGTATTTCATAGCAAACACCTCCCTGTCAAGCATAGATGGAACGATAACTGTCTTTATCATAATTCTTCAAAACACGCTGCTGTGAGTTGCTCGAAAGAACGGGGCTCATCACGTTGTAAGGACAGCTTCCGACACCGCATGCCACAATGTTTACATCATTATGGCAATGTGCCACACCATATGCATGACCAAGTTCATGTAATATTACACTCTGTAAATCATAAGCGCCAACTTGCGCGGAGTCTGAAAAAGTATGAGAATTTGATAATCGAATCCAGACATACTGCAAATCACCCAAGTCCGGATTAGGGGTTATACGTGCAATGGTACCTGTAGGCAGATAATCGAAATATATTCTGCATTGACTGGTTGAATCATTTGTCAAAACAGAATTTAACAGTTCCGATCCATCGTCAGCTTGAACATAGCTCCATTTTGTCATCGCAGCTTCTGCCTGAGTTTCCTGCTATGATTCCAAGCCATCACAATACCATTCGATTATATGCGGCACGCTCGGCCATTCAAACCCCAACGCATACCGCGGGCCCGCTGCATAAACCGCCGTCGAGGAACAGGCGAAAAGGGCGGTTATGCAAATGAGCAGAATTTTCATTCCTTTGTTCATTTTACACATGCCTTTTCCAATTTTGCTTCTGCGGACGGGGGATAATCGATAAACCTTCTTCTCATACCGGCAATGTTGTAACTTACATGTAAATTTTACAAAAAATTCAGATTCTGTCAATATTTTTTGTAGTTTATTTCACTGGCGTTGATGATTTTTACTGTTTTTTTCCGTTTTCCTTCAAACTGTGTTATATCTGCGCTTATATAAAGTTATATCATTTCTCTATTTGCATTTTCTGTACGCTTCCTTTATAATAAGAAACGGAATTTAACCAAAGGAGCAAAAAAATGAGCGTTTCGCCAAAACTGTTTACACGGCTTCCGATGTACCTGCATTACCTCAAGCAGATGCCGGAAGAAGTGGAAAATATATCCGCCACCGCCATCGCTGCCGCGCTTGGATACGGCGACGTGCAGGTGCGCAAGGACCTGTCCGCCGTCAGCGGCGAAGGCAAGCCGAAAACCGGCTATGAGGTTTCCGGCTTAATCCGCGCACTGGAAAATTTTCTGGGCTATAATCAGATCAATACCGCTGTGATCGTCGGCGCCGGGAAGCTGGGCATGGCGCTTTATGAATATTCCGGTTTTGCTGAATACGGCCTGCGCATCGCTGCGGCGTTTGATAAGGACCCGGCAAAAACCGGCGTCACTTCCAGCGGTAAAATGGTTTATCCGCTGTCGGATTTTGAAGATTTCTGTTCCGATGGGGCAGTCAAAATCGGGATCATCACAACCCCCGCCTCCGCCGCGCAGGAAGCCTGCAATCTGATGTGTGCAAACGGCATCGCGGCGATCTGGTGCTTCGCACCGGCGCACATCAACGCCCGCGAAGGCGTTATGGTGCAGTATGAAAATATGGCGAGTTCCCTCGCCATGCTTTCCAGCCATCTGGCGCGGGAAACGGAATAAGCGTGCCCTCCGTCCCTGCGGAGTGCTGTGTTTGCATTTTTATACAAAATCCCGGAAAGGAGCTTTCGGATGTTATTTACCAATCAGGCGCATCACTGTTTTGCAAAAGACCCGGCTGTTGTCCGCTTTGGCCGGCAGTATTTCCTCTACTACTCCATGCTGCACGATGATCAATCTTTCGGCGTCGGGATCGCAGTTTCCCCGGATATGGAAAATTGGGCCTGTGCCGGAGAAATCGAACAGACACAGCCCTGCGAAAGCCAGGGGATTGCCGCCCCGGCCGCGATCATGTTAGATGGGCGCATCCATTTGTTTTACCAGACTTATGGGAACGGACGGCTGGATGCAATTTGCCACGCGGTGAGTACAGACGGCTTCCATTTTGAAAAAAATCCTGAAAACCCCGTCTTCCGTCCCAGTTCGGACTGGTGCTGCGGCCGCGCCATCGACGCCGATGTCTGTGTTTGGAACCATATGCTTTATCTCTATTTTGCTACGCGCGATCATGCGTTTGCCATCCAGAAGGTCGGAGGCGCCTGCGCGGCGCTGGATTCCGGTTTCGGGCGGGATGCGTGGCGGCAGCTTGCACGGCAGACGCTGGTGCATCCGGAATTTTTATGGGAAGGCGCATGCATCGAAGCGCCGGCAACCCTTGTCCACAACGGACGGCTTTATCTGTTCTACGGCGGCTCGTATAACTGTACGCCCCAGCAGATTGGCTGTGCGGTTTCCGACGACGGAATCTTCTTCCAGAAGCTCTTTACCGAACCGCTGCTTCCCTGCGGCGGCCCTCAGGACTGGAACAGCAGTGAATCCGGACATCCCTATGCGTTTGCGGATGACGACGGACGTTGTTATCTATTTTATCAGGGCAGCGCAGATATGGGAAAAACCTGGTATCTAAGTCGCAAAGAAATCCTGTTTGACCACGCGGGTATCCCGCGCCTGGTCGAATGCTAATCTATACCTATTGATCTACATTCTTTATATTATACCGCCGTTACGGGAAACTTCACCTGCAACGGCGGTTATTGTGCTTTTTATATCTCATTGTTTATTTCTTTTACTTTAAAAAGCGTCTTTATTTTAATAAGTGCAAAAATGTGGGGTGAATTTTATAATTCTGTAAATAATTGACAAACTTTTTATTGACTTTATGGAAATAAACAACTAAAATTATAGGCAGCAAAGAATCCCCCAAAAAAATCATAGGAGGAAAAAAATGAAAAAACTAATTGCACTGCTCACTGCGGTTGCCTTGGTGCTAACGCTGAGTGCACCCGCGCTGGCTACAGACATGTGGCCCGGTTATCCCGGTCCTGATGAGCTGGAAGTCCAGACTACGATCCCGAATCCGTTCAAATTCGTTAACGCAGAGAACGATCCGACGGGTGACGGTTATGTTTCCAGCCCTGAAGAATGGGAAGCCCGCCGTGAAGAGATTAAGGATCTCTTCCAGCACTATTGGTACGGCTATAAGTGGCCCACCGCAGCTAAGGACGTCGTCGGTTATACCGAAGTGCGCGACGATCCGAACACCGCAAGCTTCCGCTCCGGTTGGAGCACTGCTACGGTAAATCTGGGTGAAGCCTTTGCAGAACTGACCGCCGCCATTCAGGCCGGCGCTGTTCAAGTCGGCGATGCGACGTATGGCCCGGAAACAGATGAAGCAGCCGCAAAAGCTTTAGCTATTGAAGCTTGGAATGCCGGCTATACCATTACAAAAGAAGTGACTTCCTGGGGATCCACTGTAGCAATTGAATGCTGCTTTGTGGATCAGACCGGTAAAATCGATGCGGATTCCATCCCGACTGTAACCATTCCGGTTGCACATCAGGTCGTCAAGATTCAAAATCCGGAACTGGGGACCGAAGCAAGCTTCGATATTACGGTTACCGTTCCATCTGACGAACAGCGGATCGCCGCCTGGGGCAATGCGACCGATCCGGTCCCGGTTATGATCGGTATCGGCGGCACCTTCAGCGCAGACGCTTTGCTGAATGCCGGTTACGGTATCGCCACCTTCAAAACCACAACCATCTATCCGGATAAAGAAGGCGGAAACGGAAACGAAGACCGCAGCGGCGTTTATACGGATCTGTACCCGTATGACCCGACTGTATATGAATATTCCTCCGGCTCCCATATGGCCTGGGCCTGGGCGGTAAGCCAGATTATCACCGCTTTGGAAAATGCTTCCGGCACAGAGGGTTCGACCGTAACCTTCGGTGAGGAGCTCGGCCTTGACCCGACCCGTGTCGGCGTTACCGGACATTCCCGTAACGGCCAGACTTCCATCGTTGCCGCTGCATTTGATGAACGCATCGACGTTTGTCTGCCGTCTGAACCGGCAACCGGAAGCTATACTTATAAAGTTGAAGGCAAGATCTTCAACTGGAACACTTCCTATTATCCCGCTGCCGACCGCGTTTACGGAAAAACCGGTCCTACTTCCAACGGCCTTGGCGGCACCTGGTTCTCCGGCGCAGCGGATATCTTTGAAGAAGGCTACCGCGAACTGCTGCTTCCGTTCGACCCGAGCGAACTGATCGCGCTCGTCGCGCCGCGGCCCTATTTCGTCGTAACCGGTATCCATCAGCACTGGCAGGGCAACGAAGGCATCGTGGCCATCGTCAAAGCTGCTGCTGAAGTTTATGATTATATCGGCGAAACGGAAACCGAAAAGAATAACGTCGGCGTACGCGCCCGTGAAAGCTCGCATTCCTTCTACTACAATTTCGACATCCCGTTTGCGATTGCGATCCTCGACCGCGAATTCAAGCAGGATGAAAGCGATACCGTCCTGCATGTCCAGGATCTCTATCCGGACGGCGACAGCGCGCAGAACATGTCCTATCCGGCAAAGGATTATGCCAACATCAGCGACATGACCTCGCATCCGTTCGAAATTGCCAGCGCTTATATGCCCTGGTCCAGCCCCAACAAGTACATGCTGTGGACGGCGCAGGACAACTTCCTGGTCAATCAGAACGTTACCATTACTGCGCATTCTGACGCACCGGATGTAGATCTGTATACCCCGTCCGGAACCAAAATCGACGCCGTCTCCCATGAGGGTGAAATCCTTACCTTCACGCTGACGCCGGATCAGGCGGTTTACGGCCGTTATGAACTGCGTACAGTTGGTTCCGATAAGGAAAACCGCAGCGTGTACTTCTCCGCCATCAGCCTGTCCGACGCACTGCGCCACGGCACCACCAAGGGCGACGAAGGCGAGCAGAACCGTGTGCTCGGTTTCTCCAGCCGTCTTGCCAATACCGAGCAGGACCCGCCGGTTGTCTACATCAACGGCGTCGCTACGGATATGAACTTTACCAGCAATCGGAATCCGGACGAAGAAACCACCCTTTTCGGTTACGGAATCCAGTTCCATGATAAACTGTTCGCCCGCATCGCCAACGAAGGCTGGGACGAGACCGGTACGTTCAGCGTTAAGAATCTGAAATTCGTTACGCTGCCCGGCTATGTCTTTGAATTCTCCATGGCTGATATTTATGCTTCCGCAGAGGATAACGGCGAAGAAGGCGCGGACAAGTTTGTAAAAGATATTTCCTGGCCGGTGGAACGCTACAACAACGGTGAAGCCGAAGTCTGGCCGCCGATTCCTTATGGTCCGGAAGAACGGGCCGCTTATGAAGCCGGAAAGACCATTTCCAGACCGGAAGGCCCGGACACCTGGACCACGGACTTCGACGCAGAAATCGTTGAAACCCGTGTGGCAGCCGAAGGTTCCAATGTCGTGATTACTCTGAAGTTCAGCGAAGCGCTGAATAAGGGCGAATATGCTTTCGGCTTTGATTCCGCATCGAACTGGACAACCGCCTGGAATGAAGCCGGAGACGAACTGTCTATTACCATCAGCGGCAGCAACATTCAGTCGGATGATGGTAAGATGGATCTGATTATCTTCCGTTTGATGGATCTGGAAGACAACCTCATCGCCGGTCCGATTCAGATTGAAATAACGCTGCCGGAGGATTATTCCACCGGTACCGATGACACGGAAACCGATACGGATAAGAGCGCTCTGCTGAACAAGCAGGATCACAACGCTTATGTCAGCGGCTATCCGGACGGCACCATTCGTCCGGACGCCAGCATCACCCGTGCTGAGGTTGCTACGATGTTCTTCAGCATTCTGACGGATGAAGCCAAGGCAGAATATGCGACCCGCACCAACAGCTTTACCGACGTTAAGGCGGGCAGCTGGTATGAAGAAGCCGTTTCCACGCTCAGCGCCATGGGCGTATTCAATGGGTATAAGGACGGCAGCTTTAAGCCGAGCCAGAACATTACCCGCGCTGAATTTGCAACGATCGCCGCCGCGTTCGCGCAGCAGCAGGCGCAAACCATTACCTTTACAGACGTTGCGGAAAAGCACTGGGCAAGCAAAAACATTTCTCTTGTCGCCGCCAATGGCTGGGTCACCGGTTATAAGGACGGCACCTTCCTGCCGAATCAAAATATCACCCGTGCCGAAGCCATGTCGATCATTAACCGGATGCTGGATCGTAATCCGCAGAGCATTGACGATCTCTCCGATACGATGAAGACCTGGAGCGATAACGCAAATACGAAGAAGTGGTATTATCTGACGATTCAGGAAGCAACCAACAGTCACGAATATACCCGTACTGAAGATGGGTTTGAGGTCTGGGGCAGCGCTTCTGCAACGGAAAACACCCCGGTTTCGGCAGAATAGTCCTAAACTGCATATTTTTACAACAAATTGTATCGCGTGCAGACAAAATCTGCACGCGATATTTTTTTACAATAACTTTGCAAAAAAATGTTTTTTAACAAAATTTATCCATTGTAACGGTTTATTTTATGAAATAAAAACAAATTTTTATTGACTTTTTTTAAAATTCGTTTAAAATAGGTGGTAGTCTTCTTTTTTAAAAAACACATAGGAGGGAAAGACATGAAAAAACTTGTTGCGCTGTTAATTACAGCCGCAATGATCGTCACGCTCGGTGCGCCTGCTTTCGCAGCGGCTCCGCTCGACGGATATCCGGGCATTGACGAACTGGAAGCGATCGATACGATTCCAAACCCGTTTAAGTTCTTCGATGCATCGAACGACCCGACGGGCGACGGCTATGTTTCCACCCCGGAGGAGTGGGAAGCACGCCGTGAGGAAATCAAAGACCTTGTACAGCATTACTGGCTTGGTTATCAGTGGGAAACCGATCCGGCGGATGTTTCCGGCGGTTCTGTGCCTGAAGAAATTGCGAATACGGTATCGTTCGGCGGTTTCTGGGGCATGGGCGGTGCTACCATTAACATCGGTGAGGAGTTCACCAAACTCGTTGCCGCCATCCAGACCGAAGGCGTAACGGTCGGTGAAGATACTTACGGACCGGAAGCTGACGAAGAAGCTGCAACAGCTTTGGCAATCGAAGCCTGGAATGCAGGCTACAGCGTCCATTAGGTTGCATCCGGATGGATGGGCTGGGGCGCCGGTGAAGGCGACGCCGTCATGAAAGAGCAGACCGGCGAAATCGATGCCGACAGTATTCCTGGCACAACCAAAATTGTTTATTACTACAATGTAATCGTAAAGAATCCCGATACGGGCGTCGAAGCGCAGTTCCGTATTAATATTTCTGCGCCGACTGCGCAGCAAAAGCTCGATGTCTGGGGCGATGAAAATGCACAGGTTCCGTTTGTCATCGACGTCGGCGGCGCTGCAGCATTCTCCGCTGCAAACCTGAACCCGCAGGGCTATGCGCTGGTTTCTTTCACTCCGACGGATATTTATCCGGATGATTCTTCTGAATCCGATGGCATCAACCGTGACGGTGTTTATACCGAACTGTATCCCTATGATGCCGATGAATATGAATATGCATCCGGCGCATTACTCGCCTGGGCCTGGGGCGTCAGCCAGATCATCTCTGCCATGGAGCAGCCCTCCGCTACGGAAGGCTCCGATATGACCTTCGGTGAGGAAGTCGGCCTTGACCCGACACGTACGGTTGTAACCGGACACTCCCGTTATGGTAAAGCTGCCATGTTTGCTGCTGCCTTTGACGAGCGTATTTCCATCTGCTGCCCGTCTGAACCGGGCGGATCGGGTATCCAGTCCAACCGTTATAAGGTAGAAGGCAAGATCTTCAACTGGAATACCTCTTATTATCCGAAGGCAGACCGTGTTTACGGAAAGACCGAGACCCCGACCGTTTCTTATGGTTCCGGTAACTCCTGGTTCCCGGAGACTGCTGCTATGTTTGTAAATAAGGACAACCAGATCCCCTTCGATTCTGATGAAATCATTGCTCTGGTTGCTCCGCGTCCCTTCTTCGTTGTCAGCGGTATTGATACCCACTGGCTCGGAAACGAAGGCGGCGTTGCAAGCGTTATGGCTGCTGCGGAAGTCTACGACTACATAGGCGAAACTGAAATTGAGAAGACGAATATCGCCATCCGCTGCCGTCAGAGCGATCACGTATTCTATCCGCAGGATTTCTGCTTCGCGCTGGCCATTATGGACCGTGAATTCAAGCAGGATGAAAGCGATACCACGCTGCATGTTCAGGATCTGTTCCCGACGGGCACGGACTATCGCTCCATGTCCTATCCGGCAGCAGATTATGATTACCTCAGCGACATCACCTCGCATCCGTTTGAAATTTCCAGCTATTATATGCCCTGGTCCAATGCAAACAAATATGTTCTGTGGACGGCACAGGATAACTTCCTGACCAACCACGACGTTACCATTACCGCTTATTCCGACGCACCGGAAGTTGTGCTTTATACTCCGGATGGCGTGATGATTGAGGCTGCCAGCTCCAGCGGCGAAGAGTTCATCTTTGAACTGAGCGCAGACCAGGCGGTTTACGGCCGTTATGAACTGTGCACAGTCGGTTCCGATAAGGAAAACCGCAGCGTATATTTCTCCGCCATCAGCCTGTCCGATGCACTGCGTCACGGCACCACCAAAGGCGATGAAGGCGAAGAAAACCGTGTGCTCGGCTTCTCCAGCCGTCTTGCCAACAACGAGCAGGACCCGCCGGTTGTTTATATCGACGGCGTTGCTACAGATATGAGCTTTACCGCCGGCCGTATGCCGGAAGAAGAAACTACGCTGATGTCCTATGGTATCCAGTTCCATGATAAGCTTTTCGTCCGTATTGCGAACGAAGGCTGGGATGAGACCAAGACTTTCAGTGTAAAGAACCTGAAGTTCGTCACGCTGCCGGATTATGTCTTTGAATTCTCCATGGCAGACATTTACGCTTCCGCTGAGAATAACGGTAAGGAAGGCGCTTCCAAATTCACCAAGGCAATTTCCTGGCCGGTTGAACGCTACAACAATGGCGATGCAGAAGTCTGGCCGCCGATTCCGAACACGCTGGAAGAACGTCAGATTCTTGAAGCCGGCGGAACCGTTGAACGTCCGGAAGCTCCGGCTCCCTGGACCACGGACTTCGATGCAGAAATTGTCAATTCCTATGCAGAACTCGATCTTGCTAAATTGAATATCGTAATCGAATTCAGCGAACCGCTGAATGTCGGTGAATATGCTTTCGGCCTGGACGTCGCCTCCGATTGGCAGACTTCCTGGAATGAAGCAGGCGATACTTTGACGATTTCCATCATCCGCGATGATCTGGCAGACGCTGACGTCGCCAACATCATCATCTTCCGCCTGATGGATCTGGAAGGCAACCTCATTGCCGGCCCGATCGAATTGAGCGTTGATATTCCTGAGACTCCGACCATTGATTTCGATGAGATCAAGCCGGTTGAAGGCTCCATCACCGTTTCTGTTGTTGATTCTGCAGATAATGCTGCAATCAGCGGCGCAAAAGTCAAGCTTTATGAAGATAAGGCTCTGCTTGGTACGTATATAACCAATTCCGATGGTAAGGCGTACATTGACGAGCTCGTACCGGGCGATTACAGCATCGTTCTTGGCGAAGTCCCGGATGGCTATGAGCTCAACAATACGGCCTATCCGGTTACGATTTCTGCCGGCAGCGAAAAAGCTTTGACGATTTCCGTCAATCGTAAGGTCGTTGTGGAAGAGCCGGATGAAGAAGTACCTGAGCTGGATAAGTCTGCACTCCTGGATAAGACCAGTGGTGACGCTTATCTCTCCGGTTATGAAGACGGCACCATCCGTCCGAACGCAGACATCACCCGTGCAGAAGTTGCCGTGATGTTCTACCGCGTCCTGTCCGACGAGGCGTTGGCACAGTATTCCACCAACTACAACACCTTCACCGACGTTGATCGTGATGCCTGGTATAATACAGCGGTGTCCACCCTCTCTTCCATGGGTGCAATCAACGGTTATCCGAACAATACCTTTGCTCCGGATGCCAAGATCACCCGTGCTGAATTCGCTACTATTGCAGCAGCATTTGCCGAGGCCACTTCCGGCACCGCTTCCTTCAGCGATGTCTCCGGGCACTGGGCAAGCGAATATATCCGCATTGCTGCTGCCAACAACTGGATCAGCGGTTACGAAGATGGTTCCTTCCGTCCGGATCAGAATATCACCCGTGCAGAGGCGATTTCCATCATCAACCGTATGCTGGGCCGCAGCGTATCTTCTGCGGACGAGCTCCCCGAAGGAATGACCACCTATTCGGATAACCTGGATACAACGAAATGGTATTATCTGGATGTCCAGATCGCTGCCAACAAGATCTAAGGATTCTTTCGGTCATCAACTGAATAAAAATCCCCGCAGCCAAAGGGCTGCGGGGATTTTCTTTTCTGATTTACGCCAATTTTCTTCTCTAATTTACGCCAGAAGTTTTGCAAGTTCGTCGATCTGTTCCGGTGTCGTCGCCCAGCTGGTCACAAAACGCACAGCGACTTCGCCGTTTTCAAGTCTGGCCCACAATTCAAAACCCACTTTTTCTGCCAAAGTCTTTGCATCTGATTCCGGCAGAACAAAAAACTGCTGGTTGGTCGGGGAATCCGCATACAGGCGATAGCCTCGCGTCAGGAATACCGACCGCAGCTTCCGCGCCTGGAGTAAGGCATTGCGTGCAATCCGCACATACAGGCCATCAGTAAACAGGGTATCAAACTGTACGCCCAGCAGCCAGCCTTTGGCCAACAGCGCCCCATGCCGCTTCACGGTTGTAAAAAAATGCGGGCAAATCCCGGTTTTGGGAAATACAACCGCTTCCCCAAATAACGCGCCGACTTTTGTACCGCCGATATAAAACGCATCACACAGCCGGGCAATATCCGGTAAGGATAAATCCGATGCCTCCGACGCAAGACCGTAGCCAAGCCGGGCGCCATCCAGATACAGGTACAGCCCATATTCCCGGCATACCTGCGCCAGCGCCTCCAGCCCGGCGCGCGTGTACAACGTACCAAATTCACTTGGATGCGAAATATAAAGCATGCCGGGTATCGGCATATGCGTGTAAGTAGGGTCCGCATAAAACGCTTCCAGGTACGCGCGCAGGGTATCTGCATCTACCAGTCCTGCCCTGTGCGGTAAACCTACAACCTTATGGCCCGACGCTTCAACAGCGCCTGCTTCATGGACATGGATATGGCCGCTGTCTGCGCACAGCACGCACTGATATGGCCGAAGCAGCGCATCAATTACCGTTGCATTGGTCTGGGTCCCCCCAACAAGAAAATATACCTCTCCATCCGGGCAACCACAGGCCTGCAAAATTTTTTCCCTGGCCTGGCCGCACAATGCATCTGCGCCATAGCCCGTCATCTTTTCCAAATTCATCGCGCTCAACCGTGCAAGAATTTCCGGATGCGCGCCTTCCATATAATCGCTGTCAAAGCGAAGCATAGATCCAATCCTCCTGCGAAATTTGTTTCCCGCGTATTCCTTCTCTCCCTGCAAGGAAAAACCTGCGGATTTTTCCCGGAGCACAAGGGTACGATTCCTTTTTACCGTCCCATTATACCGGTCCCGGAGCATGTTGTCCAGCATAAACACCAGCAAAAAACGCGCGCAGGAAAATTTCCCCTGCGCGCGTCATGCTTTTATTTTTCTTTATAATACAGCAAACAATGACAATACCCCTCAAAATTCGGATCTGCTATCTGTTCACGGAATTCCCGGCACATACACTTTGTATCTTCGCTTTTTTCCATCCGGCAGGGGCAATAGCCGCCCTTTCGTTTCAAGCCTTCCTGAATGGTTTGCACAATCTGTGGATCTTCATTCAATCGGATTTTCACCGTTTCCCGCTTCCTTTCTCCCTTTATTTTATCATTTCATACTCCAGTGGCAGATGCACTGTCTTCAGAACCCGGAAATGACGCTGCAATCGCATCGACCAGCGCCGTCAACTCTGCCTCCTGCCCTTCGTCCAACGAAGAGCGCAGCGTCAAGCCCGTATCCAATATCGTCATATCCGAAAGCGGCGCAAAAATTTCCCGCATCAGCTTCCCGCTCTGCGGCGCCCAGGAACCGTTTTCTATAAACGCCACCGTCCGATTTTTCAGGTTATGCGCGGCAATATCCCGCAGAAGTTCATCCATCGTTACAAAAACACCCATATTATAGGTCGTAGAAGCAAAAACAAGATGGCTCAACCGGAAGCATTCCGCGATAATCTCACTGGCTGCGGTAACGGAAACATCATACATTACCGTCGGGATCCCCCGGTCACGCAAACGCGCCGATACAATTTCCGCAGCATTTTCCGTATTCCCGTAAACCGAAGCATAGGCAATCATGACCCCCTGCGTTTCCGGTTCATAGCGGCTCCATTTGTCATATTTTTCCAAGAAAACATGCAAGTCCCGGCGCCACACAAACCCATGCAGCGGACAGATCATCTGAATATCCAACCCTGCCGCCTTTTTCAGCAGCGCCTGCACCTGCGGCCCGTATTTCCCGACAATATTGGTGTAATAACGGCGCGCTTCCTTCATATAATCCTGAACAAAGTCTACTTCATCGGCAAACATCGCACCGTTGGTCGCGCCGAAGGTTCCAAACGCATCGGCAGAAAACAGCGCATGTTCGGATTCATCAAATGTGACCATCACTTCCGGCCAATGGACCATCGGCGCCATCACAAAACGCAGCGTATGGCGGCCGGTACACAGGGTTGCGCCTTCCTTCACAATACAGCCGTCTTTCGCCAGATCCTGTCCGGTAAACTGCCGGATCATTTTCGCCGTCTGTGCATTACAGACAATCGTCACTTCCGGATGGCGCAGCACAAGATCCGCAAGCGTTGCGCTGTGATCCGGTTCCATATGCTGGACCACAACATAATCCAGCTTCCGGCCGGCAAGCGTATGCTCCAGGTTCTCGAAAAAAACCCGGGCTACCGCACGGTCCACTGTATCCATCAATACCGTCTTTTCATCCAATATCAGATAGGAATTATACGATACCCCATTCGGTACCGAATATACGCCTTCAAACATCGCAAGCCGGCGGTCATTCCCGCCAACCCATACAATATCTTCTGTAACCTTTTTCGTACAGTACATCCTTCTTCTATCCCCTTTCGTTCCCTTGCCAGAACCTTTTGAATTTTGGGAAATTGTCTTTGAAACTATACCAAAATCATACAAGAATTATCCGCTCTTGTCAATCCCATCTCTTCTATCCGAAAAAAAAGCGCCGAAAAGGTATGTGCTTTTGCGCCCCTCAAGCTCAAATTCCAAACGCTTTTTTAACAATTCTCCCGGTTTTCTTGCTGATATGCAAAAAACCGGGAGTTAATATAGCGACTATTCGCTGCGCAGCGCAACGACCGGATCTTTTCTGGATGCAATCTTCGCCGGAATCAATCCCGCTATCAGGGTCAGGAACATGCTGATCAATACCAAAATTCCTGCCGCTCCCAGCGGAAGAACCGCTGCGATATTGGAAATCCCGGAAACCGACTGTACTATATGACTGATCGGCAGATTCAAAAGCATGGTCAACCCGATTCCGATACCGCCTGCGGCCAGCCCTACAATCAAGGTTTCCGCGTTGAATACCCGGGAAACATCACGCTTTGACGCACCGATTGCACGTAAAATACCGATTTCCTTGGTACGTTCCAAAACCGAAATATAGGTGATAATACCGATCATTATCGAGGAAACCACCAGGGAAATGGCAACAAATGCGATCAAGACATACGAAATTACATTGATAATCGTCGTGATCGAAGACATCAGCAGGGCAATATAATCCGTATAGGAAATCTGGTCCGTTTCATCCACTCCCGCATTATACGCAGCAATCTGTTGCGCAATGGCATCCTTGTTTTCAAACGTGTCCGTATAAATGCTGATCCGGCTCGGGTTTTCCACATCCGTATAACCCAGCTGCGTCAGCCTTTGCTCATAACTTGCATCACTGTACTGGGGCGGCATACATTCCTCATAAACAAAAGCATACTGTTCATCGTCCAGCTCTGCCGCATCCAAAGCTGCTGCAAGCTGTTGCGAGGTCTTATCCGCAAGCACCGCCTGCGTCTGGACACGGTACTGCTCGCGTACCTGCTGCTCAATCGATTCCCGTATATAGCCGAACAGCGTTTCATCGTCCATGGAAGCAATATACTCTGCTACAGTCGATTCTTCGACCCCCATCTGCTCGGCATATTGCGCCGCAAGCTGCGTCTCAACATAGGAACGATCCAGACCGGTCATACTTTGTTCCACCGCCGCCTGTACATATTCCTCCGACGGGTGTTCCAAAAGCTGACGGTACAATTCTGCTTTCTCTTCTGTATCCAAACCGGCCAGATAGGCATCCACCGCCGCCTGTTTCTCCTCCGGCTGGATTTGCGCATCCGTATCCGAACGGAAAGGCAGGCCCGTTACCACATCCGTATCCGCATCGGCAAGCTGCCCGGCCACAATTGCCTGATCCGCCGTTTTTTCCATCATAAAATCCGTCAGCGCTTTGGTATATCCGATCGCACCGCTGAGCATATTGGAAACTGCATCTTCGTTTTCGCGCACAATACCGACAATTTTCAATTCCGTCCCAATCGAAGCGCTGTCATAAAGGAATTCGATCCCGGCTTCACGCTCTGCCAAATTCGTATACGTCCCGGTTGCGGCGTCATAACTGTAGTACTCCGACGGCAGCATCAATTTATAGCGCCTGCCCAGCACCTGATCATAACTCCACGACTGCATCGTATGATCATCCGTCAGATTCTCTTCCTTCACAAACGCAGCCGCAAGATCTTCCAATTCCTGCATCGGTTTTAAACCGAGCGTATACAGCACCAGATCAGAAACTTCGTTATGACTGTTGACTATGAGCACAACCTCATCATACGCCTGGGGCCAGGTTCCCGCCAGCAGCTCATACTGATCATCGAGCATCGGGCTTATCCCTTCCCCGTCTGTATCAGGCAGCATCTCTTCCCATACCTTCATACCTTCCATCATCATATTCGACTGCATGGTTTCATTTGTAACGCTGTTGCCCATTGCGGCCATCATATCCTGCATAACTGCCGTTATATCGCAATGCACAAGCGTCCCGTCCGCATCCCGTGTATAGACGTCAAAGGGAATATCATAGCTGTATTGAATTACACTGGCATATTCGCGTATTGGGCTATCCCGCGCTTCAAGATAATCGCGAAAAGCAGAAAGATTGTTGGTATTAACTTCCACGTTCAGCATGGAATCCATAAGATCATACAGAATCGGGCTGGCGTATACAGCATCGTTGGCATGTTCCCCGCCCTGTCCGGAAGACATAAAGGTCGATATCATACTGGAAAGGTCCACTGTCTCCGATTCAATGGTAATGGGATAGCTGGAAAGCGTATCTTTTTGCACCTGATCGATATAATTCTGAATTCCAGTAGACAAAGAAAGAATCAACGCTATACCAATAATACCGATACTTCCGGCAAATGCCGTCAAAATGGTGCGCGTTTTTTTGGTCATCAGATTATTACAGGACAGGGAAAGCGCCGTCAAAAAGGACATGGAGGGCCGCTTTTTCTCCTGCTTATCCAAATCCGGCTCCTCCGTCTGCGCCGGGCAGGGATCCGAATCGGACTGCACCTGGCCGTCAAAGAGGCGGATAATTCGGCTCGAATACCGCTCCGCCAAATCCGGATTGTGCGTGACCAGAATGACCAGGCGGTCGCGGCTGATCTGCTTGAGGATTTCCATTATCTGTACACTGGTTTCGCTGTCAAGGGCTCCCGTCGGCTCGTCCGCCAGCAAAATTTCCGGATCATTGACCAGCGCGCGCGCTATGGCAATACGCTGCATCTGTCCGCCGGACATCTGGTTGGGCTTTTTATGAAGCTGCGTTTCCAGTCCCACTTTTTTCAGCGCTTCCAGCGCACGCGCACGCCGCTGCGCGCGGGATACGCCGGAAATAGTCAGCGCAAGCTCGACATTCGCAAGTGCAGACTGATGCGGGATCAGATTATAGCTTTGGAATACGAATCCGATGGAATGGTTACGATAAGCGTCCCAGTCTGCATCCCGAAATTTCTTCGTCGAACGTCCGCGGATCAACAGATCCCCTTGCGTATATCCATCCAGGCCGCCGATGATATTAAGCATCGTGGTTTTCCCGCAGCCGGACGGACCCAGGATGGAAACAAATTCCGAGCGGCGAAAACACAGGCTGACATCTTTCAGCGCCTGGATTTCCTGCCCGCCGACCGTATATATCTTTGTAATGTTTTTCAGCTGAAGCATGGGGGGTAGCATTCTCCTTTAAATACACAATTGACGTTTATTATACGCAACACACGCAGAAAATCAAGCAGATTTTATAAATTTTTGCCGTATAGGAACCGCGCACGCCTTTTTATGCAGCAGCAAAGAGAGGGAATCTGCAACACAAAAAGGAAAAAAGGGGGAATACACGCAGTCCTATACGGCTGTTTCAGGGGGAGACTATCGGCATACGAATGCCTGGAAACTATCCTTTATCCATATGTATATGGGCGCCTTTGCCTTGCGTGTTTGGCAACGGCAAAAGCACCGTGAATGTTGCGCCAAATCCGGGCTCACTGTGAACTTCCACCCGGCCGTCCAGCGCATCGAGAATGTTTTTAACCAGTGCAAGCCCCAGACCATTTCCTTCGCTTTTATGCGAGGTGTCCGCCTGATAAAACTTTTCGAAAATATGGCTCTGCGCCTGCGGGCTGATGCCGGGTCCTGCATCAGCAACGGTAAAAATCAATACGCGATCCTGTATATATAACCGGATTTTTACACAGCTCTCCGGATAACTAAACTTGACCGCATTCTCAATCAGATTCGACCACACGTGGTACAGCGGTCTTTCCGCACCATAATATTCCACACGCTGCAAATCCACATCCAAATCCAACTGTTTTTCACTCCATTTCGGTTCCAACGTTACAATTGCTTCGCGAATCTGCTCATCCAGCCGATAGGTATGTTTTTCAAAAGGCAGGTTCTGGTTTTCAATCCGGGAAAGCAATAAAATATTCCCCACAAGTTCCGAGAGCCGGCGGGCATTGAACAAAATCTTTTCCGCGCATTCTTTCTGTTCCTGCTCATCCAAATTCGGATCCTGCAAAAGCATGGCATATCCTTCAATTGCGTTAATCGGCGTTTTGAATTCATGGGAAACATTGGATACAAAATCACTGCGCAGCGTCTCCGTTGCGCTCAGCTCCTGCGTCATAAGATTGAAATCGTTATAAATATTGCGAATCACATCAATTCGGCTGTCTGCATCCAAACGCACGGTGAAATCACCCGAAGCAACTTTTTGCAGCGCTTCATCCAGCCGTGTAATCGGCGACAGGATCTTCCGGCTGAACAGAAACGCAAAAACCGTACCAAAAGCGACACTGACAAAAATTACAAATAAAAGGATTGGGAAACTGGTTATCCGAAATTCCGTGAACCGGTCTACCGCTATAACCAACGTCCCGAACAACAACGCGGATACCGTGATGATTCCAAGCGCAATAAGCGTATAATAAAACCGCAGCTTATGCGGAAGATTTCTAAACATGACGTTTCACCGCTTTATACCCCACGCCGCGCATCGTTACGATTTCAAAATCGGGATTGTTCCGAAACCGCTCCCGCAGCCGCCCAATATGCACGTCCACTGTATGCGGGTCCGTTTCCGTATCTACCCCCCAGATATCGTCCATTAACTGCTGGCGGGTAAAAATTCGGCCCGGATAGCTGGTCAGTTTGTACAGCACCATAAATTCCTTCTGCGGAAGGGACATACTGACGCCGCCGGATACAACGCTCATCGAGTCGTATTCCAGCACCGTATCCCCGATTACCTGCCGCCGTTCGCTGACCATGCGCGCCCGGCGCAGCAGCGCTTCCACGCGCAGCACCATTTCGTTTACATTGACCGGCTTCACCATATAATCATCGGTCCCGGATTGAAATCCGTGCCGCATATCGTCAAAGGCATCTTTCGCTGTGATCATCAGAACCGGAATGCTGATCCCCGCATCCCGCAGCGAAGATACCAGTTCATAGCCGTCCATAACCGGCATCATGATATCGGATATAATCAGGTCAATATATTCCCGGTCCAGCACATCCAGCGCTTCCTGGCCGTTGGAAACACAAACCGCCGTATATCCGTTTTTGGTCAGGACACGGTAAAACAATTGCCGGAGTTCAACGTCATCCTCCGCAATAAGGATCCGCATCATGGCAATGCACTCCTTTCGCATCAATTTCCTCCCGACACGGAAAACTCCCGTGGCAAAACCCCGGCGTTTTCCGCTCCAACACGCCCCGGTCAGAAGCAGTCCGCCGCTCCCCGCGCGGCTTCCATCGGGCGGTAAGGAGCAGCATTTGGGTATCCCCGCTGTTTTGCTCCTTTGCTTTTCATAAGGGCTTTCCGGTACAAAAACAGATTCCCCAGGCTGCCCTTTTTCCTATGTATAAAATTTTATTTGCAATAAATCAAGTATAGTTCAACATAAGTTCAACGGAAGTTGAGATACGGTTGATTTTTGGTTGACCTGTAGCTTATAATATAAAAAAGGCTTTCGACTGGTTTCGCCTGATAAGGTCCAGAAGCATAATTTGAGGTGTTTTATGTTGACTTTGGTTTTCGCGCTGCTGGCAGGAATCTCCTCTGCGTATATCTGTATCGCTTCCGAATATCCCGGTTGGACATGGGTGGGAATGTTTGTGCTGCTGGGTATCGCAGCTTTTGCCGCAATCCTGATTCTTTATGTAGGGTTCCTTGCGGTCTGCACCCTTTGGGTCAACCCAAAAAAGCCGCAGGATGAAATCAGTCCATTTTATCATTTCCTTCTGACGCAATCGACCGGTTTACTGGTTCACCTGTGCGGCGTACGGGTCAAAACAGAAGGATTTGAAAACATTCCAAAAGACCGCCCGTTTTTGCTGGTCGGAAATCATCGTTCGAACTTTGATCCGATTATCGCCCTGTGGACGCTGCGCCAGTATAAACTTACCTTTGTTTCCAAACCCGAGAATCTGCAAATGCCGCTTGTCGGAAAAATTTTGTATAAATGCGGCTTTCTTGCCATCGATCGTGAAGACGACCGCCGGGCTGTGACAGCGATTCTGGCTGCTGCCGCGCAGATTCAAAACGGCATTTGCAGCGTCGGTATCTACCCGGAAGGCACACGCAACCGGGAAGGGACCGGTTTGCTGCCTTTCAAAAACGGGTCCTTTAAAATCGCGCAGCGCACCGGTGCGCCCGTCGTTGTCGCTGCAATAGAGGGTACGCAAAACATCCATCGTCACGCACCGCTTCCCACACATGTGCGCTTTTCCATCGCCGGCGTGATCGAGCAGCCGGAAGGACGGCGCTGTGGTACACAAGAACTATCCCAGCAGGCACAGCAGATGCTCTGCCATACCCTCCATACCCTGGGCATTGAAAATCCCGGTAAAGCCTAAATTCTTTGTGCTGAGCCAGGAAAAATGAGGTCGTATATTCTATGAAAAAGAAGATTTTTACCATTCCGAATCTTTTATCCCTGTTTCGGCTGCTGCTGATCCCACTGATCGTCTGGCTGTTCAGCGTAAAAGAAAATACGCTTTTGGCTATCGCCGTTATTTTGCTTTCGGGCCTGACTGATATCGTCGACGGATATGTCGCCCGCCATTTTAACATGGTTTCGGATATTGGCAAAATCCTCGATCCGATTGCGGATAAACTGACGCAGGCCGCCGTCTTGATTTGCATCGCTCTGCGTTTTATACCGGTGCGTTTCCTGTTTGCCCTGATGGCGGTGAAAGAGATCCTGATGGGGGTCTTCGGCCTTATTGTTATCCGGCGTACAAGCATCGTCAGCGGTGCGCACTGGCACGGTAAATTCTGTACGGTAACGCTTTATTGTGTGATTTTAGTGCATATGTTCTTTTTCTCGTCGCTGCCGCAAACCGTCTCCGCTGTGCTTTGCGCTGTTTGCGCATTGGTCATGCTTGCATCCTTGCTGCTTTATCTGCGCGAAGATCTGCACCTGTTACAACAAAACTTTGATGAATCGTCCAAAGCCTGATCTGTATAAAAGAAGACGGCCCGGAACTTTTGTGTTTTCCGGGCCGTCTTTTTATTGCACATGAATCTTCGCTTCTGCTTCCCCAAGCCCCTCGACCCAAATTTTCAAAACAGCTTCGCCGGCTTCATACCCGGCGCGGATAATCGCCGTAGCACGGCCTTTATAAGTTGTAAACGCACCCGTAGTGTAATTTTCCTCCGTACATGGATTTCCCGAGCCAAAGCCCTGCAATGTCGCGGCTCCACTTACCTGCGCTTTCGCCGCCAGTGCAGCATTCGGTACGCGGCGGCCCTGTTGATCTACAATCTCAATCATAGCATAGCACAGCGACTGGCCGTTACCCAGTATATTCGGGCGCTCCAACCGAATCTGAATCCCGGCTGCCGCCCCGCAGCTCTCAATGCGGTCCCGCGAAACTTCTTCGCCGTTTGTATAACTAATCGCCTCTACAACACCGGGTGTATATACGGCGTCAAATTTCGCCGTATACCGGCATGCCTTACCCGCAGGTTTGCGGCCAAGGCTGACCCCATTGACAATCAGTTCCACCTCGTCAGCGCGGGAATATACGTCGATGCCAACCGGTTTCCCTTCCTGGCCCGGCCAGTACCAGGCGTGTTCTACTTCCGGCCAGCCCCATTTGCTGACAATCTCCTTCACCCCATAATGTTCCGGATGACGGCTGACTATATACGTATCGGTGCTGCCCCAAACCACCTTACGGTAGGCCAACTGCGGCATGGGATTTCCGCAGATATCAAAATCCCCGCAATTTGCAAGCCGCCACGGATACAGGCACGGGATCGACCAGAACGAGATGTGCTCATCCATCGCATCATCATAAATAACATCCCCGATATGCGCTTCCCCGATATAATCCCAGCTCGTCCAGGTGAAATCGCCAATCACATACGGCAACTGTTCGACCTTTTCCCAATAGATGTCGATCCGGTTCGGAAAACTTTCCGTACCGCAGAAAACATGGTTTGGAAAAATCTTCGCATCCGCTTCATAGCGGTTTTCGGCATAATTATACCCGATTACGTCCAGCGGCGCCACAAAAGCGCCCAGGTATTTTTCCGTTAATTCATCAAAATACGGCGACTCCAGGCCTTCGGTATTGGGGTTTATCAGCTTCGCTTCATCCGCCGCAATGCGCAGCCGGGCAATTTCGTCTTTCGTTACGGCATTCATAAAGCCGTTGATGCCGTTTGTAATCAGACGGGTACGGTCAAGCCGGCGCACGCATTCAGCCAGATCGCGGGCATAGCGGTACCCGTCATGCAGGCCGCTGCGCTCCATGATCTCGTTGCCCGTACTCCACAGGATAATGCTGGGATGGTTACGGTCGCGGGTAACGAACGCTTCCATCTCCTTTTGCCAGTCGGTGCGGAAATACAGGCCGAAATCGTAGGTGTTTTTTCCAACATTCCAGCAGTCAAACGCTTCATCCAGTACCAGCAGGCCAAGCCGGTCGCAGGCTTCCAGCATATCACGCGAAGGCGGGTTATGCGCGCAGCGGATCGCATTATACCCATTGTCTTTGTGCAGCTTCAGGCGCCGGTACTCCGCATCATAAAAACTTGCAGCACCAAGGATGCCGTTTTCATGGTGGACACAACCGCCTTTGAGCTTGACCGTTCGGCCGTTGAGCATAAACCCATGGATACGGTCAACCGAAATCGTACGAATTCCAAATAAAGTGTGATCGTCGTCCAGCACTTCACCGTTGCGTTCGATCCGCGCACGCAGAACATACAGCTGCGGATGTTCGATGTCCCAGATCCGCGCATCCGGAACAACAAGCTTGCAGTGCGCAACCGTCGTTTCCCCTGCCGGGACATGCACAGTCAGCTTTCCTCTTGCGGCAGCAGCTTTACTGCCCTCATCCTCCAAATCGATAAAAGCGCGCAGCTGCGCATCTTCATCGGAATCGTTGACTACCCGAAGCTCCACAGCAACCACGGCAGTACCGTCCCTGTCAACGCGCTCCGTATAGGCATAAATCCCCCACGGCGCAATGTGCAGCTTCGGTGCGCACAGCAAATCTACATGCCGGTAAAGCCCGGAACCGGAATACCAGCGCGTATTGGGTTCGGCGGAATTGTTAATCTGCACTTCCAGAACATTTTCACCGCCGAAATTCAGATACTTGGTTAAATCCGCATGGAAGGGCGAATATCCATAATGATGGGTCATAATCTGATTGCGGTTGATCGTTATGCAGGCATTCATAAACGCGCCATCAAACTCGACCAGTACCCGTTTCCCGCGCACATCCGCCGGTACAGTAAAAGTTTTTTGATAATGCCCGCATCCATTGCGGTAATATCCGGTTGTGCGCACGCCGGGCGCATCCGGCGAAGGGTCCGTATGGATTGTAAAATCATGGGGAAGATTGACTTCCTGTTCTTCGGAATCAAATTTATTCGCCACACCCATGATCGAATTCGTGTACTTGAATAACCAGCCCCGATCTAAACTGCTCCGTTTCATAGCAAAACCTCTCTCTTTTCTATTTTTGCCTACATATGGTTATTGTACAAAAAGTTTCCAAAAAAAGCAATGCGTTTCTCCAATTTTGCCCGCTGATTTTGCTAAAAATAGAAATCCGTCCGCCAATTTTTAGCCTGCATTCTGTTTTGCTTCCAGAAAAAGCCGTCCCGCAGGAGTACTCCTGCGGGACGGCTTTCCTTGTAATTGTTTTTTTATGCTGCGTTTTTACTCGATCTGAATGCGGTTCGGCGCCTGAATCTGCGGCGTACCCTTCTTCGGAATCTCCAGCTGCAAAACACCGGATTCAAATTTACCCTTGATATCCTCCGGCTTTACATCGCCGACATAGAAGCTTCTCATCAACGAGCCTGCATAACGCTCCCGGCGGATATAGCGGCCGTTTTTATCTTCTTCATCTTTATCCAGACCCTTTGCGGCTTTTACCGTCAGATAATCATCTTTCAGCTCGACCTCAATCTCATCCTTCTTAAAGCCCGGAAGATCAATTGCCAGCTTATAGCTGTCCTTGTCTTCCCGGATATCCGTCTTCATCAGGTTCTTCGCGTGTTTTCCGTACAGCGGATTGTTCTTCGTCGGGAAGAAATTGCGTTCAAACGCGTCATCGAAAAATTCATCCATTAGATTTTCACCAAAAATGCTGGGCAACATAGTTCATTCCTCCATTTCTTTATCAGACAGATGCCCGACCAGGAGGAGGTCTTTAGGAGGCCTTCTTTCTTGGTACACTTATAGTATACACGCAAAATTAGCACTGTCAATAGGTGAGTGCTAATGTTTACAAAAAAATCATATTTTATATAATAAAAGTACATAAATTCTTTTGTGTTTGCATTCAGAATTTTAAAAATTTTGGATTCCTTAATGCTAAAAACCAGCTATGCAATGATAAAGCATCATATGCAGGCGAAACACTGCCAAAATTTGAAAAACCGGCACTTCCCCGTTGTTTTGACATATAAAATCCAAAAAACCGCCTGCTTTGCAAAATTTGCAATTTTCCCTTGACAAGGAAGAAAAAAAGGGGTATAGTTTCTTTAATGGTTTAAAGCGATAAAATCCGTTTTCCATTCCTGTTAATTTTTATAAAATGCGGCCTGTTCGCAGCAGAAGGAGTTTTTATGGTTATCACGCAGATCCTGGAACAAAACGCGCAGAAATTCGGGGAGGACATTGCGCTTGTGGAGATCAATCCCGAGCAGCCGGAAACGCGGCGGCACACCTGGCGGGAATTCGAGCTGGTGGAGTCGGCGCCCTGCCCGTATTACCGGCGGGAAATTTCCTGGAATATTTTTAATGAAAAAGCCAACCGGTTTGCCAACGCGCTATTAATGCGCGGCATCAAAAAAGGGGACAAGGTTGCCATCCTGATGATGAACTGTCTGGAATGGCTGCCGATTTATTTTGGAATCTTAAAAACCGGCGCATTGGCTGTGCCGTTGAATTTCCGTTATTCTTCCGATGAAATTGAATATTGTTTAAATCTTGCCGAGGTGGACGCGCTGGTTTTCGGCCCGGAATTTATCGGACGCGTCGAGGCAATTGCCGACCGGATTATGGAGAACCGGCTGCTGATCTATGCCGGACCGGGATGTCCGCGCTTTGCCGAGGACTACCATTCTCTGACTGCGGACTGCGCCTCCCGTTCACCGGAAATCCCGCTTACGCCGGACGACTATGCGGCCATTTATTTTTCTTCCGGGACAACCGGGTTCCCAAAAGCCATTCTGCACAAGCACCGTGCCCTGATGCACGCCGCAATTGTCGAACAGAAGCACCATGGTCAGACTAAAGACGATATATTCCTTTGTATCCCACCACTGTACCATACAGGTGCAAAAATGCACTGGTTCGGGTCCCTGCTGTCCGGGGGCAAAGCCGTGCTGCTGAAAGGGACGAAGCCGGAATTCATTTTCGACGCCATAAGCAAGGAAAAATGCACGATTGTCTGGCTTTTGGTCCCATGGGCGCAGGATATCCTCGCCGCACTTGACCGCGGGGATTTGAAAATTTCCGATTATACGCTATCGCAGTGGCGGCTGATGCACATCGGCGCGCAGCCGGTCCCGAGAAGCCTGATCCGCCGCTGGCTCGAATATTTCCCCAACCATCAATATGATACCAACTACGGCCTTTCGGAATCCATCGGCCCCGGTGCAGTCCATCTGGGCGTGGAAAATGTCGCCCATGTCGGCGCCATCGGCGTACCCGGCTACGGATGGCAGACCAAAATCGTGGATGAATCCGGCGCCGCGGTCGCACAGGGCAGCGTCGGCGAACTGTGCCTCAAAGGCGACGGCGTTATGGTCTGCTACTACAACGACCCTGAAGCGACGGCGAACACCCTGAAGGACGGCTGGCTTTATACCGGAGACATGGCCATGCAGGACGAAGAAGGGTTTATCCATCTGGTTGACCGCAAAAAGGACGTCATCATCACCGGCGGCGAAAACCTCTATCCTGTCCAGATCGAGGACTTTATTTCCGCATACCCGGCTGTACAGGATGTAGCCGTGATCGGCCTGCCCGACCGGCGTCTTGGGGAAATTGCCGCTGCTATCATTCAGCTCAAACCCGGCGCCGTATGCACCGAAGAACAGATCAACGAATTCTGCAAGGGTATGCCGCGCTATAAGCGCCCGCGCAGAATAATTTTCGCAGATGTTCCCCGCAATCCGACCGGAAAAATAGAAAAACCAAAGCTGCGCAAACTGTACGGCGGCGATCTTCTGGTCGAGTCACAGAATCTGTCGTAAGGAGATCCACATATGAGCATCGTACTGATTACCGCTTTTCTTGTCGTCTTTTTTGCCATTATGATCGCCATCGGCATTTACTGCCGCCGGCACAGTTCCAGCGTAGACGGGTTCGTATTGGGCGGACGCAGCGTCGGGCCATGGCTGAGCGCGTTTGCATTCGGCACTTCCTATTTTTCCGCTGTAATCTTTGTCGGCTATGCCGGGCAATTCGGCTGGAATTTCGGCCTGGCTTCGACCTGGATCGGCCTGGGCAACGCATTCATCGGTTCGCTTCTGGCCTGGGCGGTTCTGGGCCGCCGCACGCGCGTCATGACGCAGCATCTGGGGTCCAAAACCATGCCGGAATTTTTCGGTGCGCGTTATGACTCCAAAACCTTGAAAATTGCGGCAAGCGTCATCACCTTTGTCTTTATGATCCCCTATACCGCCTCTCTGTACAACGGGCTTTCCCGCCTGTTTTCGATGGCGTATAACGGTATCGATTATTCCCTATGCGTCATCATCATGGCCGTACTCACCGGCATCTACGTTTTATTCGGCGGCTATATGGCCACCGCAATCAACGATTTTATTCAGGGTTTGATTATGCTCGGCGGTATTGTCGCCGTCATCGGCGCCGTACTCAGCTCCAACGGCGGCTTCAGCGCTGCAATAGAAACGCTGGCCACCAGCGAAAACGGCGGCTGGCAATATACTTCCTTTTTTGGCGCGGACCCCGGATTCCTATTCTTTGTCGTCATGCTGACTTCGCTGGGCACCTGGGGCCTTCCGCAAATGGTGGGGAAATTTTATGCGATCAAGAACGAAGACTCCATCAAAAAGGGCACCGTTATTTCCACGCTGTTTGCCATCATCGTCGCAGGGGGCTGTTACTTCCTCGGCGGATTCGGACGGCTGTATGAAGTGGATGTGGCAAACGAGGGTTTTGACGCAATTATTCCCACCATGCTTTCCAACCTGCCGGCAATCCTGATCGGCGTAGTAATCGTGCTGGTGCTGTCCGCATCCATGTCCACACTGTCTTCTCTTGTACTGACTTCCGGCTCGACCATTACACTCGACTTTATCGCGCCGCTGCGGAAAACCAGCATGACGGAAAAAGGCAAAATGCTATGCATCCGTTTGTTTATCGTCTTTTTTATCGCCGTTTCTACCGTTATCGCAATCTTCCAATATCATTCTAAAAGTTTCCTCATTGCACAGATGATGGGCGTGTCCTGGGGTGCGCTTGCCGGTGCGTTCCTGGCGCCCTTCCTCTACGGTCTATATTGGAAAGGCGTGACCCGGATTTCTGTCGTTGTATGCTTTATATACGGCGTTGGGCTGGAAATTATGCAGCTTCTCATTTCCCTTGGAATTTTCAGCGTCGAATCCGTCCCAGTCCTCGGCTTTATCTTTAAAAATTCCCTGTATTCCGGCGTCTTTGCTATGGTCGGCGGCTTAATCCTCGTCCCGGTTGTAAGCGTCCTGACCCGTGCTTCCAGGCCTGCGGATACAGAGGGTATATTTGCCTGCTATGGGGAAAAGAAAACGGTTGAAATCACAGATTCTCTGGGAAAATAGCTTGTATCTGCATATAATCTGCATTATAATATTTGTATGTGCATATGAAAGAAAGGAAATCCGCATGAAAAAACTGATGCTCGGCAATGAAGCCGTCGCCCGCGGTTTCTACGAGGCAGGCGTAACGGTTGTTTCCAGTTATCCGGGAACGCCTTCCACGGAAATCACGGAATATTCCGCTAACTATGATGAAATTTACTGTGAGTGGGCGCCGAATGAAAAGGTAGCCTGTGAAGTCGCCTTCGGTGCTTCTTTGCGCGGCGCACGCGCGGCCTGCGCCATGAAACACGTCGGCTTAAATGTCGCCGCCGATCCGTTGTTTACCCTTTCCTATACCGGGGTAAACGGGGGGCTTGTCGTCTGCGTGGCCGACGACCCTGCAATGCATTCCTCGCAAAATGAACAGGACAGCCGCCATTACGCCATCGCCGCAAAAATCCCGATGCTGGAGCCTGCCAATTCGGCAGAAGCGCGCGACTTCGCCAAGGCTGCGTTCACGCTTTCGGAAACTTATGATACACCGGTGCTTCTGCGCATGTGTACGCGTATTGCGCATTCGCAAAGCATCGTCACGCTGGAAGACCGGCAGGCCCGTCCGCTTCCGGACTATCACCGTGCCCCGGCAAAGTATATTATGACCCCGGCAAACGCCATTCAAAAACACCCGCTGGTCGAAGAACGCACACGCAAACTGACCGAATATGCAGAAACCTGCCCGTTTAACCGTGTGGAAATGGGCGGAACCAAACTTGGCATTCTGTGTTCCGGTACCTGCTACCAATACATAAAAGAAGTATTTGGCGACAGTGTCAGCGTATTGAAGCTGGGTCTGGTCAATCCGCTTCCCGTGCAGAAAATCCGCGACTTTGCCGCACAGGTCGACCGGCTTGTCGTCGTTGAAGAGCTCGATGGGATCATCGAGCAGCATTGCGCTTCCATCGGCGTTGCTGTAGAAGGCAAAAGCCTGTTTTCCCCTATCGGCGAATTCAGCCAGGCTACAATCCGCCGTGCGTTCGGGTTGGAGCAGCCGAAAGAAGCCTGCGCTGAAAGCCTGCCTATACCTGTGCGCCCGCCGGTTATGTGCGCCGGATGTCCGCACCGCGGTTTATATTATTCGCTGGTTAAGAACAAAGTTACCGTTTTGGGCGATATCGGATGCTATACCCTCGGTGCAGCCGCGCCGCTGAACGCGCTGGATTCAACGTTGTGCATGGGTGCATCCGTCAGCGGCCTGCATGGATTCAATAAGGCTTCCGATGGCGCCGATGCAGCAAAAACGGTCTGTGTTATCGGCGATTCCACGTTTATTCATTCCGGTATTACGGGCTTAGTCAACATTGCCTATAACAATTCTCATTCTACGGTTATCATCCTGGATAATTCCATCACCGGGATGACCGGCCATCAGCAAAACCCCACTACCGGTTATAACATCAAAGGCGACCCGGCTACGAAGGTCAGTCTTGAAGCGTTGTGCCACGCAGTCGGCATCCATCGGGTGCGTGTCGTCGATCCTTATGATCTGGCTGCCTGCGATACGGCTATCCGCGAAGAGCTCGCCGCGGACGAGCCGAGCGTCATCATCAGCCGCCGGCCCTGCGCGCTTTTGAAGTATGTCCGCCATCCCGGCCCGATTTCCATCGATGCGGACAAGTGCCGCGGCTGCCGCGCCTGTATGCGCATCGGCTGTCCGGCTATCTCCGTACGCAATAAAAAGGCGGTAATCGACGCGACACTCTGCGTCGGCTGCGGCGTATGCAGCCAGCTGTGCGCGTTTGACGCCATTGAAAAGAAGGAGGTCAAAGCATGAGAACCATCAACCTGATGATCGTCGGCGTCGGCGGACAAGGTTCGCTTCTGGCTTCCAAGCTGCTCGGCTCGCTGCTTGTTGCAGAAGGCTACGACGTCAAAGTCAGCGAAGTCCACGGCATGAGCCAGCGCGGGGGAAGCGTCGTTACCTACGTCCGCTACGGCGATAAGGTCTATTCCCCGCTTGTAGATCTGGGCGAGGCTGATTATATCATTTCCTTTGAAAAACTCGAGGCTGCCCGCTATGTCGACCGGCTGCGTCCGGACGGCAAAATTATCGCCAATACCCAGCAAATCGACCCCATGCCGGTCATTACCGGTGCGGCGGAGTACCCGGAAGATATCCTCGACCGGTATGCCGAAAAAGGCGTACAAATTGACGCCATAGACGCGCTTTCCCTGGCAGAAAAGGCCGGCTCTGTCAAAACCGTGAACATTGTACTGATGGGCCGCCTTGCCCGCTATCTCGATATTCCCTATGAAAAATGGATTGCCGCCATCAAACAGAATGTAAAAGAACGCTTTGTAGCCATGAATCAAGAGGCCTTTGCCCTGGGCTATAACAGCTAAGGAGAGAAAACAACTATGGAAAATACCGAAAAACGTTATTATCAACCGGAAGCGGAAACCATGCCGGTTGAGCAGATTCAAAAATTGCAGTCGGAAAAGCTGGTTAAAATTGTCCGCCACGTTTATGACAACGTCGCATACTACCGCAACCTGATGGATCAAAAAGGCGTCAAGCCGGAAGATATCCACGGAATCGAAGACCTGCATAAGCTCCCCTTCCTGACCAAGGCGGATTTACGCGACGCCTATCCTTACGGCCTGCTCGCCAAACCGCTTGCTGACTGCGTGCGGATTCAGTCCACTTCCGGCACCACGGGGAAACGGGTTGTTGCATTCTATACGCAGAAAGACCTGGATATGTGGGAAGAGTGCTGCGCACGCGCCATTGTTGCTGCCGGCGGTTCCCGGGAAGATGTCTGCCAGGTCTGCTACGGTTATGGTTTGTTCACCGGCGGGCCCGGTTTAAACGGCGGTTCCCACAAAGTTGGCTGCCTCACGCTTCCGATGTCTTCCGGCAATACGGAACGTCAGATTCAGTTTATGATGGACTTAAATGCCACGATTTTGTGCTGCACGCCTTCCTATGCAGCCTACATCGGCGAATCTTTGGCGGAACGCGGTTATAAACCGGAGGACAACCACCTCAAAGCCGGCATTTTTGGTGCAGAACCGTGGACCGAAGAAATGCGCAGAAGCATTGAAAAATCGCTCGGCATCAAGGCCTATGACATCTATGGCCTGACGGAAGTCTGCGGACCCGGCGTGTCGTTTGAATGTGAAGAGCAGCACGGCATGCATATCAACGAAGACCATTTCCTGGCGGAAATCATCGATCCCGATACCGGCGAAGTCCTTCCCGAAGGGGAAAAAGGCGAATTGGTATTCACGGCGCTGGATAAGGAAGCATTCCCGCTGCTGCGCTACCGTACCCGCGATATCTGCGTGCTTTCCCGCAAAAAATGTTCCTGCGGCCGTACCTTTATCCGGATGGCAAAGCCGATGGGCCGTTCCGATGATATGCTCATCATCCGCGGCGTAAACGTTTTCCCCTCGCAGATCGAAACGGTTTTGATTCAGGAAGGCTATGGTACCAACTATTTAATCGAGGTTGACCGTGTCAACAACTCGGATACGCTGGACGTCAGCGTGGAAATTCAGCCGGAGCACTTCTCGGATACTGTCCGTGAACTGGCGCAGCGCGAACATGCGCTTGCAGATGCAATAAAAACCATGCTTGGTATTAATCCGCGCGTTCACCTGGTCGCGCCAAAATCCATCACCCGAAGCGAAGGAAAAGCCGTCCGTGTAATTGACAAACGTAAGCTTCACGACTAAAAAAGGAGGGTTTCTCATGGCAGTTTCGCAATTATCTATTTTTGCAGAAAACAAACCAGGCGGACTGGTGCAAATGACCTCCCTGCTGGCCGAGGCAGGTGTGGATATCCGCGCGATGAGCCTGGCTGACACCCAGGATTACGGGATCCTGCGCCTGATTGTCTCCAATGTTGATCTTGCACGCGAAGTGCTGTCTACCAATGGCCTGGTTTCCTCTGTAACGCCGGTATTGGCTGTTGCGCTTGACGACAAACCCGGCGCACTTGCCCGGGCTGTCAAAGTCCTCTATGACGGCGGCATCAATGTCGAGTATATGTACGCTTTCATTTCCCCCCAGCCCTATGCCTGTATGATTTTACGCGTAACCGACAATACCCGTGCCGAGCAGATCCTTTTGGACAATGCGTTCCGGCTCATTTCCATGGATGATATAAACCAGATGTAAGAAAACCCGCCGCTGCCCGGAAGCCTCCGGGCAGCGGCGGATTCATCTCAATGCAGGAACTTTGCCCGATATTCCGCATGGATCTGCGCAAGTTCCTTTTCCCCATCGATATACGGCTGATACATCGCCATCGGATCACCGCCGCCCAGCCGGCAGGACGAACAGTTTTCACAACCTTCGCCGCATTCCAGACTCCTACGGACGATTTCCTCCCGCTGCTGCCGTGTCGTATCCCGAATCAGCACACTTTTCATGACGGTTTTTTCCTCCCATTTTTGTTTCTGTATCTGCACACAGGAGCAGTCTCTCCGCAACCGCAGTTTTTATGCATACAAAGCGCTGCTGTGTGGCATAGATCCGCGATTCTTTTGGAAAGCAGGAATATTTATGCAAATTAAGCGAACTGAATTCCTTCGATTTTTCAAATTTGCTTTTTTCTCCGCGAGTGCGGGGCTCATCGAGCTGGGCAGTTTTTCCCTATTACATGAGCTGGCTGGATTTCCCTATTGGCCGTGTTATCTGCTGGCTTTGGTGTTGTCTATTGTATGGAATTTTACGCTCAACCGCCGTTTTACCTTCCATTCCGCAGCCAACATTCCGCTGGCCATGTTAAAAGTAGCAGGATATTATGCAGTTTTTACCCCGCTTTCGACGCTGTTGGGCAATTATCTGGTTGAAACTATTGGCTGGAATGCCTATTTGACAACGGGTCTGAATATGCTGCTGAATTTTTCTACAGAGTTCCTCTTTCAGCGTTTCCTGGTCTTTCGCAAAAGCCTGGATTCTGCTAAAAAGCAGGGAAAACCGACGCGATTGCGGTAAGGCAAAGCATGCTTTTGATAGAAATCTTTTTTGCTCTGATTTCAGGAAAATCAGAGCTATCGCCTATATCATTGCAAATTTTGAAATTGCTTTTGCGCAATATCCTGTTTTCTCCAAAAATGATACGAAAATCCAGGAAGATACCGTCTATTTTCAACCTTGACAAACGTTTTTTCCAAGCGGTATAATGCGCACAGAAAGGCAAAGACGCCGATTTTGGTGTCTTTGCCTTTTTCTTTTTTATTTTCAGGAGGTGGACTTCATGTCAATCGTCGATACGTTATGGGTGTTTCTAGCTGGTATTCTGGTGTTTTTTATGAACCTGGGATTCGCAGCGGTGGAAGCCGGTTTTGCGCGTTCAAAAAATACGGTAAATATTCTATCTAAGAACTTTATCGTATTCGCAGTTTCCTCGCTGGGGTTTCTACTGTTGGGCTGGGGCCTGATGTTCGGCGGCGATCATCCGTTTATGGGAACGCAGCATCTGTTTATTCTGGGCGGTGCAGATCTTTCTTTTTATGACAGCACGCTGACCTCCAGCGTACCATTTTGGGGAAAAGTTTTCTTCCAGCTGGTTTTTTGCGGAACCGCAGCCACCATTGTTTCCGGTGCGGTTGCAGAACGTATTAAATACGTAACTTTTATCATTTTTTCTTTTATTCTGACCTTAGTCATATATCCTATTGTTGGACACTGGGTCTGGGGCGGCGGCTGGCTGGCCAAACTGGGATTCATGGATTTCGCTGGCGATACGGTCGTCCACTCTGTCGGCGGCTGGGCCGCGCTGGCCGGCGCCATGATTCTTGGTCCGCGTATTGGAAAATACGGAAAAGATGGAAAAGTCAATGCCCTTCCCGGCCACAGCATGTCTTTGGCAGTTATCGGACTGTTTGTCCTGTGGCTCGGCTGGTTTGGGTTTAACCCGGGCTCGACCATGAGCTTCCAGAACCCCGCTGACGTTATGCATATCCTCTTTACTACCAACTCCGGCGCAATTGCAGCCGTTTTAACCTCTACCATCACCTCCTGGATCTTCCTCGGCAAGCCGGATCTGGGCATGACAATCAACGGATGTCTGGCCGGACTCGTCGCGGTTACCGGCGGCTGCGCCTATATTACAATTGAAGCATCGTTAATCATCGGCGCAATTGCAGGCATTCTGGTTGTCTTCCTGGTAGGCTTCTTCGATCGGCTCAAAATCGATGATCCGGTTGGCGCAACTTCGGTCCATTTGGGCTGCGGCGTGTTGGGTACGCTTTGTGTGGGCCTGTTTGCAAAGGAGGGCGTCACTTCCCTTTCCACCGTCAACGGTCTGTTCTACGGCGGCGGCATTAAATTGCTTGGTATCCAGCTGCTCGGTATTGTCTGCGTTGGCGCATTCGTATTCCTGTCCTCGGGCCTTATCTGGCTGGTCCTCAAAAAGACCTGCGGTATGCGGGTTTCTGCCGAAGAGGAAATTGCCGGCCTGGACATCGGCGAGCATGGCAATGCTGCTTATCCTGAATTCACCGCAACGGCCATTCTTCCCGAAACCGGCGCTCTGGTTCCGGCGCATACAGACGAAAAACCGGTTCCCGTCACGCCTGCTGCTGTAGCCGGCTCCGACACGGGCGATGGCGCAAAGCTGACCCGTATTACCATTATCGCCAATCAGGCTAAATTTACCGAATTGGAAGACGCGCTTTGTAAGCTGGGCATCACCGGCCTGACGGTGACCAATGTCTTTGGATATGGTGCACAGAAAGGGCATACCACCTATTTCCGCGGCGCCGCTGTACAGACAAAACTCCTTCCCAAGATTAAAATTGATATTGTCGTTTCCAAAATACCAGTTGATCTTTTAATTCACACCGTACAGGAAGTCCTGTATTCGGGTCATGTCGGAGACGGGAAAATCTTCGTCTATGATGTTGAAGACGTCGTTAAAATCCGTACCGGCGAGCACGGATACGATGCATTACAGGATGATCCGTCATAAACAAGTCAACCCTGTTTCCACAGCCGGAAACGAAAAAAACGGCAGGCGACTTTTCGTACGCCTGCCGTTTTTCTATTTCTTTTTACGGTTCCCGCTTTTTAACCGGGCAGCCGCACGATCCCGCACCCTTACTGCACAGCATCCGGCAATTCCCCATCCCACAGGAAACGTGAAAGGTCAACGTTCCCATCCGGCAGGAATTCCACGCCTTCCGCCTCCAAACAGATCCGTTGTGTCTCACTGCCCATGGGACCGAATCCTTCATAAAGCCTGCCCTCACGGTTAACAATGCGATGGCAGGGAACCGAGCTGTCCCGGCAGACATGCAGCGCATATCCCACGACCCGTGACCAATGGGGATTGCCTGCAAGCCGGGCAATCTGCCCATACGTCGCCACGCACCCATAAGGAATCCGGCGTGCTATCGCATAAATCTGTTCAAATACGGATGCCTGCATCAAAAAACCTCCCGCTTTACGCATTCTTTGTCTGTACAGCAAGCATAAGCGCCGTTCTTTTTTGGCGTTTTGTCAGGACCCTTTTCGTCACCCGTACAGCGCGCTTAACGGCCTGATTCCCTATAATATTGTGCCTGCATATCAAAAAGTTCTTTATATAATCCTTTCCGGCTCATCAGCGTCTCATGCGTTCCGTATTCTGCTAACTCTCCTTTCTCAAATACAGCCACCTTGTCACAGAATTTTGTACTGGACATTCTGTGCGATATGTACACAGCGGTTTTACCTTTTACTATTTCATTAAAATTGCGATACATTTCGTATTCCGCCCTAGGGTCCCAGGCAGCAGTCGGTTCATCCAAAATAACAAAAGAGGCATCCCTATAAAGGGCACGCGCCAATGCGATTTTTTGCCCCTCTCCACCTGAAGGCTCAAATCCATCTTCCGCAAAATTTTTATACAGTATGGTATCTATTCCCTTTGGCAGCGTTTGCACTTTCTCGGAAAGCCCTACACGGGCAAGTACAAACTTCATCTTTTTTTCTTCATAGGGGAGTGTTAGCACAATATTATCTTTTAAAGAAAAAGAAAACAACCGATAATCCTGATAAACCCTTATTCCCTTTTCCGGGCATAAAAAAGCCGTAAAGACAACACAAAAACAAAAGGCAGTCGGTTCAACTGTCTGAAAAAAATTTCACGTTCTGTTTTGTGTTCCTTTACGGCTTATTTACTGATATACGGCTTATACATTGCACAAACTCTCCATTTATTCTGTTCAATTCCAGTATACCATAGTTTGATACATTTACAAGAGGGAACATGCGCCGTTATCAAAAAAAGCGGACAGATTCGGTGTGCGCCGCCAGGAATCCCCGAGCAGATAAAAAAATCCGGGGGGCATCCGCATCCGGATCTTTATCGATCTTTACAAATTGAACTTGCCGGCCGTATCCACACAGAGAATACCTGCAGCAAAAAACCGGACGGGCATCTGGGCGGGCCGCTGTCTCAGATGCTGTATCATGGGGGCCGCCTGTCATAAAAACCGCCTGCCCAGTCCATCAAAACAAAAAAAGACGATATTCTGATATCCTTTACTGCGTTTTTCTTTTAAGATCGGGAGCGCTGCGTTTTGATTCGGCGCACCAAGAAATTCTGCAAGCGCGGCAGAAACAGCAGCGATGCTGTTGCGAAAATCCGGCGCAAGGAATGGTTTCATGCTTGTCACGATTTTACGGCTGCGTTCATTCAAAACATTCCTCTGTTTCTTCATCCTCAACTCCCCTTTTCCCCCAGAACGGTGGGATTCAAATCAAAGAAAGTCGTTGAAACACGGTTCCTCTTATCGTTTTGGCCAGTTTGCGCAATTGTTTCCATATTGCGGGAAACAAGGGACCAGAATATAAGAAAACCTGCGGAAAGCAAATCACTTACCGCAGGTCTGTCGGTGACCAAAATTATTGGCAGTTTCAGCACGGGTACCCACACAAAATGAAAGAAAAGACCCGTGCTTGGCGATCCCCATTATTAGAAACGACAAACTAAATATAGTATGGCTTTAACTTTGAGCGAATAACTCATCTATATAATCAAATTTAATAAAGATTAACTAACGCTTTCCCTATCTCTCCATAGTTCTCCCTAAGTGCTACCCGTATTACATTTTTGAAACTTTTGCTTTCCCTAACTCGCCTATGTTTCCCTAACACGCCGTAAGTTTAGTA
>CALWJF010000066.1 GCA_944380935.1 uncultured Clostridia bacterium
TCCTGCATCAATCTTCCCTTCGATTCGGATATCATATTCCGCCCAACGGATCTCCCCGGCCCGACGGGTCGAGTCTACCAGGCGCAGCACACGGATCCCTTCCGGCAAAACTGCGTTGAGCCGTTCCACAAGCGACGACGGCGCATGATCGCTGTCCAGTTCAAAATCCAAAAGCTCACATTCCGAAGAAAAACCAGTGGACAGCGGCAGCAGGATATTCATCTGCATATGCGGATGATAGCCGCCGGAATAACAAAGGCGCAAGCCGGCTCGGGAAAACGCACGACGAAATACCTGCATCAGATCCAGATGGGATATATATCTCGCTGTACCCAGTTTGGCAAATAATACACGCACTTTATACATCGCACACACCCCTCTCAATCAGGCAGGACGCACCGCAGGCGGAACAACCGCCTGAACGGCAGTCCGGCGAAGCAATTCCTGCGCGGGCAAGGCCGGCCTGCCGCTGCATATATTCCCGCGTTACGCCATGGAAAATATGATCCCAGGGAAGCGCTTCCTCAAAACTGCGTTCCCGCGCTGCATAATATTCGCGGGTAAGGCCGCAGGCTTCAAATGCTGCGTCCCAGCCCTCCCGATTCAGCTGATCGTCCCAGCCATCAAATTTACAGCCGCGCCGCCACGCCTCATACAATACTGCGCCAAGCCGCCGGTCGCCTCTTGCCAATGCGCCTTCCAAAACGCTGATATAGGGGTCATGCCAGCTGAAATCTACATTCTTTATCTTCATGATGGATTTTAAATATTCCTGTTTACGCAAGATTTCTGCCATACTGTCCTGCGCCTCCCATTGAAACGGCGAACAGGGTTTGGGTACAAACACCGCTACAGAAGTGGAAACGCGCACCGGGCGTTTTTTATTGGAACTGTACTGCCGCCACAATTCCACAACCGTCCGGGAAATACGGGCAATCCCGTCGAGATCTTCATCCGTCTCCGTCGGCAGGCCCATCATAAAATAAAGTTTGACAGAATTCCAGCCATGGGAAAACGCAATACGGCAGGCATTGAAAATGTCTTCCTCGCGGATATTTTTATTAATTACATCCCGCAAACGCTGCGTCCCCGCTTCTACTGCAAAAGTCAAACCGGTGCGGCGCATCTTTTCCAGTTGCTGCACAAGATCTTCGTTAAAGGCATCGGCTCGCTGGGACGGCAGCGCAACGCTGATATGTTTTTCCCGGCAATACGGCTCCAAAAGCTTTAAAAGCTCGTCCAAGCGCGTATAATCCGTCGTCGAAAGGCTGGTCAGCGAAATTTCATCATAACCCGTATATTCCGCCAATGCCTTCGCCTGCTGAAAAAGCGTCTGCGGGGATTTTTCACGGATCGGCCGGTAGGCATGCCCAGCCTGACAGAAGCGGCAGCCGCGCATACAGCCGCGCATCACTTCCAGCATAATCCGGTCATGCACAACCTGCGTAGAGGGCACAACAACACGTTGCGGAAAATACATCGCATCCAGATCGTCCACCGCACGTTTTTCTACTGTCTCCGGCGCACCCGGGGCTGCACGCAAACCGGCAAAGTCCCCTGCTTCATTATAATGCGCCGTATACAGCGACGGAACATACACACCGCGGATACGCTGCGCTGCCAACAACAAAAATTCATCTTTGGATAGTCCGCGCGCCTTTGCATCCCGATAAAGCTGCAAAAATTCTACGGATTCTTCCTCCCCGTCACCCAGCAGGAATACATCTACAAATTCCGCCAATGGTTCCGGATTAACAGCACAGCACCCCCCTGCAATAACCAACTGAGCAAGCCCCTCCCGCTGAGAGGCAAACAACGGCACACCTGCCAAATCAAGCATATTCAAAAGATTGGTATAACTGAGTTCATAGGACAAGGAAAATGCCAAAATATCAAACTGATCCAGCGCATCGCCCGATTCCAAGGCATACAGAGGGAGTTTGCGTGCGCGCATCTGCGCCTCCATATCCGGCCAAGGCGCAAAACAGCGCTCACACCAGACAAAATCCAGGGTGTTATACAGGCCATACAAAATTTTTACACCCAGATTCGACATCCCGATTTCATATACATCCGGGAAACAAAATGCTGCCCGGACTTCAATATTTTTCAGATCTTTTTTGATCTGCCCATACTCGCCGCCCACATAGCGCGCAGGTTTTTGCACCCTTTGCAGGGCTTTTTCCAGTTCTTTTTGCATAGAACCCTCCGATAATCAGGCTTCCACTCGCCAGCATGGAGATATTATACCGTGTTTTCATCAAAATGTACAGCCCAAGCGCACACATGGCAATGCCGCAGCCCAGCGTACACACATCCACAATACGCCGGGCACGCACCGGGTCCTTATATGAACAGACAAGTCCATATAAAATTCCGGCTCCATCCAGCGGTCTTGCCGGAAGCAGATTAAAAAGCCCAAGCGCAATCCCGGCGCCGGAAAACAGATAGGCCTGCTGCGGGAGGAACCCACACGCCGTCAGATAAGAGCAAAGGCATGAAGCCCCAAGATTAACCGCCGGTCCTGCCAAAGCAACCAATGCGTCGCGCATATGGGAAAGCATACAGCCATAATAAATTTCCAGCCCCGTGCTGCATATACGCAAGCCCTGCACACGTGCGCCAAGCACGGCCATCGCCGCCAGATGGCCAAGTTCATGTACTGCCGCTGCGGCGGCAAAATACGGGAACAGCCCTTGCGTATCCGTACACCAGAAAAAAAGGGCAAGCAGCGCTGCACCCGGTCCTGCAATTCGTCTCGTCATCCGCTCACCTCGTTGACTTTATCTCCTATGCACGATATAATGAAAAAAACAGCATTTTTATCCCTGCGCTTACTATAAACAGCCGTTTTGGTCTGCAAGGAGGGCTTTTCTTGACATTCCCTGAAGATTTTACCGCAATGATCGCACCATTGCTCGGTGCTGAATACAACGATTTCCTGGATGCGCTCAATCATCAGCCCATCCTTCGCGGTCTGCGTGTTAATACACGCAAAATTAGTTGTGTTGATTTTGTCAAACGCACGCCTTTTGCTCTGACACCCTCGCCATTATGCCGCGATGCTTTTACGGTTGCTGCGCAAACACCGCTTGGCCTGCATCCTTACCATTATGCAGGCCTTTATTATGTCCAGGACCCCTCCGCATCTGCAGCGGTGGAAGCGATGAATCCGCAGCCGGGAGAATGGATTCTGGATTTATGTGCTGCACCGGGCGGGAAAAGTACGCATATTGCAGCGCGTATCGGCGATGGGCCGGGCAGTCTTCTGGTTGCAAATGAAATCGTGCCCCGCCGTGCAAAAATTTTATCTTCCAACCTCGAACGCATCGGCGCGCGCAACGCAGTGGTATGCTGCGCTTCCCCTGAGGATTTTGCGCAAATCTGCCCGGAAACTTTCGACGCCGTGCTCGTCGACGCCCCCTGTTCCGGGGAAGGGATGTTCCGCCGCGACCCCGAAGCGGTACGCGAATACTCCGCCGCACATGTACAAAGCTGCGTCGTACGACAAAATCACATCCTCGACTCCGCCGCACAAACCGTACGGCCCGGCGGGCGGCTCGTTTATTCAACCTGCACATTTAACCCTTATGAAAACGAAGGCGTTGTAGACGCCTTTTTATCCCGGCATCCGGACTTCTCGATTGGAACGATCTCTTATCCGCCGCTTCCTCCCGGACGCCCGGAATGGGGCGGAGGCAGGGCCGATCTTGTGCATACCGGAAGGTTAATGCCGCATCTTTGCCCGGGAGAAGGACATTTTATTGCCTTACTCCGCCGCAGCGGAAATGCAGCGCGCCCCGAATGCGAAATGCGCACTGCGCAAATGCCAACAACAGCAGAACAGTCCTTATTTGCATCATTCTGGGAAGAAAATTTCACGATTCCAATCTATGCAAATCTGCACCGGCATGATGAATTCTTTTACCTTGCCCCTCTCGCTCCTGCGCTCCCGCATCTGCTGCGCAGCGGCGTATGCGCCGCGCGGCTTGCACGCAATCGAATTGAACCTTGTCATGCTCTATATTTATCTCTTGACATAGACGAAATTCGAAATAAATTGATTTTCTCTCCTGAATCATCAGAAATATCCGCTTTTTTGCGGGGAGAAGTGTTGAAAACAAATGGTTTTCCCGGCTGGACGGCGATAGGGGCAGGAGATGAAACGCTTGCCTGGCCGCTTGGATTTGGGAAAATATCTGCCGGAATTTGTAAAAATCATTATCCAAAAGGTCTGCGGATTTGAAAAACTGTTCTTTTCTCGCCGCCAATCCCACAGGTGTTGATTTGTTTGCGAATTTATGTTATGATAGAAATACAAAGCGCAAGTCTTGACTTTGTATTATGCAGAATGAGTCCTGAGGGAGGTGTTTTTTATGGGCTTTCTTGAAATCTTTACCCAAATACCGGTGGCCGCTTACATCCTTTTTGCCGCTGGGGTTATCTTGGCGATTATTGAACTGTGTATTCCCGGCTTCGGTGTTTGCGGCGCTGCGTCTGTGTTATGTTTTATTGCCGCGATTGCCGTAGGTGCGCGCACCTTTGCTACGGGGATGGTATTAACCGTCAGCGTCTTGGTCGTTGCGGCCGTTCTGCTCATTATATTCAGCGTTTTTGCATCACGAGGTAAGTTTATCAAGCCTCTGGTCTTAAAGGATGAGCTCGGTACGCAGGAAGGATTTTCCAGCTCTCGCGATTTTGATTTCCTATTAGGAAAACAAGGCCTTTCTCAGTCTATTCTTCGTCCGGCAGGCCGTGCGAAAATCAACGAGCAAATTTATGATGTTGTTACAACGGGAGAGTTTATAGCTCCTGATACGCCGGTTGAAGTGGTTGAAGTATCCGGATCCCGCATTGTGGTTCGGCAAATCACCGCTTAAACCCGGCAATCCCGACTTGACATCCATTCTGTTTTTGTAAAGGAGATTATTATGCCTGGTGGAATTACTTCTTTTATTATTCTTGTTATTGTTATAATTTTTTTGATCGTTTTCTTTACTTTTGTCCCGTTTACACTGTGGATCAGCGCATTGGCGGCAAATGTACATGTCGGTATTTTCACACTCGTTGGAATGCGTCTGCGCCGTGTCGTACCGGCAAAAATTGTCAACCCGCTCATTAAATCTACAAAGGCCGGTATTGAACTGCCGATCAACAAGCTTGAAGCACATTATCTGGCTGGCGGCAACGTTGACCGCGTTGTCAATGCTTTAATTGCCGCGCAACGTGCAGACATTCCATTGGAGTTTGAACGCGCGGCCGCAATAGATCTCGCAGGCAGGGATGTTTTGGAAGCTGTACAAATGACCGTTAATCCGAAAGTTATTGAAACACCGGTTGTTGCCGCTGTTGCGAAAGATGGCATTGAAGTCAAAGCCAAGGCAAAAGTCACTGTCCGTGCCAACATTGACCGTCTGGTCGGCGGCGCAGGCGAGCAAACCGTAATCGCCCGTGTAGGCGAGGGCGTCGTCACAACCATCGGTTCGGCGGAATCTCACAAGGAAGTGCTGGAAAATCCGGACCGTATTTCACAAAACGTACTCTCCAAAGGTCTGGAATCCGGAACTGCCTTTGAAATCCTCTCCATCGATATTGCCGACGTAGACGTAGGCCGTAACATTGGCGCGCAGCTCCAGACCGATCAGGCGGAAGCCGACAAGCGTATTGCCCAGGCAAAAGCGGAGGAACGCAGGGCAATGGCAGTTGCGCGCGAACAGGAAATGCTCGCTGCCGTGCAGGAAATGCGCGCAAAAGTTGTAGAAGCGGAGAGTGAAGTCCCAAAGGCAATGGCTGCTGCACTCCGGGAAGGCAAACTTGGCGTGATGGATTACTATAATATGAAGAATGTAATTGCCGATACTCAAATGCGCAATTCCATTGCGGACGTTAAGGATGAATAACAATGGCGGGTATTCATTTTGATTTCCTGCGCCAGGGGCTTGAAGCGCTGGAAAACCTGAGTATGCAAGCCATCCAAAACGCACAAACACCGCAACAGGCTTCACCACAAGCTGATGCAGAGCCAGAACCTCTGCCTGATAAAACGGCTCTGCAAACTGCATCTGCCGTTGAGCAGACATCCCTTTCAAAAACACAGGTTAAACCGCAAGCCAAACGATCGCACAAGTCTGCAAATCTGATTTGCAACGTCCGGCAGCTGCGTCGCGCAATCGTCCTTTCTGAAATTTTAGCGCCTCCGCTCGCCCATCGTCATAAATAAACGTTTTTTCCCGTTCCTTTTTAAAAGGAGGTCGTTTTATGCAAAATATGGTCTATAATCCACAATGGTATGAACAACAGCGTCAGACGATCGAGCTGCTTGGGACGAAAAACTCCCAAAAAGCAAATCGAAAGGGATTCCCCAACCACGATACCCCGCGTGCGATCGCCCGGCGTGCCTGGCTGCGCAAAGTGCGCTATGAAATTGAATCTGAGGGATTTCTTGTCTTTTGCCGACGGATGTGGAAATCAGAAAAAAATTCTCATCTTAAATAAGCGGAGTCCATCGCTTCCCGGTTTATAGCAGAATCGAAATTGATTCTAATTTCGTTCATAAACTTTACTTTGAAAAATTGAATCGGCACTTTTCGGTCGTTTACGGCGCGCGGCGTTTTGCTGCGCGCCGTTTTTATAGCATATGGACAACACTGCTGCATATAGGACTGCAAACAATACGATTTCTACAGCCATCACAAGCGTTACATTTTGTGCAAATGGGAAATATATGCGGAATGTCCGCAAGCATAGCACCGCTGCTCCAGATGCAAGCCCCGGCATTACAATCCAGTTCCGGATATCCAGACCGATCCCCGAAAGCCTGAGCATCCGCTGGACGGAAAGTACAGGATTAAAAATATTGCTGATATACATTAAAATCATAAAACCCGTAAAGCCCGTATGCGGGATAAGGAAGAATACCATTGCAATACGCAGCAGAGAATCTATAATATTGAGTTTGAGCACCCAATTCTGCTGTCCCATTCCTTTCAGTATGCCGTCTGCAACCGCGTCAAAATACATCAACGGAACCAGCGGCGCCAACAGGAAAATCACCGTACAAATTTGCCCGCCGCCATAAACGACGGTTCCAATGGAATCTGCAAACAGCATATAGACTGCTGCTGCCGGAATCGCCAAGATCAAGCAGTCCCGTGTTACCCGCGCAATTAGAGAACGTACCTGATCCGGACGGTTTGCTGCCATGGACTCGGATACTTCCGGCATAGCCAGCGAAGTAAATGAAGCGAGAAATGCATAGGGAAGAAACAAAAGGGGAAGTGCCATTCCTCTTACCGTTCCATAGTATTCCAGTGCAACGTCACGGGCAAGCCCGCTTTTGACCAACCCGGAAGGAATAGAAATATTTTCAACGGTACGCAACGCAGAAGCAAGGCATGTGCTTGCTGCAACCGGTAATGCTACCGCCAAAAGCCTGCGCATATAAGCCGTACCACGTTCCCAGGATGCTGCACAATTCCGTGTGCGGCTGCGCAGATATTGTATATATAAATACAAACCCGAGACTGCTTCAGAAGCAACAATCGAAACGGATATATAACGGCACGCTGTTGCAATATCCGCTGTACGGTAATTTTCCAGCAAAAAAATCAATACGCCTACTTCTACGCCCTGTTCAAGAAAATCCGAAATGGCGATCTGGCTTGCACGGCGCACAGCAAGCAAATATCCTTTAAGGCAGGAAGAGATAGACATCAGGGGCAAAGCAGGGGCAAGAAGTTTTAGGGGAATTATGGTGCGTGAATCTGACAATAAGGTTTCTCCTATAACCCCCGCAAAATTGTAAACAATAACGGCAGCGCTTATACTGATTACACCTGCATACCCCAGTGCACAGCGCATCACGGTCCGTTCACTTCCCTGTATACCCCGCCCGAATTCTTCCGTTAAGATTTTCGTTACCGCAACCGAAATTCCAGCTGTTGCAATGGTGACGGCAAAGGAAAATCCCGAAAACGTCAACTGGTTCAGGCCCACACCCTCCGCACCAATCGCTGAGGCCAAGTACATGGAAAAAATTATAGAACTTATACGCATAACCAGAGAAAATGCGGTCAATACAATTGCGTCTTGCAATATCCTCTTGTTTTTCATCAACAAACGCCTCCCCGCGGCATGGTATACAGGCTCACAACGAAATCCCCTCTACCCTATGCAAATCCCTTGGCTTTTATGTTCATCAGCACCCGCTTCCCCATGGATTCGCAACCATACGGCGATTGACAAGGGTATTGGAAACGTCTATAATAAAAAGGAACTTTTCAGATGGATTTTGGATCAAACAAATGCAAAGTTTGCGCCGTTTAACAGAATCGTTTTGGTCAAATTAGGAGAAATTATGCCTTTAAAAATCCTTTCCGTGTTTGGGACACGTCCCGATGCCATTAAAATGTGTCCCCTGGCACTACAGCTTGCAGCAGATACGCGTTTTGATAGCCGGGTCTGCGTCAGCGCGCAACATCGCGAGCTGCTGGATTCGGTCCTTACGATTTTTTCCGTAAGACCGGATTATGATTTAAATGTTATGAAGCCGAGCCAGACTTTATTTGAAATTACCAATTCCGTACTGACCGGAATGGCGAACGTACTTGATGACTGCCTTCCGGATTTGGTATTGGTTCATGGCGATACTTCAACTGCGTTTGTGGCCGCATTAGCTGCGTTTTACAAACAAATCCCTGTAGGGCATGTTGAAGCCGGACTCCGTACAGGAAATTTGTATGCGCCCTTTCCCGAGGAAGCAAACCGAACCTTAATTGCACGTCTGGCAACCTTGCACTTTGCACCAACTACACAAAACCGCGAAAACCTGATAAAAGAGAATGTTCCCGGGCAAATCTATGTTACCGGCAATACGGTTATTGACGCTATGCATTATACCACCGGGCAGATCCACAGCTTTACAAATGCGGCAATACGGGAAGTCCTGGAAAAGCCAAATTGCATCCCCGTTTTTATGACTGCACACCGGCGTGAGAATCTCGGTGCGCCTTTGGAAGCCATCTGCCGTGCTGTACGCGATTTTATCGATGCAGTACCGGAAGCAGAACTTGTGTATGCCGTTCATCCCAATCCCGCGGTACGCAATACAGTATACCCGCTTCTTTCCGGACATCCGCGCATTCATCTGACCGATCCGGTAGATTTGCTGGATGCACACAACTTCATTACGCATTGCCGGTTTGTCGTTACCGATTCCGGCGGAATACAGGAAGAAGCCACAGCGCTTGGCGTACCAACCCTGGTTCTGCGGCGGGAAACCGAACGTGGGGAAGGTGTTGAAACCGGGATCTTAAAACTCGTTGGCGTAGATTATGCGCAGGTGCGGGATAGTTGCATTGCGCTTTGTCGGGATACCGCGCTGCACAAACGCATGAGCCATGCTGCAAATCCTTACGGGGACGGGCATGCCTGTACCCGTATTGCCGATGCAATCGATCGTTATTTTAAAGAAAAGAGGAAGCTTTCATGATTGACAAAACCTTAGCGTTGTCGGTATTGGATGCGGCGCTGTCTTCCGGCGGTGATTTTGCCGAATTATATATCGAAGACGGGTTCTCCAATTCCATATCCATGACCGATGGAAAAGTAGAAGACGCTGTACACCGTCGCAGCTGCGGTGCAGGTGTGCGCATTTTTTCCGGTGTGCACTCCGTTTACGCCTACACAACCGGATATGAACCGGATGATTTAATGCGTACTGCACGAGCAGCGGCAGCAGCGATTTCAGGACAATGCAGCCTACAAAGCAAGCTATTTATCCCAAAGGATTATGCCGTCCAGCCGCGCATTCCCTATTCGGATGTAGAAAATGCGCAACGCATTGAAAAACTTCGGGCCGCGCATTCCGTTGCCAAAGCTTATTCCGATGAAATCGCGCAGGTCGTTGTTTCCCTTGCCGATAATGATAAAACGGTTTTTGTTTGCAATACAGACGGCGTTTTTGCCACAGATCGCCGCGCACGTATGCGTATGGCCGTTCAAGCTGTCGCGGCAGATGCTAATTCCCGTCAGACTGGTTTCTGTGCTCCCGGTTACGCAACCGGCTTTGAGGGCTTTGACCGTATTGATCCGGAAGAAGTCGGCCGTATTGCCGCAAAGCAGGCAGTTACCATGCTCCACGCCGAGCTATGCCCTGCCGGGAATTTCCCGGTGGTCATCGACGGCGGTTTCGGCGGCGTTATTTTCCACGAGGCCTGCGGCCATTCACTGGAAGCTACGTCTGTTTCGAAAGGAAATTCCGTTTTTTGCAACAAACTTGGTCAGAAAATTGCCGCCGACTGCGTTAGTGCTGTTGACGATGGTACGATGGAAGGAGAATGGGGTTCTATCCACATCGACGATGAGGGTACGCCGTCACGCCGTAATTTACTGATTGAAAACGGAATCCTTAAGGGTTATTTAATTGACCGGCTCGGCGGACGCCGAATGAATATGGAACCGACCGGTTCTTCCCGCCGTCAGGATTATACTTTTGCTCCGACATCCCGGATGACCAATACGTTTATTTGCCCCGGTTCCGATGATCCGGAAGAAATGATCCGCACGATGGGCGATGGACTGTATGCCGCTTCAATGGGCGGCGGATCTGTCAATCCGCTGACAGGTGAATTTAATTTTGCCGTTAACGAAGGCTATTGGGTCAAGGACGGAAAAATTTTCTGCCCGGTCCGCGGTGCAACACTTGTCGGTTCCGGCGCACAAATTCTGCTGAATATTGACCGGGTTGGCCCTCATATGTGGATGGCGCCGGGAATGTGCGGTTCTTCATCCGGTTCCATTCCTACCAATGTCGGACAGCCGCGCATTCGGGTATCGACGATTACCGTCGGAGGAAAAGGAGGCGCTTTATAATGACCTATCTGGAATTTAAAAATGCGGCGTTTGATGCGGCTATAACGCTTGGCGCCAAAGCTGCGGAAGGCGTTTATATTGAAAACGAAAATTTCCGTGTTGGGGTTTTGTCCGGCGAAATCGACAGCTACAGTGTTTCCAATGCTTATGGTTTCGGTCTGCGCGTCGAGCTTGATGGAAAAAACGGTTATGCTTATACCGAAAATTTTTCCGATCCGGTACAGCTTGCTGCACGGGCGGTTGATAATGCACGGGCAATCGAAAACGAGGACCTTTCTCCCATGCAGGGGCCTCAGGAATATGAAACGGTCGACGAACCGGAACAGCCTGTTTGCGATATGCAACCCGAACAGCGCATCGAATTGGCGCGCGAACTTGAAAAACGAGCTGCAAAAGCAAATGATAAAATCGCACGTGTTCAAACAACCAGCCTCAGCTGCGGGCATGCTCGGATCCACATTTGCAATACTTTAGGTTTGGATGCCGCACGGGAAAGCCGCAGCTGTTTCGTCTATACCGTTCCCATCGCTATGCAGCCCGGCTCCGACGAGCAACGCGATGGAATTGCCTATCGTTTCGGGAAGGAAGTTTTAAATTTGGACGAATGCGCCAAGGAGGCCGCGGACAATGCCGCCGCAATGCTCGGCGCTTCTCCTGCACCTTCCGGAACCAGTGCGGTTTTGCTGAAGAATACAGCGGCTTGTGACTTTTTTGAAGCATTTTCCGGTATTTTTTCCGCAGAAAATGCGCAAAAAGGGCTTTCTCCTTTAACTGGGAAAGAAGGCGAGCCTATCGCAGCGCCCTGTGTCCAAATTTGCGACGATCCTTTTGAATGCCACAGTCCCCGTGCCTTTGATGACGAAGGTACACCATCTTGCAGGACAACACTTGTAAAAGACGGCGTTTTCACAGGTTTTTTACACAATCTTAAAACTGCGCATAAAGCTGGAGCTGCTTCCACCGCCAATGCTTACCGTGCTTCGGCGGCCTCTCCGGTTTCTGTTGCTCCGACAAATTTCATTCTTGCACCTGGGACGGATTCTTACTCTGCCATGTTAGAAAAGCTTGTCAACGGACTGGTTATTACCGATGTGACTGGTTTACATGCCGGTTTAAATCCAATTTCGGGGGATTTCTCTCTCCTTTGTTCCGGTTTCCTTGTTGAAAACGGTAAAATCATTCGTCCTTTTGATCGAACTACTGTCGCCGGGAACTTTTTAAAGCTCTTAAGTCAGGTGGCGGCAGTCGGCGCAGATACGCATATTTCTCCTTCGTCAAACGGCATATTCGCGCTTCCTTCTATCTTAATTCAGGAATTGATGATCGCCGGCGAATAAACATTTTTAAAAAATAAGCAACCCCCTTCGGTAGGTTTTATCTACCGAAGGGGGTTGCATTTTTTGGTATGCATTGTTTCACTGTTCCATATATACCAAAGCCTTTGTTTCCGCTTGTTTAGCTAAACCCAACTGTCTTATGACCGCTTCTTTCATGATATCCTTCTGTATTTTATGCGCATGAACACAATCATAAGCGCTTTTCCAGGCTGTATAAATGTTTCGATAATGCAAAGCCAACTCTTTCTCTTCATACTTGGTAAAAAATTTCCATGCATAATATTTTAACGCCGCATAGGTACCCAGAGCATATTCTAAGCCCCAAGTATCTTCTGTTAATTTTTCATCAACAAAAGCAATCAATGCGTCATATGCGTCCAGTCCGCCAACATATTCGCTGTATTCTTCTCCCCGCAGATGCGATACAGCCAACGCTTTTGTATCGCTGATAAGTTGTGCACCCGGCTTTTCCCTGCTTCCCGTCACCGTCAATACAGACAAAATCGGAATATCCAATTTCCCAAGTTTTTCATAAGGAAGCTCGGATTCCTGCCCATCAATCCGCAGCGTTGAAAATACGTTCCGTTGCATATCGTATCCTGTCAGCAGTCCCCATTCACAACCGCTGATATCCCAAGCTATCGCGGCAATTTCTGAACGAATCGAATCACAAATTAAGTCAATTGCCTTCAAACGGCTGGATTCCTCCATTGCCTCCTGATTCCAAAGCCGCTCAATATACGCGCATTTTAAACCACTGTTCTCAATCCAGATTTTCTGCTTCTTAAATTCCCATGTACTGGTGGCACTCAGGCACAGTTGTTCCGCATCAATCCACATACGAAACGCAAAACCACTGCTAGCAACCACATCGTCCGCATATGCACGATATATACTGCACCGCAAAGCAGCCGATAAACATTTTATCAGTGAGAAAAGATATCCGGTTGGGTCTTCTGTATTCTGAAAGTTTACATGTATTTTTTCCGCATGCTTTTCCCTCCCTATGCGCTTCATTTTTTACCAGCTCTTTATGGACGCAGCTGTTCTTTTCTGCCAAATACCAAGCTTTTTCTACCCCTGTATAAAACGTATATCAAAGGAATTTTATTATCCAGCCTCCGCAAAAAAAGAAAATTATCAACAGTGCAAAATTAATTACGGAAAAATACAGCAGGTACCGTCCTTTATCAGCCTGTTCGGTTACACAATAACGGCGATAGGAAATCAAACTCGCCATAGACGCAATTAAAGTTCCAAGACCTCCGATATTGACCCCATAAAGCAGTGCGCGCGCATTTTGAGTAAACGGCGCAAGCATTGCTGCAGCCGGCACATTGGAGATTACCTGGCTCAATCCCGCACCGACAAGGATTTCCCTACCGCTTAATGCATTTTGAATCCAAATTCGCACACTTTCTATGCGGGTGATATTGCCGACAAAAATAAAAAAACAGGCAAACGTTATGAGTAGAGAATAATCAATTCCAAAAAGTACCTTCCCCCGCTTCCAGAAAATTGCCAATAAAACGGTTATAGCTGCCGTCCAATATATAGGCAATAAACCACACGCACTCGCTGCACCCCCGGCAAAGCTTACACCCCAGCATAAAACGTCTTTCCATTGCAAATTTTCCCTATAAGATTGTATCCTGAGGACGGCATTCCCCGCCGGCACGGCCAGTGATAATGCTATGCATACACATAATGACAAAATCCATAACGGAAACATTTCCATGATAAATCGACCTATGCTGTAGGAAAATTGCCGATACAACAATAAATTTTGCGGATTCCCCATCGGGAATAAAATACTTCCCAAATTTGCCGCAAGCGTCTGTACAACAATTACATAAATCAGGCGCCGCTGATCCTGCGTCCCCAAAACCAGAATGGCCAAGGGGACAAAAGTGATCAGAGCCACATCATTGGTAATCAGCGCTGAACTGAAAAAGCAAACCAATGTAAGCGATAACGTCAGCAGACGCACATTCCCTATTTTCCCGCAAATCCATATGGCAAGCCAAGAAAAAACCCCTGCATTCCGAAGACCTGCCACACTTGCCATTAAGCTAAAAAGGGTTATTAACGTTTTGTAATCGATATAATCTTTATAGTAAGCATCCGGCGGGATTATAATCATAGATCCCAATGCCAAAAGGAAAGAAATACATAAGACAGATTCATTCCGAAAAAAAACAACTAGCTTTCGCACATAATGCTCCTGGCGTAATCACGCTCTTTTTTATTTTTACACCTTAGTTAACCAATTTTCCGTTTGCAATCTTTCACTCAGATTTGCACAAGCGCTTTCAGCATCTCTACCACCTGCTCCATCTCTTCTACACAGGTATGCTCATACGGACCATGTCCCGCTGCTGATCCGGTTCCAAGGTTTGGACAGGGAAGACCCATAAAACTTAATCTTGCGCCGTCGGTACCCCCGCGGATTGGCTCAATTGACGGTGTAAGCCCAACAGAAATCGCCGCTTTCTTTGCATTCTCTATCAGGAACATGCAGGATTCGAGCTTTTCCCGCATATTTCGATACTGCTCACGGATTGTATATTCCACCGTACCGGGTCCATATGCCGCGTTCAGCGACTCGGCAATACCGGCTATCCTGGATTTTTTCTCTTCAAATTTCTGCGCGTCATGATCTCGAATAATATAATCCAGCGAAGCTTCCGCAATTTCCCCCGTCATGGCAACAAGATGGAAAAAACCTTCATAGCCCTGGGTATCGCGCGGAGTCTGACCAGCCGGCAGCATTTCATTAAACCGGCAGGCAAGCAGCGCTGCGTTAATCATTCGATCCTTCGAACTGCCCGGGTGGACGTTATAACCATGAAATACGATATGTGCCGCCGCAGCGTTAAAGTTTTCAAATTCAATACCGCCGGCAAGACCGCCGTCGACCGTATATGCATAATCCGCACCAAAGCCTTTTACATCAAAATAATCCGCACCGCGTCCGATCTCCTCGTCAGGCGTAAAGCCGATACAAAGTTTACCATGCGGGACTTTATGCGTTACAATCCATTCGCACACAGTCATAATTTCTGCAATTCCGGCTTTGTCATCGGCGCCAAGGATGGTATCGCCGTCCGAAGTAATCAGCGTACGTCCCTTCCAGCCAGTAAGCCATGGAAATTTTGAAACCTCAAGTACGCGCCCGCTCGCGCCCAGAACAAGATCTTTTCCATCATAATTCTCATGCATCTGCGGGTTGACCGATTTGGATGCAAAATCCGAAACGGTATCCATATGTGCGATCAATCCGAGCGCCGGCTTTTCTTCAAAACCCGGTGTGGCAGGAATGGAGGCGTAAACATAGCATTTATCATCTACACGAGCATTTTCAATCCCCATTTCCTGAAGTTGCTGTACAAGTAGTCTGGCAAGTTCAAACTGGCAAGCACTGGAAGGAACAGATTCACTTTTTTCATCACTTGGCGTGGATACACGGACGTATTGAAACAGTCTTTCATAAGCTCGCATAATCACGATTTTCTCCTTTATAAAAATTTTCTTTATTATAGCACTTTTTTCGACAATAGACCAGCATCAGGAAACGAAATATAAAAACGTTTTATACAGCAAATATTTAACGAAGATTACAGAAAAAAGCCGTGCAAGCACGGCTTTTCATAATTTCATTACCAAATCAAACGCTTGTAAACTCCAGGCTCTGTTTTTTCTCCGGGATTCGAAGCCCGGATAAGGTCCACTTTACGCCTTCGTCCGTCCTGGTGAAAACCGCCGTAATGTGATGCGGACTATAGCGGCAGCGCAATTCGGCTTTTATTTCCTCTTTTGTAGCCGTATAGGCAGCGGATATACCAGCAGTACGCTCGCTGGTTTGAAGCCTGAGATCCGGCCCGTTCGGCGCCATCAGCATTTCCAGAGAAACACGGTTATCCAGCCAGCATCCGTTGCCGCAGCGGACGGAAGTAAGACTGAATCCGTCAGACACCGTGAATATAAACGTATCGCCATCCGTATCCAGCTTTAAATAGGTGATGCCATAGGGATTTTCCGGCGCTTTAAAGTATGCAGGCTGCGGGAAATCGGGAACCTGCGTGCGCGGTACGGCATAAAAGTTTTCCAGTATGGATTCGACATCTTCTTCACCGCTGTTTTCTCCGTCAAACAGTTCAAGCGCCATTTCATGGACAACATCCACAGCATTTTGCAGGTTTTCTGCTTCACACAGCGCCGCTGCGACCATATTCTGTTCCGGGAGAATAAAACAATACTGGCCAAACGCGCCATCTCCGCGGTATCCTCCGCGCGAACAGATCCAGAACTGATAACCATATCCGCTTGCCCAGTCCGGCCAGTCTGAAGGCCGATTGTCAGAATGCATGGCAGACGCTTCGGCAACCCATGCTTCACTGAGCAAGCGTTCGCCATTCCATACGCCGCGGTTGAGATAGAGCAAGCCCAGTTTCGCCGCATCGTCGCAGGATGCATGCAAACCTGCTCCACCCTGGATATGGCCGTCGGCCGTACGGTCCCAATAAACGTCGCGAATATCCATGCGGGAAAACAGCTTAATGTCGAGATAATCCAGTGCGCTCAAACCTGTAAGTTTTTTGACAACAGCAGCAAGAAAAGCGGTTGCGCCCGTATCGTACATAAAATGCGTACCCGGCTCATATTCAAAATCACAGGCAAGATAAGTACGGGCAAGATCGTCGCTGTCGAAGCAGGCGTTACGGGCAGGTGTTGCAATTCCGGAATTCATGGAAAGCACATGGCGCACACGGCAAGCTGCAAGATTATCACTGACAACCGGCGGCAGCTGATCCGGAAAAATATCCACAATACGCGTATCGGTCGTCAATAAGCCCGCATCGCACGCAAGCCCAATCGCCGTAGCAGTAAAACTCTTGGACAGCGAATAATACTGCCGTTTATCCAGGCAGTCATAAGGCGGAAGGGAAGCGCGAAGCATAAGCTCGTTATCCCGCCAGACCTGAAACGCATGAATGTCTACCTTTTTTTCCTTCGCTCTTTCAAGAAAACGCACTATTGCCGCCCGATTGCAGCGCTTTGATATAAATGGAGCGTTTTTAGATGGGGCATCATGGAAAACGAGAGTTTTCATACACTTTATCCTTTCTCCGTACATATGAAACAAGGCGTAATATAAAAAGATCCTTTTTACTACGAATATATACCGCTATTCGCAGCCTGATTTCTCCTGAATTATATCAGATATCATACTTTTCCGCAACAAAAAAAGCACCTCCTACGGAGGCTTCCGCAGGAGGTGCTTTTGAATTTATACCATAAGCTTATGCTTCTTCCGGTGCATAGAGCTGAATCAGACGCTGCAGGTGTGCAAAGCGTTCCTTTGCAGCCTCTTCGCTCTCCGCAAACAACGTGTCAGCACGATCCGGGTTTGAACGCGCCAGCGAACTGTAACGGGCTTCGTTCATCAGGAAATCACGATATCCGCCAGCCGGTGCCTTGGAGTCAAGGATGAAGGGGTTCTTGCCCTCAGCCTTCAGCGCTGGGTTGTAACGGAACAGATTCCAATAGCCGCAGTCTACCGCTTTCTTCATCTCGCTCTGGCAGTTGACCATACCGCCCTTGATAGAGTGCATCTCACACGGAGCATAACCAATAACAATAGACGGACCCTTATAAGCTTCGGCTTCGCTGATCGCGCGGATCGTCTGGGCAGGATTGGCGCCCATGGCAATCTGTGCAACATAAACATAGCCGTATGCCATCGCGATTTCAGACAGGGACTTCTTCGCAATTGCCTTACCGGCCGCTGCAAACTGGGCTACCTGGCCGATATTGGAGGCCTTAGAAGCCTGTCCGCCGGTATTGGAGTAAACCTCGGTATCGAAGACCATGATGTTGACGTCTTCGCCGGTAGCAATAACGTGGTCGAGACCGCCGTATCCGATATCATATGCCCATCCGTCGCCGCCGAAAATCCAAATGGACTTCTTAACGAGCATATCCTTCTCCGCCAAAACTTCACGCCCAAGGGTGCAGGCTTCGCACGGGCAGCCGTCGATGACAGAAGCATTGAGCTCTTCCACAAGCTTCTTTGCAGCAGCCTTAGAGCCTTCCGCGTCGTCCATCGCTTCGAGCCATGCCGCGCCGGCTGCCTTGAGGTCTGCATCGCAGTAATCGACCGCAATCAACTTGCGGACGGTATCTGCAAGCTTGGCACGACGAACCTTGACGGCAAAATGCATGCCCAAACCATGTTCTGCGTTATCCTCAAACAGGGAGTTTGCCCATGCCGGGCCGTGGCCTTCCTGGTTGACGGTATACGGGCTGGTTGCAGCCGGGCCGCCCCAGATGGAGGAACAACCGGTTGCATTGGAAATATACATACGGTCACCGAACAGCTGGGTAATCAGGCGGGCATACGCGGTTTCAGCACAGCCTGCGCAGGAACCGGAGAACTCCAGTAGCGGGGTCTTGAACTGGCTGCCCTTGACGGTGTTATCCGTGGTTTCTTCCTTGACCGTAATATTCTTAACTGCATAATCGAAGCTCTTCTGTTCGCCGAGCTCTTCTTCCTGCGGCTTCATCGTCAGCGCCTTGGTCGGGCAGATGCCGACACAGACGCCGCAGCCCATACAATCGAGCGGGGAAATTGTCAGCGCATAGCTATAGACACCCTTACCCTTACCAGCCTTGACCGGGACAGCCTTAAAGCCTTCCGGAGCGGCGGCAAGTTCTGCTTCATTAACCATATACGGACGGATCGTTGCATGCGGACAGACATAGGAGCACTGATTGCACTGTGCGCACTTCGTCGCATCCCAGGACGGGACGAGGACGGCTACGCCGCGCTTTTCATACGCGGAAGCGCCCTGCTCAAAGGTACCATCGGCATGATCGACAAACGCAGAAACCGGCAGGCTGTCGCCGTCCATAAGGTTGACCGGCTCCTGAATCCTCTCGACCATCTTGACGAGCTTTTCCGGACCTTCCAGCGCTTTGTCGGATTTTTCGTCAACCGCATCCGCCCAAGCTGCCGGCACATCGATCTTAACAAACGCAGTTGCACCCGCGTCAATTGCCTTATGGTTCATATCGACGATATCCTGTCCTTTACGCAGATAAGACTTCGTCGCGGCATCCTTCATATGCTGAATTGCTTCTTCCTGCGGCATGACCTTGGCCAAGGTAAAGAACGCAGACTGAAGGGTGGTATTCGTACGCTTGCCCATGCCGATCTTGGCGCACAGGTCGATTGCGTTGATGATATACAACTGAATGTTGTTCTTTGCAATATAGCGTTTGGTCTGCGCATTGAGATGGCGGTCAAGTTCTTCAGGCGTCCACGGGCAGTTGATCAGAAAGACGCCGCCCGGCTTAAAATCCTGTACCATCTTATAGCCTTTGAGGATATAGGACGGGTTATGGCAGGCAACAAAGTCGGCCTTATTAATATAATACGGGCTGCGAATGGGCTTATCACCGAAACGCAAGTGGGAAATGGTAATACCGCCGGTCTTCTTCGAGACATACTGGAAGTAAGCCTGGACATACTTATCGGTATAATCGCCGATAATCTTAATGGAGTTCTTGTTTGCGCCGAGGGTACCATCGCCGCCAAGACCCGAGAACTTACATTCGATGGTGCCTTCTGCCGCAGTGTTGGGCGCCGGCTTCTCTTCGAGGGACATATGGGTTACGTCGTCGTTAATACCGATGGTAAACTGTGCTTTTGGGGCATCTTTCGCCAGTTCTTCATAAACGGCAAAGATGGAGGATGGCGGCGTATCCTTGGAACCAAGACCATAGCGGCC
>CALWJF010000067.1 GCA_944380935.1 uncultured Clostridia bacterium
AAATGTTGATTCGGCTACTGCTTATATATCGCTTGCCTCCTTCATATGGGATAAATTTGGACTAAATCAGCATACTCGCCTGAAACAGCGGCATTTCTGACTTGGGGTTATTATAACACGCTCCTCACTCTTGAATTCCAGAGCCGCGGATACTACCGCATTGGAAAATCCGGTAATTGGTACCAGGGTCCCAGCCCCTCCATATTTTGCCAAATTATCATATACGTTCAATCCGGTCAGCAAAGCGCCAATGAAAATTAGTGTTGCGCTCGTCGCCGCAGCCATATCCATTTCTTTAAGTCCTGCCAGTCCCCAAAGATCATGAATACCCTGTCCAAACGTACAGATTGCACCGCCGATTAAAAAAGCCAGTATTATATTACGCCCCAACGGTGAGGGTGGGGATTTTTTTTTAACATATTCATCATATTTTTGCCGATTGATGGCCATTTGAAATCCCTCCTTGTCGAAGATTAGTTTATATGAGCAAATTGAGAATTATCCAAGGCAAATTTACCCATGCAAAAACTTTTCCAACTGGTATATTCCAGTTATTTTCAGGGAAGTATATACATATCTATTCACTGTGGAACATGTACAAGCGCCACAAATCCATTTTTAGGGAGTACGCACATGTTTAAAAAGAAGAATCGCGCCGATGTTGCGCTGATTGCAGAAATTCAATCCGTCACCGATGCGCTGGCGCGCGCTAATTCCGCTGCTGCACAGTGCAGCGATCCACTGCTGTTTGAATCCACGGTGTATGAAATCAAATATTTGCAGACCCGTTATGCCTATCTGATGAATGTCGCGCGGGAATCCGGCATTTCTGGAAAAGATTACCGTGACACAGCCCGAAAGAACAGAGGTGCAACATGGAAAAGATCCTCCTGATCGGAATCGTCCTATTATTTGTTTTTGTCGTTTTTAAACTCTTCTCGCTCCCAATTCGATGGATTTTTAAACTCCTAATAAATACTGCGGCTGGGTTTATCTTTCTTTTTTTATTTAATTACATAGGTACCTTTATTGGCCTTTCGCTCGGCGTCAATATTCTCAATGCGCTGTTCATCGGTATTTTAGGAATTCCAGGATTGATTCTACTATTATTGGCAAAGTGGATTTTCCTGTTTTAACAAAAAAGTCCCCGGACGTAGGAAAAAATCTGATCCTACATCCGGGGCTTTCTATATCTCTCTGCAATTACCGATTCTTCGACGCAAAACGCGCTTTAGCCCGTAAATTACTATCTAAAATCCGCTTGCGAATCCGCAAATTCAGCGGCGTAACTTCGATCAGCTCATCATCCGAAATAAACTCGATACAGTTTTCCAGACTCATCTGTCTTGGGGGTGTCAACCGAAGCGCTTCATCCGCATTCGACGAACGGGTATTGGTCGCATGCTTCTTTTTACACACGTTGACGTTCAAATCTTCATCTTTTGGCGATTCACCCACAACCATACCTTCATAGACCTGCGTACCCGGCCCAATAAACAAGGTGCCGCGCTCCTGGGCATTATACAAGCCATAGGTGACGGCCTCGCCGGTTTCAAACGCCACCAGCGCACCCGTATTTCGACCGGAAATCTCGCCCTTAAATGGGACATAGCTTTCAAATACGGAATTCATAATTCCTTCGCCGCGCGTATCTGTAAGCATTTCATTACGATAACCAAACAGCCCGCGAGAAGGTACCAGAAATTCAATTTTCATCCGGTCGCCCTGCGGCGTCATTTCCACAAGCTCACCCTTGCGCGCAGAAAGCTTACTCATTACACTGCCAACCGCATCCGCAGGTACGTCGATCACAACACGCTCCATGGGTTCACACAATTTCCCATCAATCTCTTTAAGCATCGCTTTTGGTGCGCCTACCGAAAACTCATAACCTTCCCGGCGCATCGTCTCAATCAGAATGGACAAATGCATTTCTCCGCGGCCACAGACCCGGAAACTTTCCGTCGTATCCGTATCTGAGACCCGCAGGGAAACGTCTTTTAAAAGCTCACGTTCCAGACGGGCACGCAGATGGCGTGAAGTAACAAATTTTCCTTCCCGGCCTGCAAATGGACTATCATTTACGGAAAACACCATCTCCACCGTAGGCTCAGAAATCTTGACAAAGGAAATCGGTTCCGGTGTCTCAACCGCACAAATTGTATCGCCAATGGTGATGTCTGCGATACCGGACAAGCATACAATATCACCCGCCTGTGCCTGCTCTACAGCAGTCCGGTTCAAGCCTTCAATTGTATATAAATTTACCACACGTGCGCGATAAGGCGCATGTCCTTCATGGTAATCGCATACGACGACTTCCTGTCCTTTTCGGATTGTACCCCGTTCCACCTTACCAATACAGATGCGGCCGACATAATCGTTATAATCAATGGAAGATACCAGCATCTGTAAGGGGCCTTCCGTGTCAACCTCCGGACAGGGAATATGCGAAAGAATCGCATCCAGCAGCGGTTTTAAATTTTCAAATGGACCATTAGGATCAAGAGATGCCGTCCCATCCCGGCCGGAACAAAACAGCACCGGGCTTTCAATCTGTTCGTCCGTCGCATCCAGGCTGATCAACAGGTCAAGCACTTCGTCGACGACTTCAAAAATACGTGCATCCGGCCGGTCAATTTTATTGACCACAACAACGACGCGATGACCCATTTCCAGCGCTTTCGACAGTACAAAGCGCGTCTGCGGCATCGGGCCTTCCGCCGCGTCTACCAGCAACAAAACCCCATCCACCATTTTCAATACACGCTCAACCTCTCCGGAAAAATCGGCGTGGCCGGGGGTGTCAATCACATTAATCTTAACGCCATTATAACGAATGGACGTATTTTTCGCCAAAATTGTAATTCCGCGTTCCCGTTCCAGATCACCAGAATCCATTACGCGATCCTCTACAACCTGATTATCCCGAAAAATACCGCTTTGCTTCAACATTTCGTCTACCAGCGTAGTCTTACCATGATCTACATGCGCAACAATTGCAATATTGCGAATATCTGTTCTCTGCATTTTAACTGCCCCTGTCCTATATAAATCAACATTTTGAAATTATACAGCAGGATTGCATCCTTGTCTACAGCATTATTGACAAAATCTGAACTCTTTTCCTTTGTTTTGTCTGTTTTACAGGCTTTCCTGCGTCTTTTCCCACTTTCCGTAGGGAAAAGCAATTGAAGCACTCCTGCTTTCGTGCTATAATGAAAAAAACATGTATAAAGCTGCAATATGCGTCCTTCCCCCACATGTTTTGCAGATGGGGCAGGATGCTAGTGACTGCTATAAAAAAGGATGTAACAAACCATGAAAAACGCTGTACAAGATTTTACCCAGGGGAAAATGTCTGTAAACATAACAAAAATGGCGATTCCAGTCGTCATCGCTCAGATTGCCAACCTCTTATATAACGTCGTTGACCGGATGTTCATCGGCCGAATGGGAGACGAAGGCGTACTAGCCCTGACTGGGGTAGGGTTGTGCTTCCCCTTGATTACCATCGTCACTGCCTTTACCAACCTGTGCGGTATCGGCGGCGCGCCACTGTGCTCCATAGCGCGCGGACACGGGGATGAAGATCAGGCGCGTAGCATTATGGCAAATGCCTGTATTATGCTCACTGCCTTGTCGCTTATCCTCATAGCTGTAGTCTATACTGCGAAACAGCCGCTGCTATATGCCTTTGGTGCAAGCGACAGCACCTTTCATTATGCCGATGAATATCTGAGCATGTATATGTGCGGAACCGTTTTTTCCATGCTTGGGCTTGGTATGAACGCTTATATCAACGCCCAAGGGTTCGGACGTACGGGTATGATCAGTATTCTCATCGGCGCAGCACTGAATATCCTGCTTGATCCGCTTTTCATTTTCGTCCTCGATATGGGCGTCCGGGGCGCGGCACTGGCAACCATAATTTCGCAGGCGGTTTCTTTTCTTTGGGTTATGTCTTTTCTGTTTATGCGTGCAACCATTCGCTTGTCCCTTAAAAATATGCGCTTTCATTTTCCACTTGCCCGCCGTATGCTGGCGCTCGGCACTTCCAACTTCATTATGCAGGTTACCAACAGCGCCGTACAAGCCACCTGCAATTCCACTCTTTCTCTGTTCGGCGGCGATCTCTATATCGCCGTTATGACGGTCACCCATTCAGTCCGAGAAATTGTAACGCTCCCCTTTGAGCGCTTCAGCGCAGGCGCCGTTCCCGTGCTAAGTTATAATTATGGCGCAGGATGCTATGCACGTGTACGAGCTGGAATTCGTTTTCTAACGATAGTTAATATTATACTTGCATCTTTAACAACCCTGCTTGTCATGCTCTTTCCCTCGTTTGCCATTCGCATCTTCAACTCGAATCCTGAACTTGTATCTTATGGTGTTCCTTGCCTTCGCATTTATTTCTGCTGTATGTTTATGATGGCATTTCAAAACAGCGGACAGCAAACTTTTGTATCTATGGGCTATTCCCGCCACGCCATCTTTTTTTCCCTTTTACGTAAAGCAATTCTTGTCGTCCCTCTCACATTGGCGCTGCCGCATATAGGCGGACTTGGTGTTTATGGTGTTTTTCTGGCGGAGCCGATTTCGGAGGTTATCGGTGGGGCAGCCAGTTATCTTACCATGCGCTGTACTGCATGGAAACACCTGAAAAGCGCCGACACAGTACCTGAAACAACCTGAAACGGAGGAAACATCATCATGCGTCCCATCCTTGCCGTCACCATGGGCGATCCTGCGGGGATCGGCCCTGAAATCTGCGTAAAAGCCTATAAAAACGGAAAATTTCATAATAAGTGCAACGTTTTCGTCATCGGTTCCGCCACAGCGCTTGCCGATGCGCTGCGCTATACCGGCATAGACCTTACGCTGCATGCCTATTCCTCACCGGAACAGGCGCAAGGCAGGCCGGATGTGCTTGACTTTATCGACCCGCGTCCGCTGGCAGATGGGGAGTATACGCCCGGGAAAGTCAACCCCGCCTGCGGCGATGCCGCCTTTCTGTACGTGCGCACCGCTATTGAATACTGCCAGGCCCATCGGGCCGATGCGGTAGCTACCGGACCCTTAAATAAAGAAGCCATGAATCTTGCCGGCCATCATTTTGACGGACATACGGAAATTTTTGCCCATTACACCCATACGCATTCTTATACCATGCTGCTTGCCAGCGGCCCGCTGCGCGTCGTGCATGTTTCCACACATGTCCCGCTTGCACGCGCCTGCGAACTGGTCACCTGCGCGCGCGTTTATGAAACCATCCTGCTTGCCAAACAGGCGCTGGAAATGCTGGGGATTCCAAACGGGCGGATCGCCGTCGCGGGCTTAAATCCGCATGCGTCCGACAACGGCTTATTCGGCCAAACCGAAGCGCGTGAGATCGCGCCCGCCGTTGAACGGGCACGTCAGGATGGACTGAATGTTTTCGGCCCCATCCCTCCGGACAGCGTATTTGTCCGTGCCCTGGGCGGCGACGCGGATATGGTCGTGGCAATGTATCATGACCAGGGCCATATTCCTCTCAAACTTGCCGGTTTCCATCTGGACCCCGCTACTGGACGCTACAGTCAAATGAGCGGCATTAATATGACCATTGGCATCCCGATTTTGCGCACTTCCGTCGACCACGGGACAGCCTTTGACCGGGCCGGACGCAATACTGCTAATGAAGGAAGCCTGCTGGAAGCAATTGATGTCGCCTGTACTGCCGTTTTAGCAAGGAGGGCAGATAAATGACCAAACTGCTTCTGCTCGCCGATGACCTCACCGGCGCGCTGGATACCGGCGTATTTTTTCCCGGTGCACAGATCTGCTTGGATCCCGTCCCGATCAACGCCGCACGGGAAAGTAAGTGCCGGCTGTTATGCCTGAACAATCGGCATGCCGCAGCACAGGACACAGCGGACTGTATCACACGGGCGCTTGCCGAAACCCCCGCGCAAATGGTTTATATGAAAACCGATTCCCTCCTTCGCGGCCACGTTGGCACAGCACTTGGCACATTGGCACAAGCACGCGGTCCCGTCTTTTTTGCTCCAGCTTACCCGGCCAACGGGCGTACAACCGTGAATGGTACTGTCTATATCCATGGTACACGCCTTTCGGAAACCGCTGCGGCACAAGATCCGCTGGATCCGGTTCGATGCGACGTCATACGGGAACTTCTTGCGCAGGAAAATTCTGTGCAGACGCTTTCCATCCGGCCCGGTGATCCCATCCCACAGGATTTTAAAGGTGTCGTCATCTGTGACGCCGCTACTGACACAGATCTTGACGCCGCTGCACGGCAGGCTTTGGCCCTTGGGTTCTGCAATTTTGCCGGATGCGCCGGTTTTGCACGCGCACTGGCCGCAGCCTTATATGGCCCGCTTCCCGAAATGGAATTGTATTTGCACTCCACACGCCTTCTGGTAATCAGCGCAAGCGTGCATCCTGCTACTCTGGAACAGCTGTCTACCGCCCGGGGACTCGGTATTCCCGGCGTGTGGCTCTACGACGGAGGACATGGACAACAACAGCTTGAGGCAGCAACAGAAAAAACAGTCCGCCTCTTAAAATCCTCGCCCTGCACGATGCTCGCGGTTGCCTTTAACGATACCCATCGCAGGAAAAACGCCAATTTTTTCCAATCTGCACAGATCTCCGATATGGACACAGCTCAACAGATTACCGCTGAGCTTTCTGCCTGCGCCAAGCGCGCCCTTTCGCGCATATCTGCCACGCCCTTTGTCATCGGCGGCGATACGTTGCGCGCATTTTGTAACGCTATAGGGCTGGTCTCTATTGCACCGCGTTTTTCTCTTGCTCCCGGGATTATCTATTGCACCGCTTTCGACCCACGCGGCCGGGAAAAGGTACTCATTACCAAATCCGGCGGTTTTGGCGATGCAGCCTGTATTCTGGATCTTGCGGATTCCTTGGCTAAATAGAAGCTCGTTCTATATGTAAGAATATTGGATGATTCTGTAAAAACAGTTATCTTATCTTTCCGGATATTTTATAAACAAAAAACGCCCGGCGAAAGGAACCTTTCGCCGGGCACTGTATTTAACTCAGTTTTTCCATAATCTGGGCGCTACGGGCAATAAAGGCTGTCATATCCGCGCTCTCCAGCGGACGCTGCGCGATAAGAGCCAAATCGTAAACTTGGCTTGCCAGCAATTTCGCCGTTTCCGCATCGCTGCTTTCCAGTGCAGCCAGCTTTTTATAAAGCGGGTGGGCGCTGTTAAGCACCAGCGTATATTCGGCCTTATACATATCGGCCATTCCCTCCGGGCCGCCGAATAAACGCGCCATTTCCTGCATACGCCGTCCTTCCTCGGAAAGTGTCAGCACAGCCGGCGCAGCACCCTCGCCCAGGGCAGCAGTCTCCACTTTTACGCCGCCGGCGATTCCCCCGAACAGTTTTTCCATCGCCTGCGCATCTTCCGCTGTCTGATCTCCGGTTTTCAAGTCGCTGATATCGGCATCAATCCGACGGAAACGGACTGCACGGTTTTTTGACTCCAACATGGAAATAAACGCATTATCCAGCGTATGATTCAAAATCACCGCTTCAATCCCGCGTGCAGCGAACATCGCAATATACTGTGCCTGCGCTTTTTCATCGGTGACATAATAGATGGTTTTAACCGCTGCGTTTTCTTTTCCTTCCTGCGGTGCCTGCTCGTCCTCCTGCGGGGCTTCCGGCAGATATTCATCCACCGTTTTGTAGCTGCCGTCGAGGAACTTGAAAATCAAAGCGGGTTTGACCCGTTCATAGAACTTCTCATCGCGTAGACAGCCATATTTAATAAAGGGATTGATATCGTCCCAATATTTATTGTACTGCTCCCGCTCATTTTTAAACAAAGAAAGCAGTCGGTCAGCCACCTTGCGCGTAATGTGCGCACTGATACGCGTCACTGTTCCATCGTTTTGCAGGAACGAACGGGAAACATTCAACGGCAGATCCGGACAGTCAATGCAGCCTTTCAGCAGAAGCAGATATTCCGGAATGACCTCCTTGATATTATCCGCAACAAATACACGCGAACAGTACAGTTTAACCTGCCCTTCCACAGACTCAAATTCATTTTTCAGTTTCGGGAAATATAAAATTCCCTTCAGCCGGAACGGATAATCAATATTTAGATGCACCCAAAACAGAGGGTCTGCCACATCCATAAACAATTTATGATAAAAATCGCGATATTCTTCGTCCGTGCAATCCGTTGGGGCTTTTTCCCATAACGGCGCATCTGCATTGATCGGTTTCGCATCTTCTTTGGGTTCCTCTTTCGCGTCCTCCAGATATACCGGCGTCGGAAGGAACCGGAAATATTTCATTAATACATTGTGGACATTCCAACGCTGTGCATATTCCTTGGAATCGTCCGCAAGCTCCAGTGTTACCACCGTCCCCCTCGTCTGCTTTTCACACGGCTCGAGCGTATACTCCATCCCGCTTTCACTGACCCAGCGCACCGCTTCGCTTCCGGGGACAAAAGACTTTGTTTCAATGGTCACTTTCTTCGCGACCATAAAAGCAGAATAAAAACCAAGGCCAAAGTGGCCGATAATTTGCGCTGTATCTTTTGCGTCCTTATATTTTTCAAAAAAATCTTTTGCGCCGGAAAAGGCAACCTGGTTGATGTATTTCTTTACCTCATCCGCCGTCATTCCAATTCCATTGTCGGAAAAAGAAAGCGTTGCGTTTTCTTCATCGCTCTTTACCGTAATCCGATAAGGCTGGCCGTCATCCTCCGCTTGTCCAAGCGAGCGCAGCCGCTCGTGCTTAGCGATGGCATCGGCACAGTTAGAAACCAACTCGCGGATAAAAATATCCTTTTCAGAATAGAGCCACTTTTTAATAATCGGAAACATATTTTCCGCAGCAATGGAAATAGAGCCCGATTCATACGTCTTCTGTTCATCCATACTTACACAACTTCCTTTCTATGTATCTAGAAATTCGCGTCTTTTGGGACAAATTTGTCCTGAAAACGTGGAGAAAAGTCAATTTTCATTCAAAAGACTGTCATATAATGCATTTTTGGAAATGCCATACTGCGCCGCGGCGGTTTTCAGCGCCGCACTGCGCGGCATACCGTCTGCCATCAGGCGTCCGGCAAGCGCCTGCGCAGCCTCCATCGCAGTTTCCGCATCTTGGGCCTGTTCCGGTTCTTCCGCAGCGCCATCCACAACCAACACAAACTCGCCGCGCGGCGGGATTTGGGCATATTTTTCCTTTGCCTGTCCCAGCGTCATACGCAGGCTTTCCTCATGCGCTTTCGTCAACTCCCGCGCAAGCAGGATCTGACGATCCGCACCAAAGGTTTCGATAAAATCATCAAGCGTCGCGCACAGCTTATGCGGGGCCTCATAAAAAATCATCGCACGTTTTTCCCCCCGTAAAGATGCCAGATGCTCTCGGCGGGAGCGCTTATTCATTGATAAAAAGCCCTCAAAACAAAATCTTGCACCCGGAAGGCCCGCCAATGCAAACGCCGCAATCAACGCACAGGGACCGGGGACAACTTCCATACGGATTCCCGCTTCCCGGCACTGCGCCACAAGCATTCCGCCCGGATCCGAAATCACCGGCATTCCCGCATCGGTCGTCAACGCGCAGTTTTCCCCCGCCAGAATGCGTTGCAGCACCAGTTCGCCGCGCTGCCGCATATTGTGTTCGTAATAGCTAATCAGCGGCTTGGAGATTCCAAAATGGGAAAGCAGCTTCATCGCCACCCGTGTATCCTCGGCCGCAATGAAATCCACCTGTTTCAGTGTCTCCAACGCACGTACGCTGATATCGCCCAGATTCCCGATCGGCGTACCGACGATATACAGCTTACCGGCGTTTTCCCCTTGTATCATGGCAACCTCGCAATTCTTGTTTTCAACTCCAGCACAAACGTCAACGCCTGTACCGGCGTCATATTGTCCACATCGGTTTCGCGGATGCGGTCGATAATCTCCAATATGCCCTGCTCCATCATGTTGGCCTGCGTGTCTTCCAGCGGTGTCTTTTTCGGTGCAGCAGGCGCATTCGACCCGGCTTCCAAGCCCTTTAAAATCTGGTGTGCGCGCCGGATCAGCGCATCGGGAAGCCCGGCAAGTTTCGCCACCTCGATACCGTAAGAATCATCTGATCCTCCTGCGATAATCTGATGCAGGAAGGTAATCCGGTCGCCATGCTTGATCACCGCAGTCGATAAATTAAAAACCCCCGGCAACGAATCCAATGCAACCAGTTCATGATAATGCGTGGCAAACAGCGTCTTGGCGCCCACCTTTTTCGCCATATACTCCAGCACTGCGCGCGCAATACTCATCCCATCATATGTTGAAGTCCCCCGACCCACCTCGTCGAGGATAACCAGGCTTTTATTTGTGGCCTCTCGTACAATATCCGCCACCTCGCTCATTTCCACCATAAACGTGGACTGCCCGGCAGACAGGTCGTCCGAGGCGCCGATACGGGTAAAAATCCGATCTATGACCCCGATATGCGCCCGGCGTGCCGGTACAAAACTCCCAACTTGTGCCATCAACACGATAATCGCATTCTGCCGCATATAGGTAGATTTCCCCGCCATATTCGGCCCGGTAAGAATCGCCACACGGCGATCCCGCCCATCCATCTTCATATCGTTGGCAACAAACCCGGAAATACTGCGTTCCACCACCGGATGCCGGCCGGCCTGGATGTCTACTGCATCAGAATAATCCACCTGCGGCATATTATAATCGTTATCCAACGCTACACGCGCCATAGAAGCGGTAACATCCAGTTGTGCAATCGCTGTAGCCGTAGTCTGCACCCGCGCAGCAGTATCCGCAACCCGGCTGCGAATCCGGCAGAACAACTCATACTCAATCGCATTGGCCCGCTCCTGCGCGCCAAGGATACGGCTTTCCAACTGCTTAAGCTCCTCCGTAACATAGCGTTCGCCGGTCGTCAGGGTCTGACGGCGTATGTAATCTTCAGGCACCAGATGCAAAAACGACGGTGTAACTTCAATATAATATCCAAACACTTTGTTATAGCCGATTTTCAGATTTTTAATCCCGGTACGTTCCCGCTCCCGCGTCTGAATCGATAAAATATAACTGCGTGTATCATGGGCAATATTGCGAATGTTATCCAGCTGCGTCTGGTATCCTTCCCGGATAATCGCACCGTCTTTGATCCCCGGCGGTGGATCTTCGGCAATCCCTTCTTCAATTAACGTATAAATATCCCTAAGCTCATCGATCTGATTCCAAATTTCCTGCATAGCCTCGCAGGGAATACCCTCGATCAAAGACCGCAGCTGCGGCAGCGATTCCAACGTCGAAGCAACCGCACGCAAATCGCGCGCATTGGCGGTACCGGAAGAGATCCGCCCAATCAGCCGCTCCAAATCGGATATATTGCGCAGTACTTCTTCTATCTGGGACAACTTTACCGGCTCATCCACCAGCGACGCCACCGCATTTAAGCGCCTGCGAATTCCCACAGGATTCAGCAGCGGCTGCTCTAAACGCCGGCGCAGCGCACGTGCGCCCATCGAGGTGGATGTCTGGTCCAACACCCATAAAAGCGAACCGGATTTTTCGTGCGATCGGATGGTTTCAAACAGTTCCAAGTTTGTGCGCGCTGTATGGTCCAGCGTCATATACATCGAAGGCGTATATATTTCAGGATTGCGCAGCTGCGCAAGCGTATTCTTCTGCGTCTGATATAAGTAGGAAAGCAGGCCGCCCAATGCGCGGTTCAATGTTTGACTCGCTTCAATATCCGGAATATCGGCGTATCGGCTTTTGACCGCCTGTTCCGCCACATCCGGCAGAAAACGCTGCGCACCGTCCTCCAGTGCACATAACAACTGCTGCCGCAAAAAATCTTTCAATTTTGTACTGGCATAAGCTTCCTCAGACAAAACCGCCTCACGTGGTGAAAAGCGTTCGCATTCGTTCTGGATATCCGTCAAAATCCGGGGACTGGAAATGGAACATAACTGGATTTCCCCAGTTGAAATATCACAAAAGCACAGACCCGCTTCCTGTCCGGACAAATAAACCGAAGCAATAAAATTGTTGGTTTTCTGATCGAGCATTGATTCGTCGGTGATCGTGCCCGGCGTGATGATGCGTACAACCTCGCGGCGGACCAAACCCTTTGCCTTGGCGGGGTCCTCCATCTGCTCGCAAATCGCCACTTTATATCCGCGTGCAATGAGCCGCGCCACATAGGCTTCATAACTGTGAAACGGTACACCGCACATGGGCGCACGTTCCCCGCCGCCTGCATTTTTCCCGGTCAGCGTCAAATCCAAAACTTTGGACGCAATAATCGCATCATCAAAGAACATTTCATAAAAATCGCCGAGCCGGTAAAATACAATTTCTTCTTTATGCTTATCCTTGATTTCAAAATATTGCCGCATCAGCGGCGAAGTGGCTTCCGGCATCTCAGTCCTCCACCTTTTCTCCAAATAAAGCCCACGGACTTGCCCGCACGATATGCGCACGGCAGAACGTGCCGATTTCCTTCGGGTCTGCAGCAAGATATACAACGCGGCCGGTATCCGTCCGCGCCGCAACCGGGAATGCATCGAAACGGCTCTTCGACTCGCAAAGGACCCGACACGTCTGTCCCACACAGGCTGCATGGATCTGTTCGCTTATCGCATTCTGCACCTGGCACAGCCGTTCAAACCGGCGTTGTTTTTCTTCGTGCGGCGTATCGTCCGGCATGGACGCGGCAGGTGTGCCCCCGCGTGGGGAATATAAAAAGGTAAACAACGCATGATACCGCACCCGTTCTACAAGTGCAAGCGTCTGTTCGAAATCTTCCAGCGTCTCGCCCGGGAATCCAACAATAATATCGCTGGTAAACGCAATATTCGGGATTCGTGCGCGTGCGTAATCAATGAGTTCCAGATATTGCGCCGCAGTATACCGCCGGTTCATTTCTTTCAAAATCCGGTCGGAGCCGGACTGAACCGGCAAATGCAGCTGCGGCGCAATTTTTTCGCAGTCCGCCATTGTGTCGATCAATTTCCTTGTCGCGTCCTTGGGATGGCTGGTCATAAAACGCACGATAAAATCCCCCGGCAATTGCGCGACCGCACGCAGCAAGTCGGGAAAGTCCATTGCATAATCCGTCCCATGACCATAAGAATTGACATTCTGGCCCAGCAGGTTAATCTCCCGGCAGCCTTTTTCAATCAGGCCCCGTACTTCGTTGAGAATATCTTCCGGACGGCGGCTGCGCTCTCGTCCGCGTACATACGGTACGATGCAATAAGAACAAAAATTATTGCACCCATACATGACGCTTACCCAACCTCGGATGTAATCCTTCCGCTGCACCGGAAGCCCCTCAGCAATGCGTCCGTCCTCATCCTCCACGTCAAAAACGCGCCGTCCAAACGTCAACTTTTGATAAATCAGTTCCGGAAGCCGCCACAGTGCATGCGTTCCGAATACAATATCGACATAGGGAAAGCTTTTTTTCAGTTTTTCAGCCATTGCAGTCTGCTGCGTCATGCAGCCGCCGACGCCGATAATCATATCCGGCCGCGCTTTTTTACAATGGGAAAGCGCGCCGACATTCCCAAGTACGCGCATTTCCGCATGTTCGCGTACTGCGCAGGTATTTAAAAGCACAACGTCTGCATCCTGCTCATCCTTTGCCGGCTCATAACCCATTTCGCGCAGCATTCCACGCATACATTCAGCATCTGCTTCATTCTGCTGGCAACCATAGCAATCGACAAATGCGCTACGGCGGCGGCCATATCGGGCCGTATATTCATCATTCAGCTTTGCGATCCGTTCCGTAAATTCACGTTGACGTGCAAGCTCCTGCGGTGTGACAAAAACTTCTTGATTCTTCATGTTTTTTCTCCATACTGTAATAGTTTATTATACTCGATTCGTCACTTTTTTTCAAGCAGCAGGCGCGCCTTTTTCAAAAACGGTACTGCTCATGGTCTTTTCAATCGTATTGCTTGAAAAAAGCACAACGGCATAGCCGAAACCATGCCGTTGTGCAGTGCAAACCATATTGTTCCCTTTTACGTGGCAAAGCGGTCAGGCCGCTTTCACAACGTTAATAAAGATCCGCGATAATTTTTACACAGGTATCGATCCCCAAGATACCACTGTCAAGCGCAACCTGATAATTGCGCACATCGCCCCATTCCATATCCGTATAGAACTGATAGTAAGCACGGCGGCGTTTATCCTTATCTTTCAAACGCTTTTCCGGAGAATCCTCACGCTCACCATATACACGCACAATCCGTTGCGCACGCTGCTGCATACTGGCATGGATAAAAACGGTCAAAAGATCCGCCTCATCCCGGAGGATATAATCGGCACAGCGCCCGACAATGACGCAGCTTTCCTTTTCTGCCAATTCCAGGATCATCTGCCGTTGCATTGTCCAAATATGATCCTGGATCGTCATCCCTCTAACATCACGATCTGCAAAGGCATTGGCAAACCAGTTGCCATAGGGCGTATATTCACTCTTCTCCCGAACAAAATCCTCGGAAAGTCCAGACTTTTCTGCGATTTTTTCAATCAATTCCTGATCATAGCAAGCGATGCCAAGTTTTTTAGCAACCTGCTTGCCTACTGTACGACCACCACTTCCGAATTCACGGCTTATGGTGATAATCCTATTTTTCATAAGTCTCCCCCCATTGACTCAAAGATTGATCTATCTATTCTTATTTTATACGATTGTACAAAACAGTCAAGTACAATTCCAAAAAATTCCGTTTTATCTGACACAAATCCGCTTAAGTTCTGGATATCGGCATAATCAAATTGTGCGGGATAAGTTTGGCAAGCAGACGATAGACTTTCATCAACGCAAGCGGCGTATAGGAGCCTTTTCCCGCCGCAGCCCGCGCAAGCGATACTTTTGCAACTTTTTCAGGAATACAGCGCGGAAGCCGGTCAAAGGTACGGCTGTTGCCGTTAATACCGCCTACGGCAAGAAAATCGGTATTCATCGGACAAGGGTATACTGCCAGCACATGGATTCCGCGCGGGGCAAGCTCATACCGCAGTGCTTTCGCGAAGCTTTGGATATACGCCTTGGTTGAACAGTATACGCTCATACGCGGCGTTGGGGCAAACGCCGCAATGGATGAGACAAAAACAATCGCCGCACCCTGCGTCATATAGGGAATTGCCGCAGATGTCAACAATGTCGGTGCCCGCATGTTTACATCACACATCGCACAGTTGTTTTTTTCTGTTATGTCTTCAAAATCCCCTAAAAAGCCAAGCCCCGCGTTATTGATCAGCAACCGGATCTGCGGATTTGCCTGACGGATGCGTGCACAAAGTGAATCGATTTCTTCTGTCCGAGACAAATCGCAAGGGAAAATGCGAAACCGCCTTTCGGGCATCGAATCCGCAAGATCGCGCATCGCCCCTTCTCTCCGCGCAATCAACCATAGCTCGTCCAGTTCAAATTGTTCAAACGCATGGCGCGCGTATTCCCGTCCCAGCCCGGACGAAGCACCGGTTATAATCCCGATTTTCATATTTTCTCTCCCCAGCTTTTATTTCTATCAGTATACTTTAAAAACGCTTTTTTTTCAAGCAAAACACACAAGCGAGCGCATCTAGCGGTTATAATAAATTTCTTAGCAACTTCATTTATCGCATATATCGAACAGAATCTTACATTTTTTCTGTAAAACGCGTTTTTTTCAGTTTTAAGTCTTTGTTGCCCATGGACAAAAAACAAATTAGATAAATTTTCATACTTGACAAAACGCCAGCACTTGCATATACTAAGGATGTTATTAAACCGTAGATGCAGATGAGTAAGCAAGCTGCGTTTCTGACAGAGAGCCGCCGGGGGCTGGGATGGCGGCAGAGGCAAGCTTGGTGAATGGACTGTGGAGGGCGGACTGAACATCTATTCCGGATTAGTAAGTTTCGACGGGCTTTTCCTCCCGTTATCAAGGGAAGATGTGTAGAACGCACATCAATGAGTGGACGGTTTTTTTCCGTCAATTTGGGTGGCACCGCAGAAGTTGGAAACGCTTTTGTCCCAAGGATTTACTTTCCGGATCTTTGGGAAAAAGCGTTTTTTTCATAATTTTCTCGAAAGACCGGTCAACAGGAAAGGAGACCCGCAAATATGGCACATGAAAAAATCCCCTATAAAATTTATCTTTCGGAAGAAGAAATGCCGAAAACCTGGTATAACGTCCGAGCGGACATGAAAAACAAACCCGCGCCCCTGCTCAATCCCGCTACGTTTGAACCCATGGGCTTTGAAGATCTGCGTCCCGTCTTTTGTGACGAGCTGATCCGGCAGGAACTCGATAACGATACCCGTGAAATTCCAATCCCAACCGAAATCCGTGATTTTTATAAAATGTATCGGCCTGCCCCATTGGTACGCGCATACTGCCTGGAAGAAAAACTGCAGACGCCCGCCAAAATCTATTATAAATTTGAGGGTAACAATACATCCGGTTCCCATAAACTGAATTCCGCTATTGCCCAGGCTTATTATGCAAAAATGCAGGGACTTACCGGTGTTACAACTGAAACCGGCGCAGGACAGTGGGGTACAGCGCTTTCCATGGCTTGCGCTTACCTTGGCTTGGACTGCAAAGTATTTATGGTTAAAGTCAGCTACGAACAAAAGCCTTTCCGCCGTGAAGTAATGCGTACCTACGGCGCATCCGTAACGCCTTCCCCGTCTATGGAAACAGCCGTCGGACGTAAAATCCTGGCTGAACATCCCGGGACCGGCGGAAGCCTTGGCTGCGCAATTTCCGAAGCGGTTGAAGTCGCAACTTCTACTCCCGGTTACCGCTATGTGTTGGGGAGCGTACTCAACCAGGTCCTGCTGCACCAATCCATTATCGGTTGCGAAACCAAAATTGCGTTGGATAAATATGGCGTCGTTCCGGATATCATCATCGGCTGCGCCGGCGGCGGCTCCAATCTTGGCGGCCTGATTTCCCCCTTTATGGGTGAAAAACTTCGCGGTGAGCGCGACTACCGGTTCATCGCCGTTGAACCGGCTTCCTGTCCAAGTCTCACACGCGGCCGCTTTGCTTACGATTTCTGTGACACCGGCATGGTCTGCCCCCTGGCAAAAATGTATACCCTCGGTTCTTCTTTTATTCCCTCTGCCAACCACGCCGGCGGCCTTCGTTACCACGGCATGAGTTCCGTTCTTTCCCAGCTCTATCACGATGGGTATATGGAAGCCGTTGCCGTTGAGCAGACAAAGGTCTTTGAAGCTGCGGAACAGTTTGCCCGTGTCGAGGGCATCCTCCCGGCCCCGGAGTCCAGCCACGCGATCCGCGTAGCCATCGATGAAGCGCTCAAATGCAAGGAAACCGGTGAAGAAAAAACCATCGTCTTTGGTTTGACCGGCACCGGGTATTTCGATATGCTCGCTTATGAAAAATTCCATAACGGCGAAATGCAAGATTTTATCCCCTCCGACGCACAGCTGGAAGAGAGTTTTGCAAAACTTCCGAAAGTTCCCGGATGCGATGCCTGATTTTAATCCAAATGAATCGTATAACCCCCATAGCCGAAGATTTCCTCGGTTATGGGGGTTGTTTGCATTGCTGTCAAATTCTTCAAAGAAAAAACCTCCGGAAAACCGGAGGTTTTTCACAGCTTCTATCCAGCTGCCCTATTGGAGGCGCCACCCGGAATCGGACCGGGGATAAAGGTTTTGCAGACCTCTGCCTTACCGCTTGGCTATGGCGCCGTCGTCCTGAAAACGTTGTTATTATACTATGGATCTTTTCTCTTGTCAAGCCAAAAAAAGCATGGACACCATACAAAAAATTTATCGCTGAATTTGCAATTTCCTCTTGACAATTGAAGGTGTATGCAACTATACTATATGCATAAAACAGTTGAGCAATTGCTCATCTGAATTTCGGAGGATGCTATGAAAAAGACATTTTTGCTTGTCGGTCTTGACTGTCCCAACTGCGCTGCAGAAATCGAGCGCAATATCCGCGCCATTCCCGGCGTTACCGACGCCAGCGTCAGTTTTATCACCACAAAAATGACCATTGAAGCCATGGAGACCCAGATGGAAGAAATTACAAAAAAAGCAAAAAAGATTGCCCGCCGTGTCGAACATGCCATAGAAATTCAGGAAATATAAAAGGGTTCTTTTATGAAGAAAGATATACTTCGTATTTCGGTTGGCGCAATATTTTTTCTCTGTGCGTTACTGATTCGGCCCGTCCCGGAGTCCGTTACAATTTTACTGTATGCTTTGGCTTATTTTATCTGCGGCGCGCCCGTGCTGTATCAGGCATTACGCAATATCCTTCGCGGTCGTATTTTTGATGAAAATTTCCTTATGGCAATTGCCTCTTTGGGTGCATTCCTAATCTCTGAATATCCGGAAGCAGTCGCCGTTATGATTTTTTACCAGATCGGCGAAATGTTTGAACACTATGCAGTATCTCGTTCCCGCCGTTCCATTGCAAGTCTAATGCAGATCCGCCCGGATCATGCGAATGTCCGGCGGGAAGGCGGCGTACGGACTGTGGCGCCGGAGGAGGTTTCAGTCGGCGAAGAAATTGTGGTGCGGCCCGGCGAGAAAATCCCGCTCGACGGTTATGTAATCGAAGGCATTTCTGCGCTGGATAGTTCTGCATTGACCGGTGAAAGCCTTCCGCGCGACGTCGTACCGGGCGATGAAGTGCTTTCCGGCTGTGTCAATCTCAGCGCCGTATTGACGGTGCAGGTCGAGCGGGCGTTCCATGATTCTACCGTCAGCCGGATCCTGGATCTTGTGGAAAACGCTGCGGCGAAAAAATCTGCTTCGGAAAACTTCATTTCCCGGTTTGCCGCCGTCTATACGCCGGCTGTTGTCACAGCTGCGGCGCTGCTGGCGCTGATCCCATCTCTGATTACCGGACAATGGAGCGTATGGGTATATCGTGCGCTGAACTTTCTGGTTGTTTCCTGTCCCTGCGCGTTGGTTGTTTCCGTTCCGCTTTCTTTCTTCGGTGGAATCGGAGGTGCATCCCGTGCCGGAATCCTTGTTAAAGGCGGGAACTATCTGGAAGCGCTGGCAAATACGGAAATAGTCGTATTTGATAAAACCGGTACGCTGACCGAAGGTGTTTTTGAGGTTAGCGCAGTGGAACCGGTTGGGATAGAAGCCGGCCAGCTGCTTCATTATGCCGCCGCGGCCGAACATTTTTCCAGCCATCCGATTTCCCAGTCCATCCAAAAAGCTTATGGCAATGCGGTTGACGAAACTACCGTTCGCGGTGTCCGGGAAATCCCAGGGCAGGGAATCGAAGCCCAAGTCGACGGCGTACCGGTCTGGGTTGGCAACGACAAGCTCATGCAAACGCTTGGTATCCGTATTCCTCCGGTTCAGGGTTCCGGTACCATTGTATATGTGGCACGTGACGGTACATACTGCGGTTTGATCCGCATTTCCGATCGGATAAAACCGGACGCAAGCCAGGCGATCCGTCAGCTGCGTGCCTGCGGCGTAAAAAAACTCTACATGCTTTCCGGCGACCGCAAACAGACTGCACAGGAAGTCGGCAGGCTGCTGCAACTTGACGGCGTATACGCCGAACTGCTTCCTGCCGATAAGGTCGAAGCATTAGAACAAATTGAAACGCAAAAATCTGCACACGGGAAACTTGCCTTTGCCGGCGACGGTATCAATGATGCGCCGGTACTGGCACGTGCCGACATCGGGGTTGCAATGGGCGCACTGGGTTCGGATGCCGCCATCGAAAGCGCAGACGTCGTGCTTATGAATGACCAGCCTTCCCGTCTTGCTACTGCAATTGAAATTGCCCGGCGTACTGTGCGCATTGTCCGGCAAAACATCGTCCTTGCATTGACGGTAAAGGCAGCCGTCTTGATCCTATGCGCCGTAGGCGTCACCGGAATGTGGGCCGCTGTATTCGCCGACGTCGGCGTAATGTTCCTGGCAGTATTGAATGCTTTGCGTGCGCTGCGCAGATTGGAACAATAACTACCTGTTATTTTTAAGCCCAACCCCCCTGGCAGAATCTAAAAAATCTGCCAGGGGGGTTGAATTTTTCATTTTGCTGTAAGTTTTAAAGTGCAGGTTCCGTAAGGCAAACCAATTCCTACAGTCCTTTTTTATGCCGGACATGCACAAGCGTCGTATGCAGCACATCCACAACATGCTGATCGTCTAAAGAATAATAAATATTTTTTCCTGCTCGACGCGCTTTAACCAAACCCTCGCCCCGAAGAAAGCGCAGCTGATGCGATACCGCTGACTTTGTCATGGCAAGCGAAGCTGCCAGATCGCCAACACAAACCTCATGCTGTGCTAATGCATAGAGAATGCGCATCCGGGTCGGATCGGAAACTGCTTTACAAAATGCCACCGCGCCTTCCAATAGCGCCGGCGTCAGCATATTGGCCCGAATTTCGGCTACCGCCTGCACATCTACAATTGGCGCTTGCTCTCCTTTTCGCACTGTCATCGCGTCCTTTTCCCCCTCCGTTTTTCTGCATCCATGCACAGCCGCCCACACGCTCCGGTTTTCCAGGGACAGTTCCTTTTTTTCTATTATCGCACATTCCGAAAAGTTTACAAGAGTGTTTCCCTGCAAAATCTGTTTTTTGTTGCCAACCTCGGAAATACCACAAATCTTTCTTGTAAAAATAAGCGTGTGTTGCTATAATAAATAGAATAAGGATGGTGAAACTGTATGGATGGACCTTTTTATGACATAAAAATTCCGCGCCGCCCTTCCGAACAAACCTGTCCGGAAGACTTTGCCATACATTTCGCCTTTTTAAGACAACGAGGTGTGCTGCGTCTGGATCTTCACGGAGACTCCATGCCGCTGCAATACAGCGGTAAGGGGCGTATTTTGCTGCAAAATGGATTTTTCCGGATTGCACAGCTGGCTACGCTTGACCCTTTCCTGATCGAACGCCGCTTTATCCCGTCTAAATTTTTCAAAATCTTTTTCCGCGTGCAGTATCCCAAAATTTCTGCCTGCGGATGGCCGGTTACAAGCGAACTGACGATGGAAAAAACACCGGCCCTGCAGCTGTGCATCGATACCACAGATCCAGGGAACCCTGTATGCAACGTGCGCTGGAATATCCGCCGGGAAGCATTTTCTTTTCTCGATGGGTTTGAAGAATATGTGATCTGTGATGGCTGCTGCTATCCTGGTCCGCGTTCAGTTCTCAATACCGTGGCGCACCTATCCGACGGAATACACAAACTCGATGAAGCTATGCTTACCGCTCTGCGCCGCCATTATCAGGACGCGCCTTACCTGTTCACGCTTCAGGGAGAGGACCCAAGAAAAGCGAACCTTCCACACCGCGCCAATCCGCAGATACACAAAAATCCATCCGTCAATCCGGTCATCCAACAAACGTTTTCAGATATTTTGGATTTGAGCGATTCCCGTCCTGCTGCCGCACCTCCGGAACGCAATTTGGCCGGCAGCAGTATACCGTCTGCTCCGCCCAAAAAGATTTCCATGGACGGGCCTGCGCTGTTATCTTTTTCCCATACAGCCAATATACGCGCGGAAAATGGGAAATTTTCTTTCTTCACCATTGAAGCCCGTCGTTTTGCCGAATATCGTCCGGAAAAAGCGGAATTTGTACCTTTTACCTGCTATTGGCCGATCTATTCTAAAATGTCGCGTGAACAACGCGCCTGGTATTTTTACTGGCGCGACCAGTTTCGGCAGAGAAATGCATTAAAAACCGATCTTTCTTATATTTTTGTTTGCATTTATGAACTGATCAACCGTGCGTACGGGAGCGTAGAGGAGGGATTGGATACCCTTTTTTCGCTTTGGCGCACGTATCGCAAACCCTTCCCGCGGCTGGATTACTATATGCCGGTTTACTGTGCTGATTATATGATTTTAAACGGGTTGCACAACCGGCTGGGAGAAATACAACAGCACTTTTCCCTCGCGCCCGGTTCCATGCGCCCTTTTGCCGAACTTTATATCAACGATTTGCTGCGCGAAGGTTTGCATGCTCTTCCGTTTGAGTTATTGTGCGAGCTGTCTGATTATAAGCTTCTGCAAAGCCGCTTCTATCAGCAGCAGCCTGAATTATGCCAAGATATGATACGGCAGGTTTTATCCGAACTCGATCATGCCATGCGTGCGGCAAAAAATCAACCTTTGCTTTCTGCGTTTTCTCCGGCACCGGTAACTATAAACTGGACCGCATATTCCGGAGCCGTCTGCGGCCGCAGCGCAGCACGGCAAATCTGTGCACAATATATTCCCTATACCGGCGACCCCGCCATACGAACATTTCTTACCGGTGTCTTCAAACACACGGAAAACGGCCTGCGCAAACGTTCAGGTTATGCCGGACGCTTACGCGGTTATACCCTGAGCCAACCGGTTTGTACACTCATTGACCGTGTTACCGGCGTTTCCAGTGTTAAAGCAGCCGCTCATACCGACCACTCCCCATCCGTGCAGACACCGCAGCCAATCGAAATTGACTTGGAGGCCGCAAAAAAATTGGAGCTTGCGTCCTGGGAAAACACGAAAAGACTCATTGATGCGGTAGAATCCACACAGCAGACGCCGCAGGATGCAGATATTCTGTCTCCAACGGTTACACCTCTTCCCACGTCCGTCCCCCAGATGCCGGAACAGACGCAGGTTTCTCTTCCTGCCGATTTTTCGCAATATGCGGACGCTTATACAGCGTTTGCCGCCGCGCTTTCGCAATTTCAGCGCACGTTTTTATCTGCATTGCTTGACGGGGCATCCTATGATACCCTATCTACGTTGGCGGCCCGGGAATTTTCTTTTCCGGAAGCCGTTTTCGAAACGTTGAACGAACTGGCGCAAAGCTGCATCGGCGATCTGATTCTGGCGCCGGACAGCGGAGAAATTTATGAAGAACATAAGCAGGCGCTTCAGCATGCGCTTGCCGAATCAACAGGAGGACCCAATGGCTGAAACGATTCAGAATGTCCCAAAACGAATCTCCGGTGCAATCCTCAATTCCCTCGCTTCCGGCGTCGTTCCCCGCACCGGGCTTGAATACATTGCAATTGGCCGTACCCGGGAAATCGCGGCAATATTGGAGGACCTGGATACAGTGGCCGAAGGCGGCAGCGCATTCCGGATGATTTCCGGACGTTATGGTTCGGGAAAAAGCTTTTTGATCCAGCTGATGCGTTCCCATGCTATGGAACGCGGCTTCGCAGTTGCCGACGCAGACTTGTCGCCGGAACGCCGGCTTGCCGGGTCTAACCGCCAGGGACTTGCTACGTACCGGGAGCTGCTGCGCAATTTATCTACGCGCGCCGCACCTGACGGCGGTGCCTTGCCGGTAGTGCTGGCACGTTGGATCTCCAAAATCCAGGTATCCCTTGCCCGGGAAAAAAATCTGGCGCCGGGAAGCCAGGCGCTGGCCGATGCTGTCGAAGTCGAAATCATGGCGCAGATCGCCAGCTTGGAGACGCTTGTCCACGGTTTTGACTTTGCAACGGCAGTCCGCTGCTTCTACCGGGGGACAGTAGAAGGGGACGATGAACGCCGGCAGGCAGCACTGCGCTGGCTTCGCGGAGAATTTGCAACCAAAACGGAAGCCAAATCCCTGCTTCCCGTTTCCGGTATTATCGAAGATGCAAGCTGGTATGACTATCTCAAACTCATCGGTGAGCTGATGAAGCTTGCCGGACACACAGGTTTTATCGTTTTTATTGACGAAGCTGTGAACCTGTATAAAATCACCCAATCGGTATCCCGCGAAGCGAATTATGAAAAACTGCTGAATATTTTCAATGACGCAACCCAGGGACGCCTTTCGGGTATGGCTTTTATCTTCGGCGCAACACCCCAGTGTATTGAAGACCAACGCCGCGGATTTTATAGTTATGAGGCACTCCGTTCGCGTCTGTCCGGGTCCCGATTTGCCCAGGCGGGTATTGTGGATTTTTCTGAACCGGTAATCCGCCTGCAGCCCTTGACGCCGGAAGAAATCACCGCACTTTTGAAGCGTATCCTCTATATTCATTCCCGGCATTTTGACTGGGACCCGCAGGTTACCGACGAACAGATTGCTGCACTGGTGAAGAACCTCGCCGGGCGCATGGGCGCAGAAGCGCTGTTGACGCCGCGGGAAATCGTACGGGATTTTACCGGCCTGCTGAATATTCTCCGGCAAAACCCTTCCGAAAGCTTTGACTCTCTGGCCGCCCGGCTCGATATCCGTCCTGCCGATGCCGAAGCTTCGCAGGATAAAACCAATCCCTATGCAGAATTTACGCTCTAGGGGAAAAGATAAATCCATATTGTTTTTTTCGGCATTTATTGCAAGGCGCAAATGAATACAATGTACCGATTCTTAAAAAGGCGGTGCATACTCTTTGTTCAAAATCTGGCTTTTTACCTTGATCGGTACTTTCGCCGGCGTTGTCGGTACCGGCGCCGGCGGCGCAATGGCGTTTGCGTTTCCCGCGCGTGAGGGAAAATTTGGACAGCTATTGGATTTTTCTGCCGGACTCATGCTGGCCATTGTCTGTTTTGACCTGTTGCCGGAAGCATTTTCCCTCGCCGCGTTGCCGATTGTCCTTATGGGCGTCCTGTTAGGGGCAGGCATTGTGCTGCTGGTCAGCCGTTTTGATACGCATACGCATGGAATGCCGCGCAACACTTTCCGTTTAAGCGCATTGAGTATCGTACTCGGCATCGCAGTCCATAATTTTCCTGAAGGACTGGCAATCGGAACAGCATTATGTGAAAATTTCCAATTGGGCCTTGCGTTGTGCCTGACAATTTTTATCCATGATCTTCCCGAAGGGATCAGCGTAGGACTGACCTTGCGGGTCAGCGGCACATCGTTTGCAAAAGCGACGGCCATCGCCGCGCTGGCCGGTCTCAGCACCGGTGTTGGCACCGGCATCGGAGCCGCGGCCGGCGCATTGTCTCCGGCAGTCAGTGCACTGTGTCTGGCAAGTGCCGCCGGAGCAATGCTCTATCTTGTGCTCGGACAGATGCTGCCGGAAGCCGACCGACTGCTTTCCACGCGCTCGCCGCGGCTTTTCGGCATCGCGGGCGTGGCGGCCGGAATGGCGCTGCGCGTTCTTTTACACTAAATAAAACATAAGCTGGTTTATTTATGGAAACACAAATTTTTAAAATCGAATCACCTTGCGCCGATGCAGAAGCACTTGAACAGGCCGGCGCAATCATACAAAATGGCGGGCTGGTTGCATTTCCCACAGAAACCGTATACGGCTTGGGCGGAAATGCGCTGGACGCAGCGTCTTCGGCCAAAATTTTTTCTGCTAAAGGACGGCCGCAGGATAATCCCCTGATCGTCCATATTGCGGATATGGAACAGCTGGATGTTCTGTGCCACGATATCCCCGACGCAGCGAGAGCGCTGGCAAACGCCTATTGGCCGGGTCCGCTGACCATGGTTTTGCCGAAAAATAACTGTCTTCCCGATACAACCACCGCAGGACTTGATACCGTGGGAATTCGGATGCCAGCGCATCCCGTCGCCCGCGCCCTGATCCGCTGCGCAGGCGTTCCCATCGCCGCGCCATCCGCAAACCGTTCCGGCAAACCCAGCACCACCAGCTTTGCCCACGTCCTGCGCGACATGGAAGGCCGGATCAATGCGATTATTGACGGCGGGAAATCGGAAGTCGGACTGGAATCGACAGTTATTGAATTTGACGGCAACCGGGCACGCATCCTGCGTCCCGGATACATAACGCAGGAAGATATTGAAGCTGTACTCGGCCCCGGTATGTGCCTGATCGCACCGGGCGTACGCGAACATGTCGCCGACGGCGAACGGGTACGCTCACCCGGAATGAAATACCGACATTATGCGCCCTCTGCCCCGGTCCTAGCCATTTGCGGGGAAGCGCGCGATGTCGCGCGGGAAATGCAGCGCCGTGCCCGCGGCCATGAAAATTGTGCCGCCATCATCTGCGATGAATATGCGCAGGCTCTCCCCTGCCGAACCATTGCCTGCGGGCCGCAGGGCGATTACGCCGCACAGGCGCACCGGCTCTTCGATGCGCTGCGGCAGCTGGACCGTCCGGAAATTGATTTTATCCTTGCTCAATGCCCGGACGAATACGGCCTGGGTATGGCCATTGCCAATCGTTTGAAACGTGCCGCTGCTTTCCATGTCGTACAGGCACGGCACGGTTGTGTCCTTGGTTTAACAGGTCCGACCGGTGCCGGAAAAAGCGCTGCCTGTGCCGTTTTCGCCGAGCGGGGCGCGCAGATTCTTGACTGCGACGCGCTTTACCACAAAATGCTGGAAACCGACGAAACACTGCTGAAAACGCTGTACGAAATCTTTCCTTCCGCCTTCAGGGACGGCCAATTTGACCGCCATGCCTTAGGAAAACTGGTCTTTTCCGATCCGGCAGCACTTGCGCAACTCAATGCCGCCGTGCTTCCGCTTGTCCGCACACGTGTGGAAACGGAAATCACACGTGCGGATGCTTCCGGTACCGATGTCCTTGTCCTTGATGCACCGACACTGTTTGAAAGCGGGATCGACGCGCTGTGCGATTTTACGCTGGCTGTACTTGCACCGCCGCAATTGCGTATTGCACGCATCAGCGCGCGCGATGGGCTCGACGGTGCTTATGCCCGCTTACGTGTGGAAGGCGGGCAGGATGACGATTTCTATTTGACCCGTTGCGATGCGTCCGTAGTCAATGACGGACGTCTTGAAACCTTACGCGCACAAATTCAAACCATATGGGATAGATTATTTTACGGAGGTAAAAAATCATGAGCGACACTATGCGTGAAAAACTGTTTTATGCTCCAAAGAACGCTTATACCCGCATTGACGAGCAAACGCGCCGTGCAATTCATAACTTTGCCGAGGGTTATAAAGCCTTTCTCGACAAATCCAAAACGGAGCGCGACGCTGTAATGTCCGTAACCGAGCTGGCTGAAGCACATGGTTTCGTCCCCTACGGACGGGAAATGAAGCTCTCCGCCGGCGACCGGGTTTACACCATCAACCGCAATAAATCCATCCTCCTTGCCGTGATCGGCAAACAGCCAATGACCAACGGCGTGAATATTCTTGCCGCACACATCGACGCACCGCGCCTGGATTTGAAGCCGATGCCTCTGTGTGAAGACAAAAAGGAGCTGGTCTATCTTAAAACGCACTATTACGGCGGGATCAAAAAGTACCAATGGACGGCAATTCCGCTGGAATTACGCGGTGTTGTTGCGTTAGCCGGCGGCGGCGTCGTCAATGTTTCCATCGGCGCAGACGCGGGCGATCCGGTTTTTACCATCACCGACCTGCTTCCGCATCTTGCCAAACAGCAGATGAGTAAAACCCTTGACGAAGGCGTTACGGGGGAAAATCTGCGCGTACTGATAGGCTCTATTCCCGATACGCAGGAGGAGGGTTCTGACGCAGCAAAATTTGCAATATTAAAGCTTCTTTATGAAAAATACGGAATTACCGAGCAGGATTTCCTTTCGGCTGAACTCTCCATCGTTCCCAACTTCCCGACCCGCGATGTCGGGCTTGACCGCAGTCTGATCGGCGGCTATGGTCACGACGACCGCTGCTGCGCATATCCGGCTGTCCAGGCGCTGTTTGATCTGCCTACGCCGCAGAAAACTGCCGTATGCATCCTGGCCGATAAGGAGGAAATTGGTTCCGTCGGCGCAACCGGTATGCAGTCGGAATATTTTGACAATTTCCTTGCCAGCCTGTGCGGTGGCTCCGATGCGCTGCGGGAATGTTATGAACATTCTGCATGCCTGTCCGCCGATGTTACGAATGCGTATGACCCGCTCTACGGCGACGTCTGCGAGGCACAAAATTCCTCATATGCAAACTACGGCGTCTGCCTGATGAAATATACCGGATCACATGGCAAGTCCGGTTCTAACGACGCAGAGGCGGAATTTATCGGATGCCTGCGCGGCATTTTCGACGAGGCAAAGGTTATCTGGCAGATGGCAGAACTCGGCCGCGTTGATGCAGGCGGCGGCGGAACGGTCGCAGGCTATATGGCACGCCGCAATATCTCGACCATTGATATTGGGGTTCCTGTGCTTTCAATGCATGCGCCGTTTGAAGTCATTTCCAAATTGGATTTATACATGGCGCAGCGTGCGATGCGTGCGTTCTGCGCCATGGACGAATAAGCCTATGACCTTTGCCGAATATCTTGCCTCCCTGGAAGGCAAAACCGTGGCAGTTCTCGGCTGCGGCGTCAGCAATCGGCCGCTGCTGCGCCGTCTTGCCAAAAGCCGCGCGCAAGTATGCGCCTATGACCGAAAGACACGCACCGAGCTGGGCGAATTTGCACAGGAGCTAGACGGACTTGGAATCGAACTCTATGCAGGTCCGGACTATCTGGACAAGCTGCATGGCGATATCATTTTTCGAACGCCGGGCCTTCGGCCCGACATCCCGCAAATCGCACGCGCAGTCGCGGCGGGCGCCGTGCTGACAAGTGAAATGGAGGTCTTTTTTGACGTCTGCCCCTGCCCGATTTATGCTGTAACCGGTTCTGATGGAAAAACTACGACCTCAACCTTGATTGCGCAACTGCTTTCCGCCGCTGGCTTCCGCTGCCATCTCGGCGGTAATATCGGACGGCCGCTGTTATGCGACGCCGATGAATTCAGCCCGGATGACCGCGTCGTCGTGGAACTTTCCAGCTTTCAGCTGTTGACTATGAAAAAAGCCGCCGCTGTTGCAGTTGTCACCAATGTCGCGCCCAACCATCTGGATGTTCACCGTGATATGGACGAATATATTGCGGCAAAGCAAAATGTATTCCTCTATCAATCTGCATCCGGGCGCGTCGTGCTCAATTATGACAATGCGATCACCCGCAGTTTTGCGGATAAAGCAAAGGGGAAGGTTTGCTTTTTTTCCAAGACGGATATTCCCGGCGATGGTGCCTATCTTAAAGCCGGCGTAATCCATATGCGTGAAAACGGTCTGGATACAGCGGTTTGCCCAATTTCTGACATCCGAATTCCGGGTATGCATAATGTAGAAAACTACATGGCCGCTATTGCTGCCGTCTGGGGCAGTGTTTCCATGGAAGCCATTCGCACGCTTGCCCGCAATTTCGGCGGCGTAGAACACCGGATCGAATTTGTCCGCGAGGTTCGCGGGGTACGCTATTATAATGACTCTATTGCGTCATCTCCAACCCGTACCATCGCCGGACTGCACGCTTTTTCCCAAAAGATCATCCTGATTGCCGGCGGTTACGATAAAAAGATCCCCTTCGCGCCGCTCGCGCCGGAAGTCTGCGCCCATGTAAAGACACTGATTTTATGCGGCGCAACAGCAGACCAAATTCGCGCAGCCGTACTTGCCTGCCCCGATTACAACGCGGCTTCGCTCCGGATCAGCGAAGCCGATACGTTGGAAGAAGCGGTCACACTGGCAGCACAGGCCGCCGTCCCCGGTGATATTGTATCCCTCAGTCCTGCCTGTGCAGCTTTTGACCAATTTGCCAATTTTGCTGTACGCGGCCATGCATTTAAAGACTATGTCCATGCGCTGCCGGAATGAATGGGAGGTTTATATTGAACCTTGAACATCTTTTAAAGACGCTGTGTGCAATTCCCGCCGTGTCCGGTTTTGAACCGGGCACGGCAGATGCTATGCAGCAGCTTTTTTCCAACTATTGTGATGAATTTATTTCAACGTCCGCAGGCTCACAGATCGGACTGCGGCGCTGTGGGAAGCCGGACGCACAGCTTTTGCTCATTGACGGACATCTCGACCAAATCGGCGGATACGTCACGCATATTGAAAACGGCTTTATCTATTTTACCGGAACTTTTGACCGAAGGGTTCTGGACGGGAAAACGCTTGTTGTCTATGGGGCACAGCCGATCTATGGAATTACCGGGACACGGGAAAGCGACGAAAACAAGCTGGGCAAGTTTCGCGATTTCTTTATCGATACCGGACTTGCTCCGCAAACTGTGGAAACGTTGGTTCATCCTGGTGATCCGATCACCTACGCGCCGGATTTTTGTGTTTTATCCGGCGGCTATGTTTGTGCACCCGCAATTGACGACCGTGCTGCCATCGCAGCCGGACTCTATGCACTAAGCCTGCTTCAGGATGAAAAAGTCGGCATCGATATCGCGCTATGCGCAAGTGCGGGGGAAGAAGTGGGCGGTGCCGGTGCACGGACAGCCGCCTATGCCTTACGTCCGGATTACGCCGTTGCCATCGATGTTACCTTTTCCGCACAACCCGGCCTTGACGAAGACGACATGCTCTGCGACGATATCGGGGTTACCATCACACGCGGACCGCACATGAACCGTGCGTTGACGCAACAGCTCTTTACACTGGCCGAACGGGAAAAAATCCCGCATGGAATTGAGGTGGAACCCGGCTTCACCGGTACCAATACATCCAGCATCCGCGCAGCAGGCGATGGCATCGCCTGTGCCCTTCTTGGCCTTCCGATACGCAGCATGCATACCTGTGTGGAATCGATCCGGCTTTCCAATATTGAAGCAGCAGGGCGCTTGCTGGCAGCTCTGATCCGTGCGCTTGGAGGGACCGCATGATTGAATCCATAAAATCACATCTGATGCACTTATGTACGCTGCCGGGTATATCCGGCTATGAAGACGCAGTTCGCAATTATATCCGTGAGTATGCCGCACCTTTTGCGGATGAAATACAGGAAGATTCTACCGGGAACCTGTTGCTGCTGCGCCGTGGTACCGGAAATGGTACCGGAAATGCAAAGCGCGTTATGCTTTGCGCACATATGGATGAAACCGGCTTTCTCATTACACACATTGGCGCGGATGGGATGCTGAAATTTGTGCCCGTCGGTAATTTTTCACATCGTATCGTCCCCGGCCTCTTTGTACGCGTTGGCGATGCGCAGGTTCCCGGAAGTATCGGGCTCAAACCGATTCACTTAACGCCGAAAAAGGAACGCGATCTGAGCGTCCCTATGGACGCGCTTCGGATAGATCTCGGCGCACGAAGCCGGGGGGAAGCAGAAAAGTATACCTTTCCAGGGGATTTTGCTGCGTTTGATTCCAAAATCCGCGATTATGGAGAAGACGGCCTGACCGCGAAAGCGCTCGACAGCCGTATTGGATGCCTTGTTTTGCTGGATCAGATCAAAAAACAGCAATATTGCGACGTATGGTATGTTTTTTCCGTCCAGCGCCAGATCGGTTCCAACATTGCCTCTGTGATCCATCGGCTCGCGCCTGACTTTGCGTTGGTCTTCGACGCAATTGAAGACGGCGGCCTGCCCGGATCTACGCAGCCTCCACCGTGTCTGGCCGGAAAAGGCGTAGTCTTGCCGCTGATAAACGGCAATTCCTGCGCTCCCTCGCCATATTTGGCCGCAATCCAGCAGATAGCATCCAACTGCCATCTTCCCCTTCAGTGCATCGCACAGGCGGATGGTGGCGACACGGAACGCATCTGCGCTGCAGCACAGGGCGTTGCTGCACTTTCCCTGCGCACCGCCGTTCGCTATCTGCGCTGTCCGCACAGCAGTGTACAGTTGTCTGACGTTCGCGACCTCCTCCGGCTTACCAATGCGCTCTTCGCCCATGAAGTCTTTTAATCGATTCCCTATGGATCGGGCTGACTCCATCCTTTTCAATGTTGATTCGCGATAAACAGAACACTTTCCATCGAATAAAAAACCAGACGTGTGATTACGCACGTCTGGTTTTTTAAAATGCCGGCGTCTGAAAAAATCCAGGCGCCGGCAATCGTTATTTTAGCCTATACTTGCATACTTGCACTCCTGCAAATCAGCCAATATAGGACTGCGCAAAGCGCATCAACATAGAAGCAATTTCGGCACGCGTGGCAGTTCCCTGCGGGGCAATTGTTCCATTGCCCATACCGCTGACGACACCTGCTCCGACAGCCCACTTTACAGAATCAAGCGCATAAGCGGAGACTTGTCCCGCATCTGTAAAGACGGACAAATCACCAGACGCGTTCACACGCAATCCACGGTATTGTGCATAACGATACAGGAACGCAGCCAATTGTTCACGCGTAATCGTATCGTTCGGGCCGAAGGTACCATCTCCGTAACCGTAAGCGATGCCTTCCTTGACCGCCCATGTTATCGCATCCGCATAATCCGAGGAAGCAGAAACATCACTGAACTCTACCTGGCTGCCATAGACAAAGGGTTTCCCAGAAAGATTATACAACGCCGATACAACTGTCCAACGCGTGCACGGCTCATTCGGTCCGAAACGGTATGCACTCAGGCCATCTATGATACCATTTTCATCGGCCCAAGTTACGCACGCATAGAACCAGTCCCAACTATCCACATCGTCATATGGATTCGTGTAAGATTCACTCGAGGAATCCTGCTCCGTCTCATCTTCCGGCGGAAGAACAGGCGGATAAGAAGGCTTATCCGGCTGTTGCGGATACTCCGGTTCCGGTACATAAATACCATTGGAAAGCTCTTCGCGGATTTTCTTAATCGCATCCGCAATGTCGGTCCAGGTCGCATTCACATCAGGAATCAGCGCCCAACCGGCGTCCATAGCGTCCTCTAAATCTTCCAAGTCTGCCTGCGTGAAGCTGTCCTTGTCATAGGTGGTGTTGAGCACCGAGATCAATTCACGCTTGTCTACATAAGGAATCAAAGACACTTCATCAATATAATAAGTATTTCCCGAATCCTCTCTTATTTCTAAACGCAGCGATGCAAGCGTATTCAAATCCAGATCCGAATACGTAAATACGGAACAAAGCTGTCCCCATACCTTTTCTGTCAAGCCATCCCGTTCAGCTATAATAACACGATCCAGCTCTTCTCCATCTGCATCCAGATATACCAATGTAGCCGTTGCGTCAGAAGCAGAAGCGCCGGTAAGGATAAATGCGTCCAAACGATAGGTACCGCCATCCTCCAGCAGCCCGATATCCGTACTTACCGTACCGCCATCGACCATTAGCGAACATGCAGCGGTTGCGCTACTGGTAATAAAGGGAGCCGAATAATTCTGTACATTGCTGGCCTCAATATTGGATTCCGAAGTCCAGCCATCGGCAGTGGGGATTACTTCGATTCTCTGCCACCAACCAACGCCAGTTATCCGTTCTTCTTCGAAGCTGCCATTGGCAATCAAGTCCGGATATTCGATGACTTCATCATCAAATTCAAAGCGGTCGATTGCAAACAATTCTTTTCCATCGCCTGCAAATACAGCATACAAATCATGATAGCCGTTTGCAGCAATATCGCCTGTGTCAATCTGCGTCATATATTCCTGATAAGTCGAACCGTCGCCGCTCGGGATCGTAAATTCACCTACAATCGGGCCGGTCCACGGATCATCCAGGCGCAGATAAATTATACCACCTGTTGCAGGTGCCGCAATAGCACGCATGCTCAAGACGTGACGACGTACAATACCGCCGTTAGCAGAACCATCTGCAAAGTTAATATTCGCGAAGCACAGATACTGTCCATTCATTGCAATGACAGATTCTCCATCCGCAGTATAGCGACGTTCTCCGGAAATACCGTCATTGTCTTCGGCTTCCAGCGTAGACCAGATGTCTCGCTTAGCCGTCAAACCGGGGAGATTATCACCGTTTTCCGCAACAAAAGTAATAACCGTCTGTGCCGGAATTTCTGCTGTAAAGCTGCCATCCTGAATAGCAATCGGATCAAGGCGCTTCTGATTTTCACTGGCACTGGTACGGTAACCAATGGCGGCCGTCGTGTTCAGCGGGAAATCCTCCGCAAAGTTGAACGACAAAGTACGATCCTCATCACCGGTATTAACCACTACGATCTTAAATTCGCCGGTAGTCGGATCCTTATACGCAGACAGATTAATTCCATCCGCCGGTACACGAGTTGCATCAACACGAATATCACCGCTGTTGACGAAACGGGCAAAGTTACCAAACGCATAGAAGCGCTTAAAGATACGGTACAGGCCAAGCGGCGTCGCCGTATCGCCAAGGCTCTGGGATTGTCCGTTGGTACAAGCGCGAATCAAATCCGAACCGTCAGCGCCGTTGTTGCCCCACGGCCACCACCACAACCAGGCATTGAAGCCAGGTTCACTGGTAAAGCAGTTGGTAATTAAATTGGCCCAATACACAGCATCGGAAATCGTCTGATTCTCATAAACCTGCGTATTGGAATTGGCAGAAGAATTCGCACCGTTCTGCGTCATGTACTCTGTCTGCCAAAGGGTATAATTTTCCAGCCATTCCGGCCAGTTATTTGCTGGAGCAACCTGCGGTCCATTTTCAAACATATTTGCCGAGCCATACAGATGGGTCGAGAATACGCCAACAATCTCCTGTACATCCGCATTCTGCATCATACCACCATAGGTCCGACCAGCAGATGCACCAAGATTGGTACCTTCCGGAGCTACAATAATCGGAGGCTCAATTCCGAGTTCCTCAAATTTAGGCGTATATTCTTCCAACGCAGCAGGCAAATATTCGGTTAAGAATTTCGTATAATCATCCGCATAGAACAGGAATCCATCATAGCCGCCATGCTGCATTTCGCATTCATTGGTCGGACCGATGTGCGTGATGTGTACGCCAAACTCACGGTAATAACCAAGTGCAAACTCCATCAAATACTTCGCATAATCGTCGAAGCAATCATCACGCAAATAGGAACCCGAGTTTCCAAGTACGCTTTTATTTTCTTTCATCCAATATGGAGGAGTCCAGGCTGTGGCATAGATTGTATCAACTCCATATTCCTGTGCGGTCTGGCAGAACCAAATCTGATCTGGGTCAAAAGAATCTTTCTTTTCTTCCCAATCCGGCTGGTTCCAGACAATATTCTCTTCGCCTTCCTCCGGCCAGATTGTATCACTCGGACCGTCATACCAGCGGTTACCCCATTCTGCCCCGGTTGCAGCATTTGTGATACCACCAGAGCCAACAATTATACGCACGATATCCATTCCGATGCCTGTCTCTTCATCAAACATCAGATCCATCAATTCCTGCGTAAGTTGAGGGTTCGTTTCATTCCAAACATTCAACGGATATGCTTTATTAAACGCAATAGCGCCGCCCAGCCCATCCATTACCTGTTTTTCAACGTTTGTGATCTCTACATCGTAAATCGAGTCGACCGCTTGCGCCTGGAACACAGGCAAGCAGGTCAGCAGCATTGCGATTGTCAAGACATACGCAAACGCCCGCTTCAGGGTTGTGTTCATAATAATTTCACCTCAGTTGCAGAATGTTTATTCATAAAAAACATTTTGCCAAACCACTGAAAGTTCCTTAAAACACGAGCTTTTCTTCACCCCATATGTAAAATGAAGTCAGCTCTGCGAACTTCGGCCGATTTGTCAAAACGTATGAATAACGAGATTCCAAATTCTAGATGGTATATTTAATTATAAGCAATACAAACAAAAAATCAATATTTTATGACTTTGATTTCAAAGATTGTCATATATGCATATAATTTCTATAAAATTTTTATCTATTTTTAACAAAATGTTAATCCTCTCATTCTTATAAAAAACTCCGTCCATATAACATGATATACGGACGAAGTCTTTATTCGAATAAACGGTCGAATTATGCTGAAATTTTTGCAGCAATATGTTCTGCGAAAAAGCTATCCGCAGTATCCGGGGATACAGAAAAACTTTCCCCATCCACCGTCACGGATACATCATCCTTACAAATCCCCATGCAGAAAGTTCCCGCAAGCTCTACCTGATCTTCCAGATGATCCCGGGCAATTAACTCACGAAAACGGTCTACAACCTGCTTGGAACCTTTTAAATGGCAGTAACTTCCGATGCAGACAATAACCTTTACCATAATTCCCTCCTAAATATATGAAAATCGTTTTCTTGCAGTTAACCAAGGAACAGACACAGCGCCTGTGATATCAGTACAACCGTAATCAACGCAATCGGATAGGTAGCGGCATATGCCGATGCTACGTCATCCGTACCTGCGACGTTGATCAGCGTACCCAGCGCCGGAGTACTGGTCATACCGCCGGTAATCGATCCAAGATTATTAAGCAGATTAAGTTTCAGCACATATTTTGCAAAAACAAATCCGACAATCATCGGTATAATGGTCATAACAATACCATACAGGAAGTAAACCGCTTTGAAATACTCGATAAACTTCGCTCCACCGGCAACGCCTGCGCCAATCAGGAACAACATCAAGCCAAATTCTCGGAATACTTTGGCTGTATTGTTATCCAATGCAATATTAACAGGCCCGATATGCCCAAAATGACCGAACAGCAACGCAGTAATCAACACACCGCCTGTAGTCGTTAAGGAAAAGGTTGTTCCCGAAAGTCCGGCAGATGACAGCGGAATCTTAATGGAACCGATAAAAATCCCAATCAGAGCCGCACAGGAAAAGGCCATTATTCCAAACGCATCCATATAGATCAGTTTGCCCGTGTAGCGCTTATGCGCCCCGGTATCCACAACTGTGATTTTCCTGCGCTCTTCTTCCATATTTGCACCCATCAGCTTCGGAATCAGCTGCACAAACAGCACTACACCGATTACGCCAAAGAGATAGGCGATACCATGCCCGACTGTAACCGCATTTTCATAGACCTCGGCCACGGAAGCCTTTGCCGCCGAAAAAGCAGGCGTACTGGTCAATGCGCCGGATAAAATACCGACAAGCATCGCAACAAACTCTTTCGAGTCGCTTTCCGAACCCAGGCCGATATAATAGCATGCCACACAGGCCAAACCCCCGGACAGCACGATAATCAGGCCAAGAAGAATATAGGATTTATAATTCTTTTTCAGGTTCTTGAAAAAATTGGGGCCGGCAATGAATCCAACCGCCGTTACAAACAGGATCAAACCGATGTTTTCCATTGCCTTTAAAATGTTCCCGCTGATATCTTCCACCGTACCATCAGCCAATTTCTGCGTTACCGTCGCGCTGATGGTGTCCGAGAACAACGCTCCATAAAGCAGCGCAACGATAAAAACACCTGCTGTGCCAAGGCTTACGCCTTTAATGGTGATCCGTCCCAGCGAATAGCCTAATGCAGCTATGATAAAAAGGGAAAACAGCATAAAGGTAATG
>CALWJF010000068.1 GCA_944380935.1 uncultured Clostridia bacterium
TGCAATGGAAGATTGATAACTGCCTGAAGCTGGAAAACCGTTTCTTTCAAAAGCGCTGGCTCATCAATATCCGGCAACCCAACATTGACGTCAAGAATATGAACGCCCTGGTTTTGCTGACGAAGCCCTTCCTGTAGAATATAACCGATATCTTTTTCCCGCAGAGCCTGTTTAAAACGTTTTTTACCGGTTGGGTTAATCCGCTCGCCAATTAAAATAGGCGATTTGCCAAATTCTACGCAATGCGTATAGGAAGAAACACAGGTAATAGCTTTGTTCTGGATTGGCAATGGGGTCTGTTTTTGAATTTTATCTGTCAGACACGCAATGTAATTTGGCGTGGTTCCGCAGCACCCGCCGGCAATACGCACACCTTCGGAAACCAGTGCCGCTACTTCATCGGCAAATTCTTCCGGCGAAACATCGTATACGGTTTTCCCATCCGCAACATGCGGCAACCCGGCATTTGGTTTGAGCAGGACCGGAACCGACGCGCAATGTAAAAGCGCACGGACAACACTGCTCAACTGTTTCGGTCCTAAAGAACAGTTCGCACCAATCGCATCGACTCGCATTCCCTCGAGCATAGCAACCATAGCCGCCGGGGTTGCACCGGTCATCAGTTTTCCATCTTCTCCATAAGCATTGGACACAAATACCGGAAGATGAGAATTTTCCTTAGCTGCAAGCACGGCAGCTTTTGTTTCATAACTATCATTCATGGTTTCGATTAGAATCAAATCTACGCCGTATCGAACGCCCAAACGAACGATTTGTGCAAACACTGAAACTGCTTCTTCAAAATCCAAATCTCCGTAAGGTTTGAGCAAACGGCCGGTAGGCCCAATGTCCAACGCAATATACTTTTCTTGGCGGCCATAGCTTTCAGACTGTGCCCGACGTGCGTTGGCAACTGCGGCGGCAATGATCTGTTCAAGTTCAGATTCGGAGAATTTCAAACGATTGGCACCAAAGGTATTTGTGCAGACAATATGGCTGCCGGCATCAAAATAGGCTTTATGAATCTCGCAAATCTGCTGCGGATGTGTAATATTCCACAGTTCCGGGTGTTCACCGGGGGCAAGCCCTTCTTGTTGAAGAAGCGTACCCATGCCGCCATCCAGACGGACGATGGAATTTTTAAGAAGGTCTAAAACAGGCATGATTTTTACTCCATTTATGTGGTTTACAGGTCGGATTCAGGTATGGATTTCTGGCCATTACCCAGCCCGATTATTGCCGTAACAGATTTGGTAGGGACCATGAGTAAGCTTGCATTCAATGTCAACCCAAGCTTACGCGGACAGTCTAAAGTGTCAAATATTTCTGTTTGCAAGGATAATGGCAAATCACCATATCCAGCGCTGAAGCGTGGTCGGGTAAACTGTCCGTTCTTTTGCGCATACTCCTGGACTTCCGAGTCGAACTGTTCACATAAAGCCTCGATACGCTCTGTCCCCAGCGCCTGCAACAGTAACGCCTGTGCAGGTGAAAATACGGAAGCTTTTTGGATTTCCCGGTCAAGTTCTATGCCGATGCTTGCAGCAAAAAGAACGATATCCGTACAGTTTTCAAGATTTTTTGCAAGATCTTTTGACGTTGTGGAGGCAAATCCGAGGTTGCAGCATGTACCATGCAGCGAGATCGGAAACTTTTGCCAGCAGACCCGGTAGTGTAGTTTCCTCCGCACACGATCAATACAACAATGTAATAGTGCCAAAACTTCTTCGGTTGGTTGAGGACAGCGGGCATAACGCAGAATATCGTCTTCTCGGATCGCGGGTTCCGGGTAGGAACGGACAAAAACCGGGTTCGTCATGCTTTCCCCAAAATATCTGAGAGATTTGCTTGGATTTTTGCTGCAACATCCGGTTTATTCATGGAATAAACGTGGACATGCGTTATGTTATTCGCGTATAGATCAATGATCTGATCGGTAGCATACGCGATTCCTGCCTGTTTCATTGCTTCCGGATCTGAACCAAATTTATCTACAAGGCTTTTAAAACGATGCGGCATAAAAGATCCGGAAAGTTTAATTGCACGTTCCACCTGGTTTGCATTTGTTATCGGCATAATTCCGGCGATAACAGGCACCGTAATCCCTGCTTCGCGAATTTTATAGAGAAAATTGTACAGTAGGTTGTTGTCAAAAAACATTTGGGTGGTCAGAAATTCGCATCCGGCATCTACTTTTTCCTTTAAATAACGGATATCCTCTGCCTGGTTTGCACTCTCCGGATGCACCTCAGGATAACATGCACCGCCGATGCAAAAATCTGCGCCACATGCTTTTAGCTCACGCACCAAATCTACAGCATGCTGATAAGCCCAGCCGCTACGGTCAGAATTTTCCAACTCTGGCGTCAAATCCCCGCGCAGCGCCATAACGTTTTCAATTCCAGCTCGTTTGAGATCTTCGATTTTCGCTTGTACAGTTTGTCTGGTCGAAGATACACAGGTTAAATGCGCAAGCGTAGGAACATCATAAAGGTGTTTGATATTTTGTGCAATTTCCAGCGTGTACCGGCTTGTACCGCCGCCCGCACCATAGGTTACACTCATAAAAGCAGGATGCAGTTTTGCAATTTCCTCCGTTGCTCTTTTGACACTGCTGAATGTGGAACTGGTCTTTGGCGGAAAGACTTCGAAAGATAAGGACATCGTTTTTTGTTTTAACAAGTCAGACAATTTCATGATTTTACAATTTCCTTTACGATTATAGTGTCTTTAAATAGTAAATATGGTATATAAATTTGAAACCGCACATTATTCTTGGCTATTTAACCTGATTTCCCAATTTTCTACCGATACTTATTTATTATAGCATAATATGGCGGACTTTATCAAGATAAATCAGTAATTCCTCAAGTTGCACAAAATTGCAACTTGAGGAATTATTGTTACACCTTTTTTCCTCGGAGAAGGCTGGTACACAGGCGATTTATCAAAAGCGCTGCCAAGATGCCGGAAAAAATACAGGCCAAGTTGACAAATAATCCCGTTGTATTGTCAAAATGAAACGGAAGTGTTGGAATTACAGTTGCAAGAATTACGCCGATAATCGCATGGCTTACCAGTGTATAGTGTTTTTGATAACAATAGTTAACCAAACGGGACAGTAAAAATACAGTCAGCACAATCCCTACTGCCATTGGTATAATTACCGAAATGGATAGTCGGGAAATTCCGTCCAGCATTGGCTGGTACAGGCCCAAAAATAGCAAAAGTGTTGAGGAACTCATTCCGGGAACGATAATACTGATCCCCCACGCAAAACCGCAGAAAACGAACCATCCTATATTTGGTTCAACATTTAATGTTGTTCCACCTCCGATAATCAGGAACAAAGCAAAGAATGCTAAAAAGCTGATCAGCAGCGTTAAGACTGCGTGACGGGGATGTCCCTCCTTACCGGCTTCCTGCCAGAGTTGTGGCATCATTCCAAGGATTAGGCCAATAAAAACACAGGTGGCAGCTTCGCTGTTTTGTTCCATCAATGTGCTTGTCAAACGGGCAAGTCCTAAAAAACCTGCCAAAACTCCTAACCCTGCCGGCAATAGGAGCTTCCAATATTTTTTTAAGCTCTGGAATGGATGGGAAAGAGTTTGCATTACTGGTTGATAAAGGCCAAAAATTACACACAATACACCGCCGCTGACACCAGGCAAAATTCCACCAATCCCAATGATGATGCCTTGTAAAAAAAGAATGACAGGTAGGAAAATTTTTTTGATGTTACTTTGATTTGATGATGGATACATGCTTGCCCCCCGCTTGCATCATAGAATTGGATAAGTGGAAAATCGATAAGCATCGCCATAAGTACCGTCATGATACAAGGCAGCCCCACACATAGAAAGCTTGGTATAATCATTCTCAGTATATGCCGTAATCGCTTTATCCCAGAAAGCAGCTGCCCCTGTATTTCCAGGATGGCATTTTAGTTCCCAAATCCCAGGAAATATGTCAAAGATACGATGCACCGCTTTTGTACCAACACCCATGCGTCTATATGTATAGAGAATAAAAAATTCATCCATTGAATAGCGACTATCTTTAAAAATCGACGTGTTTCCTCCGACCAGCGCAAATCCGGCCAAAGCCCGGTTTACTTTGATAAAAAAAGGATATCGATTTTTATCTGTCCAATAATGATCGAAGTGGCTGTAACCAAAAAGCCCCAAAGCATTAACTGGTCGAAGGTCATATTGAGAACATTCGTAAAGATATTTCTCCATTAAATTGCGTAAAATTTCTTTTTCTTCAATTTGCGCAACAACCACTTCTACCTTCTGTTCCAAGAGCTCTCTCCCCTTACCTACAGAAATATCACAAACAGTATACCACATTTTTTAGAAATTACCAATTCCTCTGTCATAATTTTAAAATCGGCTGTATGGTAGATCCATACAGCCGAAACAGATATGTAATTTAGCTGTTTAAAATATTGCTGACTATACGTGATGAATTCCTTCGACCGAACGTTGTGCAACTTCTTCCTCATATTGGCGCGTATAGAGAGAATGATAATAGCCATGTAAAGCAAGAAGCTGATCATGTGTGCCCTGCTCGATAATTTTACCATTTCGTACAACAAGAATTAAATCAGCCCTGCGAATCGTTGACAGACGATGCGCTATAATAAAGGACGTTCGGCCCTCAAGCAGCGTTTCAATTGCATTTTGAATCAGCTGCTCGGTTATAGTATCAACGGAACTGGTAGCTTCATCCAATACAAAAATATGTGGATTCGCCAAAATAGCTCGTGCAAACGAAAGAAGTTGTTTTTCACCCGTAGAGAGCAAATCACCAGATTCTCCTACGTCGCTGTCATAACCGTGGTCAAGTTTTTCTATAATCCCGCGCGCAGAAACAGCGTCAATCGCGGCTTCGATTTGTTCCATTGTAGCGTTTGGATTACCATAACGCAAGTTTTCCAATACAGAACCGGAAAACAGATGCGGGGACTGGAGCACATAGCCGATGTTAGAATGCAGCCACAGCTGGGAACGCTCACGATAGTCTCTCCCGTCGATTAGAATCTGTCCGGAAGTTGGTTCATAAAACCGACATACCAAATTGACAAGCGTACTTTTTCCTGCACCGGTTTCACCGACAATGGCAACACAGGTTCCTGCTGGTACATTTAGGCTGAAATGTTCCAATACATATTCATTACCGTCCGGATACATAAAACTTACATCACGGAACTCTATATCGCCCTGAATTTCTTCCCAATTTTCACGTTTGGGATTAAATGCATCACCGTATTTTGCTATAACAGCGTCGCTGTCTTTTACCTGCGGCTCTGTATGAATCAGGCGGGTAATCCGTTCAATGTTTACCTGTACGGTGATAAGATCGGTGATAGTCCGGGCTATATTCTGGATTGGGTCTACAAGGTTAAGTGCATAGTTGACAAATGCACTCAATGTACCGATCAGCAATACGCCCTGGGCGGTCAGATTTCCACCATAATACATGACCAATGCAACAGCAATTGCGCTGGAAAAGGTACTGATCGAAATAAATAATGCGCTGTACCGGGATGTACGGACAGATACACGATGCATTTCCCGAGTCGTTTCGCAAAATTCCTTTTCCATCTTTTCTTCAATAACAAGAGTTTTAGTGGTTTTGGCGCCGGTTATTCCTTCGTTAAAGTTGCCAGTGATGCGAGAGTTGATTTCACGGACCCGACGGTTGGACTCTACCAGTTTTTTTCGGAAAACTGTACTGACAATTACAAGCAAAGGCATAACAACAATGACAATCAAAGCCAGCTTCCAGTTTAAAAACAACATGATGCCAAAAGAACCAAGTACATAAATCACGGTCCAGAGCGTGTCAACCAGTCCCCAGGAAGCCATACCGGCAATTCGGCTGGAATCGCTGATAATACGGGCGTGGATATAGCCAACCGCATTTTGATTGAAGTAGGTAAAGGAAAGGGTTTGCAGATGATTAAATGCAGCACGTTTCAAATCTCGACCAACATACATTTCTGCATCAATAGATAGTCGAGTCCATTTCATACCGCACAGTCCCTGAATCAAAACCAATATAATGTAGGCGATACAAAACCATAAGATCCCTTCGGTGGAAAGCGGAGTAACGAAATGATCGATAGCGTATTTCTGAAATAGCGGAGATATTAACGAGATCCCGGAATCCACCAACAGAAGCAAGGACATTGTCAGCAACAGTTTCTTGTATGGACGGATATAGGGCATAATTTTTG
>CALWJF010000069.1 GCA_944380935.1 uncultured Clostridia bacterium
ATGACTATCCAAAAGCTGCCGTATTGCAGAACCAACATCACGGTTCGGCACCAGCTTTGGCCTCTCACCATCCCGATTGAAATAATCAAAATTCTGCGCATGAATAAAATTCGCCGCTAGCGCATTAATCGGGCCGGTGGAACGATAGCTTTTGGTCAACCTGGAAATTCGGCAGCCGGGATAAAGACGCATAAAATCTTCTTCATGGCTAAGCCCGGTTTCGGGGAATATATTCTGATTTACATCTGCTAGAAGTGTGAAAGTGGCGCGAGGATACGCTAATTTTAAAAGCGCATGATGAAAGGGTGAAAAATCCTGCGCTTCGTCGAGCATTACTTGGCGCACATCTGTCGAAGAGGGAAGATCTCCAGAAAATGCACGAATCAATGCTAAAGCGAGTGCATCCTCGTATTCGATCCGACCACATTCCAAATTTTTGCGCGTCATATTCAGGATATATCGATTCTCTTTCAGTTCCATCAGCTCATCACCAAGAAGCTGCATATATAAAGTTTCAGGCTGTGGTGCATTGTTATGATCAATAAATTGCAGCGCATTGTCATATGCTTCCCGTTTTAGTCGGAAATAAGCAGCCTCCAACTCATCCGGGAAAATATCCTCATTTTCCTTGCTGATTTTTTTGCGGATCAATTCGGCATTACGTTCAAAATATTCATCCAGCACAGTTGTCACACAATCACGAGCATAACGCAATACAGCTGCAAAGGGACGTGTTTGGTGCATCGTATTACACCGTTGTGTAAAATCCTGCGCTGTCATTAGAATTTCACCATCTGCAATAATATCCGGCATAATAAAGCAATGCATTTTAAAATGATTTTCGATGCGTTCTAAAAAAGAAAAGGAAGATTTGACCCGGATTCCCGTTAAACGTCGTTCCCCAGGATGCGCCGTAGCCAGGTATTCCAATTGATCCTGATATGAAGGAAAGGCATATTTTACATCAACTAACGGGAGCAAAATATCATCAAAAATCAGGCATCTGGCGTCTTCTTCTCCCAATTCTGGCAAAATATCACCAATATAAGAAGAAAACATTCCATTTCTAGAAATAATCAAAAAGTTTTTATTACGCAGGCTTTCACGGTAACGATACAGCAAATAGGCAAACCGATGTAACCCGACCGAGGTTTTTCCGGAACCGGCTGGTCCAAGAATCAGCAAATCCCCACGCCCTTCATCCCGGATCACCCGGTTTTGCTCTTTTTGAATGCTGTCTACAATTACTTTCAAGCGGGCCTGCGCATTTTCTGAGAGGACATAGCCAAGCATATCATCGCCCGTAGCTGCATCATACATAAACTGCAACTTTCCATCCCGGATCCGATAACGCCGCATTAAAGTAATCTTGCCACTTTCTACACCGTCCGGACTAGAAAAAGAAGCCGGACCGATCTCGCTATCATAATACATAGAAGCGATCGGCGTACGCCAGTCATAAACATACGGTTCAAGGCTCTTTCGATCCATAAAAGAATGAGCGCCGATATATACGCGTTCTTCCACACCATCGATATCCGAAATAAAATCCAATCGTCCAAAATATGGAATCGAATATAAAGACAACATATTCCGCAGTTCCACCAAGGCACCCCGATGTTCATCTTCCTGGCGTGCAATATCTGTATCATAAAGCGTTAACGCTGCTACATCATCAAAATCCCGGATCACATGTGTGATTTCATCCCAAAGCTTATAGCCGGATTCAGCAAGATTTTTCTGCCCAATTTTTGTTTTTTCCTCAAGCTGTTGGATTCGTTCTCTTAACTTTGCCAATACCGTTTGTAAATAAGCCTCTTCCAAAGCTCTGGTATTTTCCACCTTGCATCACCTCAGATGTATTATGCCCGCAGGCATATCGGATTTCAAGACTTGAATTTTCAAAGTTTTTATGCTATAGGTCATACACAAAAACAACTTTTCTCTAATAAAACTTTATTATATATCAATACGGCCCGAGTTATTGCCATAGGTTTATAAAACAAACGCTCTTATATGGCATCCCCATAACGTGCAAAATATTCCTGCTCGGTCATGCCATACATTAATTCATCATAATATCGTCCATTCGTAAAGACCATATCCCGTATGGTTCCTTCCAGTATGAACCCGAGTTTTTCATGAAATGCGATGGAGCCTTCGTTGAAAGAATAAATTGCAACTGTACATTTATGATAACGAAGTTCCCGGAAAAAGTACTTTAAAAGAATCAATACTGCTTCTGTCCCATAACCAAGTCCACGATAACGATACATGATATCGATGCCATAGCGAAAATGCCCCATGCGACGGCTGCACGAATGGGAATTGATATTTCCGACCACATTTCCATCCAAATCCTCAATTACCAGCCAAAACTCATCGCCCTCAGGAGCTTTTCCTGCCATTTCTTCAACAATCTCCGCCATATGATCCGGACTAACCGGTATCCCAATGCTATCACCCAATCGTTCGGATTCCGAGTCGAAATCGGGCGTTATCGCATAATACGCACTGTCTGCATCTGCCGGTTCCAACGCCCGAAGACGTATTTTATCTCCCATCCAATAATTACGGCTCATTCTTTATTCTCCATTCCTCCAGTCTTGCGTATCTAAGTTTAGCATGTTGGTTAAGCTTTTGTCAATGCCGGCTCATAGTGGCAATTTGAAACCAAAGGAAATGGAAAAATCAGTTATGGATATGGACCCGAGGAAATAGGCCGAGATTACAATTATGTCGGACATTGGTGTAAGTTATCCAAAATACAAAGGAAAACGGATGATAAGCACTGCGCCTGATCGTACGCTGATTGATGAAATCGGACCGGTCAACGACAATTTATATAAAAAAGATAAGGACAATATGGGCTGCAACTTCAAGCAGTGGATGTATCACAAGAGCAAAAACGCCTGTGTTTTTAGATACGCTGGTCTGACACAGCAGAAAAGGAATTGATTGTCTATGAACTGGCGAAAATAGAACACATACGATCCCGTCACAAACAAACAACATATACAGACGCAGCGGCCTTTGTCACACTGGAGCCGGAGCGCATTACAGGTTGCAATTATATAAAAATTTGTACATAGGAGTTGTCAACATTTAAATACGTCGGATTTACACCTGTTGAATGGGGTAGGGTTAAAAGCAATACGACAGATAAACCGCTTAAAATTCAATACCGACCAGAAAAAATTTAAACCGAGTGGATGCGTTTTACATATTCTTAAATTTTTTAATAAAAATCTCTTGCTATATCTGCAAAAGCGGTGTATGCTATAGAAAAATACAAAAAAGCAAAAGACAGGAGTTGATTTTTTGGTTAAATTGCAATATCTGGGACAATGCGGATTTTTACTGGAAACATCAAACATTCGCATTGTAACGGATCCGTATCTGAGCTATGCTCTTGACCGGGGAGCCACCGATCAGCAACCTTGGCATCGTGCTTATCCTCCTCCCTGTACGCTTGCTGCGCTTGCGCCGGATGTCGTGCTGATTTCCCATGGGCATCCGGATCATTTGGATCGTGAAACACTGGAACCCTATTATAGACAAGGTGGGGATGCACCGATTGTCGTTCCCGCACCAGTACTTTCTTATGCGAATAAATTTGTTCCTACCGCTTGTTCTGCTAGAGCAGAACAAGCCCTGCATTTTTCAAATACTGAGATAATTCCAATTGCCTGCGCACACACAGAACTTCAGCAAGATATAAATGGTGACTATACAGCATTGTCTTATCTAATCGTTATTGATAAAAAGCGAATTTTTTTCGGTGGCGATATGAGCATGTATGACGGCCTTACACAACGAATTCAGGAATTGCATCCGGATTTGCTGCTGCTTCCAGCAAACGGCGCAGATTATTTCCGTACTTGTGACGGCATTATTGGTAATTTGAGTTGCATTGAAGCCGCGAAACTTGCTTCAGCCTGTGGAATGAATGAATATATTCCCATGCATCATGATCTATATCCCTTTAACGGCTGCCGCACGACATGGATTCGGGATAGCGCACAGGATGCCGGAATTACGGCAAAAATTTTGGCCTGCGGAGAAACTATAGAATTATAAATTACTAATAAACTAGGGAGGTTTGACAAATGAAAGGATTTGGACATCTGGCTTTAAACGTACGGGATATGGAAAAATCAATCGACTTTTATACGCGGGTGCTCGGCGGAAAATATGCATTTTCTTTTCAGCGTGACGGTAAGCCCTGGATTGAATATATCCAGCTTGTGCAGGGGCAATTTGTAGAACTGTTCTACGGGTGTAATGCAGACAATGCCGGTTCATTTAATCATATTTGTTTATCTGTTGAAGACATTGATGCAATGTGCGCACAAATTCTCGCAGCCGGTTATCCCATGGATCGAATGCCGGAGGTAGGATGCGACGGAAATAAGCAGGCTTGGGTCGTTGACCCCGATGGAAATCGAATTGAACTAATGCAACTCATGCCAGGTTGCCCTCAGGAAAAACAGTATTAGAAACTG
>CALWJF010000070.1 GCA_944380935.1 uncultured Clostridia bacterium
ACTACAATAACCGCAGAATCAAGGCAAAGCTAAAGGGCCTGCCGCCTGCTCTTCACAGACAACAAGCCCTTTCGGTTGCTTGAATTATTTCTTCAAAAATATTGTCTAACTTTTTGGGGGCACTTCACAAGTACTTCCCGGTTCTTTATTCTCTAATTTAAACTCAGTTCAGAATTGCACGCTCCGTTGCCGGATCAAAAATATGAATCTTATTCGGATCGAGACAAATCTTAATGTCATCACCATTACGAGCAGTAGACTCTGCCGAAACACGGGCAATAAAGTTCTTACCTTCGATCAAAAGATACAGATATGTTTCATTACCCATCATTTCAATAACTTCTACGTGCGCATCCATCGTCGTGTTCTTGAATCGGTCCAGATTGATACTATCATCAAACAAGGATTCCGGACGAATACCCATTAATACTTCTTTACCCATGTATTCCATCAGTTCCGGGCGGCGGCCTTTTGCATCATCCATGATTACAGTCGTCTCACCAAACTTCAAGCCGGTATGTCCGCCAACTTCGATCACTGTAGCCGGAACAATATTCATTTGTGGGGAACCGATAAACGTTGCAACGAAAAGATTTTGCGGATGCTCATACAGATCCTGCGGAGCTGCAACTTGCTGAATAAAGCCATCACGCATAACAACGATACGAGTACCCATTGTCATAGCTTCAATCTGGTCATGGGTAACATAAATAAATGTGGTTGCCAGTCGCTGATGCAGTTTTGTCAACTCGGTGCGCATCTGTGCACGAAGCTTTGCATCAAGGTTGGAAAGCGGCTCATCGAGCAGGAAGACCTTCGGATTACGGACAATTGCACGGCCCAGAGCAACACGCTGACGCTGACCACCGGAAAGAGCGGCCGGCTTACGGTCAAGCAAATGCGTAATATCCAAAATTCGCGCAGCTTCTTCTACACGTTGTTTAATTTCCGGCTTCGGCAGTTTACGAAGCTTCAAGCCAAACGCCATATTATTAAACACGGTCATATGCGGATACAATGCATAGTTCTGGAACACCATCGCGATGTCTCTGTCTTTCGGAGCAATATCGTTGACAAGTTTATTGTCTATGTAAAGTTCACCTTCTGTAATTTCCTCAAGACCGGCAATCATACGCAATGTCGTAGACTTACCACAGCCGGAAGGACCAACGAGGATAATAAACTCCTTATCTTCAATATCAAGAGTAAAATCAGAAACCGCCGTTACGCCGCCGGCATATCTTTTAAATATACCTTTCAGGGTTACACTAGACATGTTGTACCTCCGTTTATTAATTATGGATGTATTATAACAGAAAAAAAATGCTGCGTATACTGATTAATATTACAAACTTTTTCCGCCAATTTGTACAAACTGTCCATAACCTATGATTTGTCAAGAGGTAGAATAAATATTTAAAAATTAATATTTTTATGATTTGAATACTTTCTTATTCACTTCCTGTTTTGTTGAGAAGCGATAGTTCACTCGTTGTTAATTCTCTAATGTCTCCTTCTTTCAGATCCGGATCCAATCTCACTGATCCAATCGCCATGCGCTTTAAAAAGTATACGCTTCCTCCTACTGCATTGAGCATCCGTTTTACCTGGTGATACTTCCCTTCAGAGATCGTGATAAGCGCTTCTCCCTGCCCGCACAGCTCGAGTTTTGCCGGACGACAGATTTCTCCCCCATCTATTCTCAATCCCTTTTCAAACATTTCCTGCGCATCTACATTCAATACCCCTTCATACCGAACATAATAAAGCTTATCAACATGATACTTGGGTGATAAAATCCGATGCGCAAAATCTCCATCGTTGGTCAAAATCAGTAACCCATGGCTATCTCGATCAAGCCGGCCAGCCGGAAACAAGCTCTGGGCTTTCAACTGCGGCGTAAGCAAATCCATTACCGTTTTTTCTCCACGTTCTTCCGTAGAACTGAGATATCCGGCAGGTTTATTCATCATATAATAAAACCGACTCTTTAAAATTACGGGACGGCCGCAAAACGTTGCACAAAGCCCCTCCTCATATTTTTCACCTGGGTCATGACAAACAATACCTTCTACGCGGATTTCTCCCCGACGTACCAGCAATTTTACTTCACGGCGGGAAGCAAGTCCCATCGCTGAAATCAATTTATCCAGCCTTTCCAATTCCCTCACCTATTCAAGAAAAGAGCGCGCCGTTGATTCACGCCGCGCTCTTTTTATTTCTTTTATTTTATCACAACTCTATATGAAACGCAAGCTCATTTACGGTGCCATCAGGCCATGCATAAAACCTTCCAGTTTCGACGAACAGATATCCGCTCCAATTACCCGGTTTTTATAAATGAGCAAATTTGCATAAACTTTATCTTCCTGCCCTTGATAGTTAAGCACCTCGTATGTATAGCGGCGTACCGTTTTTCCTTTGTATTTCTGAAGATTCAATCCCTGAGACTGCTGCAATGCATTATATTCCTCATAAATTTCTCCGAATTCCTCTGGTATTATAACTTCTTCAATACTTACAGGCTGCTCAGAAATTTCCCAGCCGAAAGCATTCAAAAAGGTAATTCGCGCGGCATTGTCTTTTATATTTTTAAAAGACACATCTATACCTGCCGCTGTTGTGATTGCATTCGTACTGTTTGCCCTGCAAAAGGATACAATCAGAATGATTGCCGCAATGAGAACGAAAAATCCGATCAGCACCGCTGCGGCTCTTGCTTTTGTTAATTTGGCCGTTACAATAAACATCTGCTACCTCCGTCCCGCCGACTGCGGCGTTTAATACAGAAGTAGTGTATGTCTGCTCTTTTCCGGATAGAACATTTTCTTTCTAAACGATTCTCCACAGGGTCATATTACAAAAAGAAAAAAGCGCAAAATACCGAACGGCACTTTGCGCTTTTTTGATTTAGTCATCATCATCAACCATATTAGCCTTAGCTTCTTCGATTACCTTAGCTTGTACCATCGGCGGAGTCTCTTCATAACGCTCAAACTTAAGTTCGAAACTCCCACGTCCCTGCGTAATCGAACGCAGATCAATAGCATAGGTGCTCATCTCTGCCATCGGGACCTCTGCCTCGACCGTAGTCTGACCATTACCCGCCGGGTTCATTCCCATAACACGGCCACGGCGCTTATTTAGATCGGAAATAATATCGCCCATGTTGCTATCCGGTACATAAACCTTCAACGATCCAATCGGTTCAAGAATAACCGGGTTGGCCTGCGGCATACCAGCTTTAAACGCAAGACGGGCTGCCATTTTGAAGGATAATTCGTTAGAGTCTACATCATGGTAAGAACCATCAACCAAGGTCGCTTTCAAATTGACAACCGGATATCCGGCCAGTACACCATGATCCATGCACTCACGCAAACCTTTTTCAACGGCCGGGAAGAAGTTCTTCGGAACAGAACCGCCGAATACATTCTCAGCAAAAACCATATCATAGCTTTCATCCGGCTCAAATTCGATCCAGACATCACCGTATTGACCATGGCCGCCAGATTGCTTCTTATGTTTACCTTGAACTCTTACCTTTTTACGGATCTTCTCACGGTAAGCAACTTTCGGATCAGAAAGCACAACATCTACTCCGAATTTGCTCTTCAGCTTAGAGCAGAGAACATCAATATGCATATCCCCCGCGCCAGAAATGATATATTCATGCGTTTCAGAATCAATTCCCGCTGTAAAAGTCTGGTCTTCATCTTTTAAACGAGTTAAACCAGTCGCAATCTTTTCTTCGCCACCCTTGGAAATCGGTGTAATCGCACGAGAATAGCAAGGCTTATCAAAAACAATTTTTTCTAATTCAACAACCTTTCCGGCTGCACACAGCGTATCGTTTGTTTTGGTATCCGCAAGCTTTGAAACGGCACCGATGTCCCCAAGACCGATTTCTTCAACCTCAGTATTCTTTTTACCCTTTACAACATAAATATGCCCGATCTTTTCATTATCACCGGTCCGTGCATTGACAAGCGTCATATCTGCAGTCACCTTACCGGATACTACTTTAAAATAAGAGAAACGGCCATACTGATCTGTAACGGTCTTAAATACAAAAGCGATTGCCGGACCATTGGGATCGGCGGCAATTTCTACTGTATCGCCTGCAGCGTTGACGCCCTTCTCCGCACCGCGTCCAAGCGGAGACGGCGTATAATTGATAATCGCATCCAAAAGCGGGAGCGTACCAAATCCGGTCATATAGCTGCCGCAGACAATCGGTGCCAGCGCACAGGTTGCAACGCCATTTTTAATACCGTTGATATACTCTTCTTCCGTAAATTCCTCTTCCGCAAAGAACTTTTCCATCAGTTCGTCGTCGGTTTCTGCAATTGCCTCAGTCAGTTCCATACGGAAAGTTTCAACCTCATCCGCCAAATTCGCCGGTATGGCAATCTCCTTGTAGGTTTTGCCATCAAAAGCATATGCCTTATTCAGCGCAATATTGACATAACCAGTCGGTGTCGTACCGTCCATAATCGGCAGGTACACCGGGCAGACAGAGGTACCAAATGCGGCACGCAGAGCTTCCGCGGTCTTTGCAAAATCTGCATGTTCTTCGTCAAGCTTCGATATATAGAACATGCGCGGACGATTGGTTTCATTGACATATTTCCAGGCTTTTTCCGTACCTACTTCAACGCCGTTTTTCGCTGTTGCAAAAATAATCCCCGTATCTGCAACACGCAGCGCCTGCTTCACTTCACCAACAAAATCAAAAAAGCCGGGAGTGTCGATCACATTAATCTTATGTCCAGTATATTCGACCGGCGCCAATGCGGAAGAAATCGAAAATTGACGTTTAATCTCTTCAGGATCAGAGTCGCAAACCGTATTCCCATCCGTAACTTTGCCAAGACGATCCGTTCCCTTGGTCAAATAAAGCATGCTTTCGGCAAGAGAGGTCTTACCGTCGCCGCCATGACCAAGCAGGCAAACATTTCTAATTTTGTCTGCAGTATAGCTCATTTGTTTCTCTCCTTTTATATTCGTAAGATAAATGTTTTATCACTCACGCTTTGTCCAGTATAACAGATTTTTCCCCTCGAAGCAAGCAAAACTTTAGAAGAAATTGCTCAATCCCAGACCAAATTTAAAAATGAATTTCCAACCATCTTTTTTTAATATTGTCAAAATTAAATAATCAATCCAATCGGGCAATGATCGCTTCCCTCTACTTCCGGATAAATGATACTGTCGCAAACATTGGGCATCAATCGTTCAGATACCAAGAAATAATCGATTCTCCATCCTATATTTCTTTTTCTCGCGGCGGCACGATAGGACCACCAAGTATACGCATCCGTTTTATCCGGATACAGACGCCGAAATGTATCTGCAAAGCCGGAATTCAATAACACACCGATTTTTTCTCGCTCTTCATAGGTAAAACCCGCATTCCCTATATTTGCTTTCGGATTTTTCAGATCAATTTCCTGATGCGCCACATTCATATCACCACATACAATCACTGGTTTGTCCAGATCCAGCCCAAGAAGATAATCCCGAAACGCATCTTCCCATTGCATACGGTAATCCAGACGGGTCAATTCATGCTGAGCATTTGGCGTGTATACATTAACCATATAGAAATCCGGGTATTCCAACGTGATCGTCCTTCCTTCCGCATCATGCGGGGATAGACCAATACCATATCGGCAGCTAAGCGGCTCAAGTTTGGCAAAAATCGCAGTCCCCGAGTATCCTTTCTTTTCTGCACTGAAAAAGTACTGCTGATAACCCGGTAGTTCAAGCTGAATCTGTTCCGGTTGGAGTTTGGTTTCCTGAATGCAAAAAATATCTGCATCCTGTGCCTCAAAAAACTCCATGAACCCTTTTTTTATACAAGCGCGCAGACCATTTACATTCCACGAAATCAATTTCATTCTGCTATCTCCTGGTGGCGCCAAATGCGGAAATCAAAGTCGGTACAAAAAACAGCAGCAAATAATAAAAAATATTGGCAGGCGTAACAACGGTATAGGACTGCATAAACAAAAGATAAAACATCAGGGGAATACCCAAACAGGCAGAAAGATAACCGAACACCATATTCAGCTTAATCGCGCTTTTTACACGCTTTCCGCACGACACAGCTTCTCCATAACTGTGCAGGTTATTGACTGCCACAATGGCACAATCATCATCCATCTCACTATCCTGAATCGCCGAATATGCTATACGCTGTTCCAGCTCAGGATAATCAAAATGATCCGGATTGATCTTAAACCGGCTTTCAATCAGCTGTGGAGTCATATTAAAATCCCGCACTGCCATAACCGGAGTAATCTTATGTTTTATCATAAAATTCAGCGAACGGCGAACGGATGGCTGGATATCATACTTAATCGAAAAAATTCCGGCAAACTGCATGTTGATTGCCACCAAAACGCCGTTTTTAAGATTAATTCCCTCCGGGACTTTGACTGCCATTCGTAAAATAAAGTTGGCCGTACCCACAAGCACTTTTTCGCCATTGACATAAGCACCCATCCCGCCAGTTTCATAGAATTCAAATCCTTCTACTGCCGGCAAATTCATAGGTTGTCCGGGAAGACTTGCTGCAAAGGAATTATACAGATGGCTGCCGGAAGCCTTCAAAACGCTAAGCGTACATAAATTCACTTTTTCCTTTGTAAATCCCGAAAAAACTTTAACGCCGTTTACAGTAATCATTTTTGTTGGAAAAATATCAGTTTCTCCAAGGATCGCCGATTCTGTATCCGCAATATCATTAATTCCTTTTGATCCCATCAGCGCTACGCCAATGCGAGAGAGCTTATGGCTTACTGCTGCAAATGGAACTACCTGTGACAAAATAATACCCACTGGCGCCGCAATACACAATAGCGTGCTCCAATGCCATAGAAAATATGAAGCATGCGACCTGCCGACAGAAGATATCAATGCAAACAAAAGCGTAACAATCAGCACAATCGGCACAAAATAACGCATCAGGCTCTCGCCCGGATCATCCGCCAGAATGGATTCCATAAACTCCGGCTTCAGGCGCGTAGGATCTGTTTTATATACGGTCTTTACAGTACCGGTATTATCCCGCATCCCTTTTATCGTGCAATAATTCCCTTCTGCACGGGATGCAGCGCGGCAACATCCGCGTATGGATTTGTACCGCTGCCGTCGGGCATACAGGCCCACAAACAGTCCGAACATCGCGCATGGCACGCAGGGAAGGTAGCCCCCCCACTGCGGAAAGATAATAATGCTAATTGTATACAGAAGCGTCAGAATCGAAGATAAGGATAAAAGCGTTTCCGCTTTAAAGTCAAACTTAAACAGGGAGCGCAAACCATCCGCGATAAAACTCCGGGCAATAAACATTGCGACACACTGAAGAATCACAAAGACAAGCAGGGTAATATAAGGGCGCTGCGAATAAGTTAGAAAATCCGGAAGCCAAAGCTTATAAGTCGGTGCAGTCATTACATACCATGATAGAATCGTCAAAATCAATACAGATCCGCCGCACCAGGAATAATAACTGACTGCACGCTTCGCCTTAAGTGCAGCTTCATCCGGCCGCAGGTTCCGGAATGCGCGCAAATCCGAACTGATCCGGCTGTTTCGCAAACCGGACCGATCTGTTTCCTCCTGTTGCCTTACAGGCGCTCGCTCCACTTCCTCTTCAACAGCTGCAGACGAATCTTCTGCAGCTTCTCCATACTCCAGCGAGTCAAGTGTTGGAATCGTTCGCGAAGGATGAGGGATTTTTGCTGTTTTCTCCCCAATCCCTCCTTTTTTCTCATCCATTGCTGCATCGACATAGGATGCAATTTCATCTTGCAGCTGGTTGTTTTTTTGATTGGCACGTTTCAGCTCTTCGCGGCGGCGGGCAAGTTCCGCCTCTTTTTGTGCACGCAGCACTTCCTGGGCATCTGCTTCTTCCCCAGACGCAACAATAGGCTCCCCTGTATGTGCATCATAAACTTCACGGGCTTCTTCCGCAGCAGCAGACGGATCAGAAAGCGAAGATTCCTGGGCCGTATCCATGTCCGACGCCGCCGAAGCCACATCTGTACTGAACTCCGCTAAAATATCGTCCAAAGATAGACGATCTGCCGAAAGTTCCTCCGGATCTTCCCATAAAAGCATTCGGATTTCATCAAGATCATCCGTCTTCGATGTATTATTTTTATTTTCCTGCATTCTTTGCCACCATCTTTCTAATTCTTGGCACTGCGCTGCCGCATAGCCTCAAACATAACAACCGCAGCTGCATTTGAAGCGTTGAGCGAAGCAATTTTCCCTTTCATCGGAATTGAAAGCACAAAATCACAACTTTCTTCCACAAGCTTTCCCATTCCTTCCCCTTCTGATCCAACGACAAAAGCTGCCGGGCCACTCAAATCCGTTTCATAAAGGCTTGCACTGGCACGATCTGAAGTTCCATAGATCCAAACTCCATTTTCCTTCAGTTTTGCAATGGCATTGCATAAATTACTCACCCGCGCTACAGGCACATATTCCAATGCGCCAGCGGCTGCTTTTGCTACCACAGCAGTCAGCGCAACGCTGCGGCGGCGGGGAATGATAACGCCGTTTGCGCCTGCCGCACCTGCTGTCCGGATGATTGCACCAAGATTATGCGGATCAGTAATCCCGTCGCAGATCACGAAAAGAGCCGGCGTATCCGCAGCTTTTGCCTGCCGAATCAGTTCGTCCAAATCCGCGTAATCATGCGCCGCAGCAGCAGCAATGATTCCCTGATGTACACCGGTAGTGCTCATTGCGTCCAGTTTCGCACGCTCGCAGTCCACCACAACCACACCGGCTGCCCTCGCTTTGGCTACAATTTCACCAAATGCAGCATCCCGTGCAGAACGCAGCACATAAATCTTATCGATGGTCCGTCCCGCACGCAATGCTTCCAGCACCGCATTCCGGCCCTCGATCAGATTGTTCTCCGGCGCAGATTCCGGTTTCCAACGTTTCTCTATTTTCATGATTTTTGAATTCCCAACTTAAAATGAATATATAACCACAATTATAGTAGTCTATCCTATATATTATCATATTTTTATCCTATTGGCAATGCTAATGTCTAAAAAAACTCCTATTCCCCTTAAATTCCCTTTACCTCCATTTTCATAGAATACCAGGCAAGCGATGCATGCACAACGACTGCTGATAAGAAAAATTGAAAATATGCTTGAAATCAATTCTATGGCATGGTATGATACAAATAGAAAGATTTTTTTATATCTTTTGAATGAAAAGGAGCATTACAATGGGAAATAAAGCTGTTTTTATGACGGACCTTAAAAAAATGGAAACCCGTGAAGTTCCGATGCCGCAGGCAAAGAATGATCAGGTTGTAATCAAGCTTGAATACGTTGGCATCTGTGGTTCTGATGTCCACTACCTGGAAAACGGCCGCATCGGCGACTTCGTCGTGGATGGTGATTTTATCCTTGGCCATGAGTGTGCCGGTACCATTACCGAAGTCGGTGCCGACGTTAAAGGCCTGAAAGTCGGCGACCGCGTTTGTCTTGAGCCGGGATTTGGCTGCGGAAAATGCGACTATTGCAAATCCGGGCATTACAACCTTTGTAAAGAGATGCAGTTTTTAGCGACTCCGCCAGTCCAGGGCTGCCTGTCCAATTATA
>CALWJF010000071.1 GCA_944380935.1 uncultured Clostridia bacterium
CGTCATTCGTCTCCCAGCCGGTGAACACATAGCCTTCACGTTCCGGCTTTGCCGCCGACACGCTCTGCTCTGTCCCCGCCAGCACATCTTCTACGTTCGACGGCATTCCGGTAACTTCATCCGTCGTCCCCTTCGCATACAGGATGTCATACTGCTGGTCTTCATCCGGGACTCCGTCGCCGTTTACATCATCCTTCAGCGTATAATTGGCTGTAACCGTCACAGCGCCAGAAGGCATCGTAAAAGTGGTGCTTTCCGAATTTACATCTTCAAACGTTCCGCCGTTGGAACTGGTCCAGCCTGTGAAAACATAGACCTTCTGTGCCGGTGCGTCAGGGGCAGATGCTTGAATCGGTACATTAACGTTTTCCGCATAATTGCCGCTTCCGCTGGTTTTACCGCCAAGCGGATTTGTTACTACCGTCAGCTCATACGTCTGCGGCTGCGGTGCATTGCCGGTGATCCAGATTACAACAGGGGCATCTTCCGTCAAACAATACCATCCGGCAGCAAGTGTCTGGCCTGCGTAAGTACAATAGCCTCCCTTGAAATAATAGAAAGGCGCCTCAACGGCCTGGTCTTCCGGGCTTAAATAATGCGTGCCATACTGCTCGGCAAAATTCCGGTTCCATCGATCCAAATAATACGCAGTATCAAGCTCTATGCCACAATACCAGAGCCATTCGCTTGCAGATAAATCACTGTTACCTGCAAATTCTTCCACTTCCCCAACCGTATATCCCTCAGGTTCCAGCCGGGATACATATCCGTTATGGGCATCTGTTTCTCTACATTTGACCAATACAGCACGGTCTGCATCGCTATAAAAATCCTCAATATCGTCGGCAGTGGGTGGATTTGGTTTTTCACCCGGCGTTGCCGGTTCACCATCTTCATTGGTTACCGTATAGACCAGCGAACCGGTTACGGATACGGTCATCTCTCCTGTCGCAATACCGCCGGACATCGTCGCCGTGTCTACCGTATAATCGACTCGAACCGTTGTGGACCCCTCTTGCGTTCCCTTTTCAAAAGTCACGACAAGATAAGCGACACCGCCGCTTTTCTGCGTACTCACCTTCGCACTGGCTACGTCAGGATTGGTATTTTGCATCACCGTGGGCGCCCAATATGCAGTCGGCGTCGCAATTCCGCCTGTTATAAAATACTGCATATAGCCTGTATCCGTTGCCGTCGTTGTTGTATCGTCCAGCACAACCGTACCGTAACCTGTATTGGCAAAGTTCCCGGGACAGGCATTATAAAGCGTACTCTGTGGTGCGAAATCGCTGAATGCCGATTTCGTAACACCCGTATCTGCCGCAAATGTCGTCGGTACTATGCTCAAACACATGGCAAATACCAAAAGCAGCGCAATACACTTCTTTTTCATTGCTTTTTTCCTCCTTTTTAAATCCGGCATCGTTTACGAAGGGACTTAAAGTCAAGATTCCTTCGTTGTTTTCTGCATCTGACCTTTGCATATATTGCCGGAAAATCCTGGGGACCGGCTATTGCCGTACACCTGTGTATGCACAAAATGTATAATTTTATAACTGTCAGCAATTTTTTATGCAAAAGTTACAAAAAAACCGATAAATCGGGTTTTTAAGCAGAAAACTCACCAACTAGATTATAGCATACTCAATCAGAAATGTCCAGTACAACAGGAAAATTCCACACCTGCCAAAGCAGCACAGGAGGGCTTGTGTCGTTTTCCGGTTCCCAATCCAACCGGCTGCATACACGTCTCTCTGCATCCTTTTTGAGCCTTCAAAGCTGCCGTATTCTCAGTTTTCTTTCCGGATTTGTCTTGTAAAACCGGTTGTTGCAGGCAGCAGTGGTTTTGCTTTATAGGTTTCCTTCTTTCAAAACAAAGTGCCGTCCTGACAACGCGAAATACGAAGCCGGACAAAAAATCAAGAAAAATGACCCGGATTTTCACAAGGCCGCTTCACTCTACGACTTTTTTTTGGTACATTTTAACGAAAATTCAAGCAGGTTATTGACAATTCTGCCCAAATATCGTATAGTGATAGCCGAGGAGTGATATATTTAAAGGAAGGTGAAATTATGTCAGATTTGAAACTACACGATATCGATTTACAGGAATTCATTAAAGCTGTTGACCAGTGCAAAGGCCAGGTATATCTCGTGACCGATGAAGGCGACAAGCTGAATCTGAAAAGCAAGTTCTGCCAGATCATCGGCCTTACCCAGATCATCCGTGGCGGCATGGTTTCCGAAGCAAAGATTAAATGCGAAAAACCCGAAGATGAAAGTCTTTTGTTCCGCTTCAACCTTTACGGTGACAAGATTTTAGACGAAGAGAAAAAATAATTCAAACCCATACAGCCAAAAAATAATCACATCCTCAACTTTAATTTTGCATCCTAATTCCTGAAAAAGGCGCCGGGGAAAATTCCCAGCGCCTTTTTATCATTTTTTAATCCGTTCCTGCTTCCCGATTCAATCGTAGTTATTTTATCGCACATTCCACAGCGCATTTTTCCGCAGCCGATTCGGTAAAAATATTCGCTCGCACGCAAAAAATTACAGCAAAAAAGACGCAAATAGACAAACAGCCTATTTGCGTCTTCTGCATAGTAATCCATTGCATCCGCTGTGCTGAAAATAAACAATATATTATACCTATATGTACCTTTAATTCCCAAGATTTCGGCGGACAACCTCCGCCGCTTCCCGGCATACCCGACGAACCTGCTCAATATCGCGTCCCTCTACCATTACACGGATCAGCGGTTCCGTCCCGGAAACCCGAATAATGATCCGGCCGTTCTCTCCCAGTTCATGGCGGGCACGCTCCGTCGCCTCATGCACACAGGGATCCGTATAAAACGCAATCTTCCCCTCCGGAGAAACTTTTACATTTATCAGTTCCTGCGGATAACGCTGCATGACAGATGCCAGTTCCGAAAGCCGAACTTCACGGCGTGCCATAATGGACAAAAGTTGAATGGCTGTCAATTGCCCATCTCCGGTTGTTGCAAAATCCCGGAATACCAAATGCCCGGACTGCTCGCCGCCAAAGCTGTAACCGGAGCGCAGCATCTCTTCCAATACATAGCGATCTCCCACCCTTGTGGCAACAAAACGCAAACCTTTTTCCTCACAAAACTTACTAAAGCCCATATTGGTCATAATCGTGCCTACTACCGCATTATGCTCCAGCTTCCCTCGTGCGCGCATATCTTCGGCACAGATTGCCATGATAAAATCTCCGTCAATCTCTTCGCCGTTCTCATCAACACACAAGCACCGGTCCGCATCTCCATCAAATGCAACGCCGGCATCCATCCCATGTTCCACAACATAAGCTTTTAATGCATCCAAATGGGTTGAACCGCATTCGTGATTGATGTTCGTACCATCCGGCTCACAGGCAAGAAATTCCGCCTGCGCCCCGAGCTCCGTAAACAGGCGCTTCGCCGTTACAGACGCAGAACCATTTGCGCAGTCCACGGCAACCCGAAGGCCGGACAAGGAGAACGGTACGGTGGATTTTAAATGATTAATATAATATTCAATTGCTTCCGTATTGTAACGCGCCTGTCCCATATCCGTTCCCACAGAGGCTGGCAGGCGAAATGCGCCGTCAAGGACGATCGCTTCAATCTGTTCTTCCAAAAGATCCGGAAGCTTTACGCCATCGCCGCCGAAAATTTTGATGCCGTTAAATTCTGCCGCATTATGTGAAGCGGAAATCATCACGCCGGCATCCGCTTTGCATTTCCCGATCAGGTATGCAACTGCCGGAGTCGGTACAACACCAAGGAAAATAACATCCGCGCCAACAGAACACAAGCCGGCCGCAATCGCGGATTCCAGCATATCCGAAGACATACGCGTATCTTTTCCAATGACAAAAAGCGGACGGCGGCGAAGGCCTGAAAGGACTTCTGCTGCGGCACGGCCAATTTTAGTCGCCAACTCACAGGTCAGCATTTCACCCGCAACGCCGCGGATTCCGTCTGTTCCAAACAATCTACCCATTTACCGTTCCTCCATACTGACAATATGACCGTCCGCCTTATAGATACAATGTGCAGGAACTGCACCACGTACACTGGAAAGCGGATAAACCCGTGTCCCTCGACCAATCAGACTTCCTGGATTCAGCACGCTATTACAGCCGATTTCCGCGCCATCCCCAAGCATTGCGCCAAATTTACGCAGCCCGGTTTCCAGACGTTCTTCTCCAATTTGCACACAGATCTTACTCCGGTCACCCTTTACGTTCGATGTAATACTTCCTGCACCCATATGCGCCCGATAGCCCAGAATGGAATCGCCAACATAATTATAATGCGGGACCTGCACACCATCGAATAAAATTGCATTTTTGAGTTCAACCGAGTTGCCAACCACACAGTCGGCGCCAATCAGCGCAGTTCCCCGGATAAATGCACAATGCCGCACCTGCGTACGCGGCCCAATGATACACGGAGCACCAAGATAGGCAGACGGATAAATTTCGGCACTCTTTGCAACCCAAACCTGCGGCATACGTTCTTCGTATTCCCCCGCCGGAAGTTGCGGACCAAGGGCAATGATCAAGTCTTTGATCCCGCTTAACGCTTGCCACGGATATGGAAAATGCTCCAAATAAGCGGCTGCAAGCGTATGCGTCAAATCAAACAGTGTCTGTGTTTTCCAATTCTCCATAAACACTTTCCCTTTCAAGGATATAAGGCAGATTACCTGCGCATCTGCACAGTTTATGCCTTCGGCGTTCCATCGGCATTAAATACCGGGATTACGCCAAGATATTGTAAATCTGTACGTCCCTGTGCATCTCCTTCTACAAGAACCGTCTGAACGCCAATAATCTGTGCGCCTGCCTGCTCAGCCAGCACACGCACAGCATGAATACTCTCCCCTGTAGAAATTACATCGTCTACCAACAGTACGCGCCGTCCTTTGATATACTGCGCCTCATCTTCGGACAGATACAAAGTCTGATCCTTATCCGTAGTAATCGAATGAACGTCGGCAGAAAACACTGATTTCATATACAGTTTCGGATATTTTCGTGCAACAACATAATTATATTTCCCGCTTTGACGGGCCATTTCATAGGCAAGCGGTATCCCCTTGGCCTCAGCAGTCATAATTACGTCAAACGCAGGGGCGATCTGCAAAAGCGCTCGCGCTGCAGCAACCGTGATTTCCACATCTCCGAACATTACAAATGCAGCAATATATAACGTATCATTCACCCGGCAAAGCGGCAGCTCCCGCCGTACACCAGCAACTTCTATCGGATATGATTTCATTGATCCCAAATCCTTTCCGCAAAAAAATGGCGCATTTCACTTACCCGTGTTAAAACGCGCCTCATATTTGCCTAATTATATCACAAACGTCAAAAATCGGCAATACAATTTCGGGAAAAGATTACAAATTATCACAAATTGTTACAATAAAGCATAATTATGAAAAACTGCTTGTAAAATTATTAAAAATATAGTATCCTGATTTTGGATTATGTGAACCAAATTATTATGCCCATTGTTCGTAGAAAGGCAGGGATCAAATTGTATCGGGTCAATGTCAAGAGGTTTCTTCAAAAGTTTGTCGGCGCCGCGCTAATTGCCTTGTGTGCTGCGCTTTTGGGTCTGCTTTTTTATCGTTTTGGAGGAATTCGCTATTTTGCAACTGGTGCCAACGGTGTTATGACGGGTGCGGATGTGAGTTTTTCTATTGTCGTTTTTCTGTTTTTTATCCTTTTTTACTTTATCTGCGGACTGTGTGCTGTTCCAGGATCGACGATTGGCTTAATAGTCCTTTCTACCTTGATCATCGGTGGCGGTATAGTTGGATATTTGGGGTATGCTTATCTTTTGGGAAATATAGTCGGGCTTTATTTCCTGTTTTTAGCGCCAATTGTACCAATTTTGGAGCTTTTATCCCGTATTCCAGTATTTTCCGCAAGTTCGGATCTTTTATTTATCATCGTACCCAGCTTGCTAGCTGCGCTGAAATTTTCCGCCTTGCTTATTGGAAAACGGATACGCTATTCCCCGGAACTGGTTGAACGGTCTTTACGCAAAATCGACCGCTTTTATGAATATCGGCAGCCGGTGGAAGGAACACAGGACGTGAACATCAAAAGCGCATAATAGGTTTTTATGTAAACATGACCGTTTTTCAAATTTATAAATATTTTTACGGATTACCACACTCTTGCATACGAGTGTGGTTTTTCTTTTTTAACATACGTTTTATTCGATACCCAGTGTACGCAGCAGGATTTCTACCAAACATTCTACGCCGCGTAGCGCTTCACTCAGTGTATTTCCTGCGCTTCCAACTTCAACAATCACAGATGCCGTAGTTGTATGCTGATTAAACCGTTCCTGTCTTAAATCGATCGAACGCATCAACCCTGGATACAAACTATCGCCCCATCCCTGCATCGTCGCGGCAAATGACAAGTTTTTCTGCCAATTGGGATGGGAAAGTCCACCCTCGTCTGTGCCGACAACAAACATCAGCTTTGCATATTGTTCACCGTCAATTTCCGTGCGAAGCGCAAGATTATTGCCTTCCTCATCTAAGATCGCATCCCGATGCACATCAAGAACCATTTTAATGCTTGGATAATCGCTGAGATACTGATTTACACGTTTCAGCATCTGTGTATAAGATCCATTATAGGATGGATAGTCGTTGATTTCCCGGTCATGGATAACGCCTATACCTGCCGCTTCCAGTGCGGCGCTGAGCGCATCCCCCAAACGTACAACATTATAGTTTGTATCTAGTGTACGCATCACATCATCCGGCAAATACGGATTTTCCGCATCGGAGGTAAAGGACTCAGAAGAATGGGTATGTACGATCAGGATTTCCGGCGTACCATCAAGTGCCAGACGCAACCCGTCCGCATCAAATAAAGCGGACGGGTCTATTGTATAAGCCGTATGATTCACAATCTGGGGGGTATAATTGAATGGTACACAGTCGGATGCCGGTGGCGGCGAAGTAGGTAGCGAATCCTCAACCTGCGTTTTTTCAGAGTCCACCGATTCCGGCTGTTGTACAGGATTTCCAAGATTCGCACTTTCCACTACTGTATCCCCATTTTCCGGTGGCGGAAAGATAACTGCACTTTCCGCCACGGTTTCTGGTGTTCCTTGAAGCTGAAGGCACAAATAAGCATATAACCCGGTAATCCCGCCAAACTGTGCAGCTGCCGGGATACAGATCAGCACAACGGCTATGAAAAAGCCGACAAAATATCGAAAAATTCTTGGTTTTCGAACCTTACTGCGCATTCTGTATCTCCTTTCTTTTGTTTTGGGCTCCTTAGGATCATATGCACCAGAGCAAGGACACATTCGTATTTTTTGCCGGCAGGTACAGATTAATGAATAAACGCATCTATATCTTCGATTTCAATCCCTTCCTGCAATGCCAGATTAATTCCATAAGCCAATATTTTGGCACTTTCTGCGCTCATACGGTCAATTTCTTTCGGCGTTACAATAAATCCCTGTCCGGAACTTCGGATTTTCGCTTCATCAAATCCTTCTAATCCTGCTTCATACATAGTATCAATAGCCAGTGTCGCGGAATCAATAATCGTCGGGACTCCAAGCGCAATTACAGGAACGCCCAAATAAGCGCGATCAATTGTAACCGAATTCCCGCCTAAGCCCGAACCCGGTGCAACACCGGTATCGGTAATCTGCACAGTGGAACACAGCCGAGACATTTGGCGCGACATCAGTGCGTCCACGACAAGGACAACATCCGGCTTTACATCCCGGACCAAACCGCGTAGAAATTCGGCAGTTTCTATCCCGGTCGTACCCAGCACGCCCGGTGCAACCGCCGCAACCGGGCGAAACGAGCCGAAGTATTCCGGCATGGATTTTACTACATGCCGCGTAACCATGATATCACGCGCACAATCCGGCCCGATTGCATCCGGTGTAATCGCACGATTCCCAAGGCCTGCAACAAGTGCGCAGCCTTCGTTTTGTGCAGGAAGCAACGGTTTTAGCAACTCCGCAACCAGCCGGCACGCCTGTGCAAACGCATCTTCCTGGCGCCGCATTGCCGGCATAATATCCAGCGTGATATATCTACCCTGCGGTTTTTCAAGCAGCTGCGCTCCATTTTCATTGATGATCTCCACCACATCTACTTCAAACTTCCCATGATTCTCATGATGGCTTACCACGCCGTCCAGTTTTCCCTGGGGCGGCAGTTCCCGCGCGCGGAGCTCAGCGGCCTCCAACGCAAGATCCGTATACATCATAAAAAAATCCTCCCGCAAAATCTTTCGAATTTACGGGAGGTATTTTATGCTTTTTTCCCACTTTTATACCAAAGCGGCGATTTATTGGAAAATTTCCCCATCCGCGTCGTAAACAGCCCGACGATGATAAGCCGTATATAGATCCTGTGCGCCAAGATAAAGTTCAATAGCCTGTACAAGATATTCCGGGTTCAGACTCTCCTGCCCTGCCGCCAGCGTCGTATGGATACATACGCCCTCCGGCTGCGGCTGCACATGCAGCCAACGAATATATGGCTGAATGTCCACATCACTTTCCCCGC
>CALWJF010000072.1 GCA_944380935.1 uncultured Clostridia bacterium
GGATCTACAACTGCCATCGGAATATCGGTGAACCCCTCCTGTGAACCGGCCAGTGAAATCGTGTCTCTGGCCGGTTCACAGGAGGGGTTCACCGATATTCCGATGGCAGTTGTAGATCCGGGAGATATCGTACTGGTGCCGGACCCGTGCTACCCTGCTTTTGTCGATGGACCGAAACTTGCCGGTGCACAGATTTATTACATGCCAATGACGCCGGAAAACGGTTATATCCTGGATCTCGATGCAATTCCGAAGGAAATTGCACAAAAAGCCAGTTTGATGATTGTGAACTATCCGAATAACCCAACTACGGCGGTTGCCCCGCCGGAGTTTTATCACAAACTGATTGCATTTGCCAAACAGTACCAAATTTGCGTATTGGCAGATAATGCCTATTCTGATTTGGTGTTTGACGGTCAATATGGCGGAAGCTTTTTAGAATACGAGGGTGCACGGGAAGTGGGTGTTGAGATCAATTCACTGTCCAAGACGTATGGCCTTGCGGGTGCGCGCATTGGATTTTGCTTGGGGAATCGGGAGCTGATCGCAAGGATCAAAAAGATTAAGTCCGGAGATTACGGAATGTTTATCCCATTCCAACTTGCTGCAGCTGCGGCAATTTCAGGAGACCAAAGCGCAGTATCTGCGACACGGGAAGCGTATCAGGCGCGGCGTGATATTTTGTGCCGGGAATTTTGCGAAATTGGTTGGGAAATCCCTAAAAGCCGTGCAACAATGTTTGCCTGGGCGCAGCTGCCGGAAGGTTATACGGATTCGTCTGATTTTTGTAAGCGGCTGCTTTCAGAATCAGGAGTACTTTTGACGCCCGGCGCTGCATTTGGTCCGGCAGGAGAAGGACATGTTCGTATTGCGCTGGTGCGCAGTGAGGAAGAAGTGCGCCGTGCTGCGTTCCTGATTCGGGAAAGTGGGATTCTGGCTTCCCGTTGGCAAGCATAAAACGGAAAGATTGTGTCAAGATGCGGAAATAAGGGGTTCGCTATCCATTGCGGCGGCTGCCAGGTTTCCCCAAAAAAGTTGACGATACTTAAATTGTAATTTAATACTAAAATGAGGCTGAAGTATGGATTTAAATCAAAAGACCTTGGCGCTTGCCGCTGAGGCAGAAGCATCGCTTGCTGCCTGTTTTGCGCAAATCGATGATATTGCCCTGCATAATACAAATAAGGTGTTATCTGCATTTTCCAAGTACCGAGTCAGTGAAGGCCATTTTTCCGGAACGACCGGTTATGGTTACGATGATAAAGGACGCGATGACCTGGAACGGATTTATGCCGAGGTGTTTGGTACGCAGGACGCATTGGTTCGTGTACAGTTTGTCAATGGAACACATGCGATTGGAACCGCGTTGTTCGGTGCTTTGGAGCCGGGGCAGAAACTGGTCTGTGCGATGGGCATGCCTTACGATACCATGATCCAGGTGATCGGCATTGATCAGCCGCGTTTTGGTTCACTCGCAGCATGGGGCGTCAAGACGGAAGTTGTCCCACTCGCCGGACGTATGCCGAATATCGATGCGTTGCGCGAAGCATGTGCGGATGAGACGGTTGGTGCAGTTTTAATTCAGCGTTCCCGCGGATATGCCGATCGAATTTCGTTGTCATGCGCACAAATCGGCGCGCTTTGCCAGGCCGTCCGTGCGGTTAATTCGCATGCATATATCGTTGTGGATAATTGCTATGGCGAATTTGTAGAAAAGACCGAGCCGACCCAGCATGGAGCGGATGCCGTTGTCGGGTCGCTGATCAAGAATCCGGGCGGCGGGCTTGCGCCGGGGGGCGCTTATATTGCCGGAAGCCATGAATATATTGAACGTTGTGCTGCGCGCATGACGGTTCCGGGAATCGGTCGGGAATGCGGTGCAACCAACGGCGTAAATCGTGCGCTGTATCAGGGCTTTTTTATGGCACCGCATACAACCGCGCAAGCCTTAAAAACGGCACATTTTGGCGCGGCGCTGCTGGACAGGCTTGGCTTTACAGTAGATCCGAAACCTCTGGATGTGCGTCATGACATCATTCAGACCATCTGTTTTGGAAGTCCGGAACCGCTTTTACAATTTTGCCGCGGTATTCAGGCCGGTGCGCCGGTGGATGCATATGTAACGCCGGAGCCCTGGGATATGCCGGGTTATGATTGCCCGATTGTAATGGCAGCGGGTGCATTTATACAAGGGGCATCGATTGAACTGTCCTGTGATGCGCCGATGCGGCAGCCGTATACCGCATATATGCAGGGCGGCCTGACCTATGAATCAGGGAAACTGGGAATTTTGCGGGCAGCACAGCTGATACGCAGCAAAGAGGCATAGAGATGGAATGGATAACACATTCGGAAGCGGAAACGGAAGCTGTCGGCGCCCGCATTGCATCCGGGCTTAAACCAGGCAGTGTTGTCGCAATGCGCGGGGATATGGGGGCTGGAAAGACCGTATTTGTGCGGGGTCTTGCCCGTGCGCTTGGGTATACCGGCCGCGTGACGAGTCCAACTTTTACTATTGTGAACGAATATGCATGCGTTCCCCCGGTTTTTCATTTTGATATGTACCGTCTTTCCGGATCAGAAGATTTATATGGAATCGGCTGGGAAGATTATCTTGCCCGCGGGGGGATCTGTGTTGTCGAATGGAGCGAACGGGTACAAGATGCATTGGATGCGCGGACTATAACGGTTGAAATGGAACCGATGGATGCGAATACCCGCAGAATCCGGATCAGGGGGCTTGCACAATGAAAATATTAGCTTTTGACAGCGCTGCAACAGCAGCATCCGTTGCTTTATATCAGGATGGGACCTTGTTGGCAGAAACATATCAGCGGGCGGGTTTAACACATAGCCGTACCTTGCTGCCGATGGCACAGGCTATGCTGGAACTGTGTGGAATCGGGTTTGATTCTGTAGAAGCATTGGCTGTTTCTGCCGGCCCCGGATCTTTTACCGGCTTACGCATCGGGATCAGCCTTGTCAAAGGGCTGGCAGCTGCCAAAAATCTGCCGTGTATTGGCGTATCAACACTGGAAGCAATTGCTGCCTGTGCGCCGTGTATGGATGCCCATCTGTGCGTCGTAATGGATGCGCGTGCGGGGCAAGTTTATAATGCAATTTTTGATCTTTCCGAACCTTATCCGGTACGTTGTGTATCCGACCGGGCGATACGGGTTGAAGATTTGCGGAAAGAGCTTGAAAAAGAGGAGAAAAAGCTTATAATAACAGGCGATGGCTCATATCTTCTGCCGGATACTTTACCGCGATTGCCAGAACATTTACGGTATGGACGTGCATATGGCGTTGCGCGAGCGGCACAGCATGCCTTTGATGCAACACAACCGCAGCAGCGTGAACAACAGTTTTCTGCAGCAAAGCTGGTTCCTGCTTATCATCGTCTGTCGCAGGCAGAGCGGGAACGTGCGGCGCGGCTTGCCGCACAGGAGAAAGCGGAGAGTTAAGCAGGAGACAATATGAAGTTAACATGCGTTCGTGTAGGGCATTATAAAAAATAAGCAGGGAAGGAAGTTGACCTATGAAAATTATTATCGGTGCAGATAGCGCAGGTTTTGTCCTGAAAGCGCCAATTAAAAAATACCTTGAGGACAAGGGAATTGAAGTCCAGGATATTGGTATTTTTTATAATGAAGCGGGGGAACTGACCAATCCGGCACAGCGTGATTATCCGCTGGTTGCCCGTCAGGTTGCGGAGCCGGTTGCAAAAGGTGCGTACGATTTTGGTATTATTTTGTGCGGTACGGGAATTGGTGTTGGGATCACGGCCAATAAAGTTCCGGGGATTCGCGCGGCGACAGTCGTAACTGCGTATGAAGCAAAGTACACGCGCTTACATAATGATGCAAACGTTTTGTGTATGGGTGGCCGCGTCATCGCACCGGAGACTGCGGTGGAACTGGTGGAATTGTTTATTTCTACGCAGTTTGAAGGGGGCCGTCATGCCCGCCGCGTAGCGATGATTGACGAAATGTTGAAATAGTCAAGATGGAAAAAACAAATGCCATGCGTTTATTGGATGCTGCCGGGGTTGCATATGAGACACGAGAATATGCCTATTCGGAAGATGATTTATCCGGGATCCATGCGGCTGAAGCTTGTGGAATGCCTGCAGAGCAGATGTTTAAAACTTTAGTTGCCCGGGGAGACCGGACGGGGATCGCCGTGTTTTGTATTCCGGTGGCGTGTGAGCTGAATTTAAAACGTGCAGCCTCGATTTCCGGCAATAAAAAGCTGGAGATGGTACATGTTCGTGAACTGCTTGGTTTGACCGGATATATCCGGGGCGGATGCAGTCCGATAGGAATGAAGAAAAAGTATCCAACTTATATTGACGAGACAGCCGGGCTGTTTGATTGCATTGCCGTCAGTGCCGGACGGCGTGGCCTGCAGATGCTGGTAGAGCCAGAAGCATTGTGCCGCTATACCGGAGCTGTGTCCGGAGATTTGACGGTTTAAGATGGAATTGTAAACTTTTTTCCCCTCTTGCGCAAATTCTCGAAACGCGGTATAATAGCTTAGATTTATCCCGCATCATATTTAGACGGAGGTAATTGTATGAACAACATGCCTGTTGTAAAACTCGGTATTATTGCAGTAAGCCGGGACTGTTTCCCGAGAACTCTTTCGGAATCCAGAAGAAAGGCTGTCGTTGCAGCTTATAAGGGTGAGCTGTATGAATGCCCGACCATTGTGGAAAACGAAGTACATATGATGAAAGCGCTTGAAGAAGTTAAAGCGGCTGGTGTCAATGCACTGGTGGTCTATCTTGGGAATTTTGGCCCGGAAAATCCAGAGACCCTGATTGCCCGTTATTTTGAAGGTCCGGTGATGTATGTTGCCGCTGCCGAGGAAAACACGGAAGTTTTGCTGGACGACCGTGGGGATGCATATTGCGGTATGCTTAACTGTTCTTATAACCTTGCGATCCGCAATTTAACCGCTTATATTCCGGAGGAACCGGTTGGAACCCCGGCAGAAATTGCAGAACGGATGGAGGAGTTTATCCCGATTGCCCGTACGCTGCTGGGTTTGAAGAAACTGAAGATTTTCACCTTTGGCCCGCGTCCGTGGGACTTCCTTGCCTGCAATGCACCGATCAAACGCCTGTATGATTTTGGTGTGGAGATTCAGGAGAATTCTGAACTGGATCTGTTCCAGGCCTATAAGCAGCATGAAGGCGATGCGCGTATTCCATCTGTAATAAAAGAGATGGAAGAAGAGCTTGGCGAAGCCAATAAGATGGCTGGAATTCTGCCGCGTCTTGCACAGCTTCAGCTGACGTTGATGGACTGGGCGGAAGCCAATCGTGGAGCGAGCGAATATTTTGTGTTTGCCAATAAGTGCTGGCCGGCGTTTGAAAGCGCATTTGGCTGTGTACCGTGTTATGTCAACAGCTTTATGGCTGGCCGCGGGATTCCGATTTCTTGTGAAGTGGATATCTGGGGCGCGCTGTCTGAGTATATTGGCCAGTGTGTATCGGATGATATTGTCACGCTTTTGGATATCAATAATACTGTTCCGGCAGATATGTATGAAAAGGAAATCTGCGGCAAGTACGACTATAAGCATTCTGATACCTTCATGGGCTTCCACTGCGGCAATACCAATATGGCAAAGCTCGCATTCGGCGAGATGAAGTTCCAGAAGATTCAGAAGCGTACACTTGAACCGGATGGAGAGCCGGACATTACCCGTGGTACGCTCGAAGGCGATCTGATGCCGGGTAAAATTACATTCTTCCGTTTGCAGTCTACTGCGGACACGCAGTTGAAAGCATATGTGGCAGAGGGTGAAATTCTTCCGGTCAAAACCTGCTCTTTCGGCGGTATCGGCGTATTTGCAATTCCGGAGATGGGCCGTTTCTACCGTCACGTTCTGGTTGCAAAGAATTATCCGCACCATGGTGCAGTTGCATTTGGTCACTTCGGAAAGTTGATTTTTGAAGTATTTAAACTCCTTGGTGTCACCGATATCGGCTTTAACCAGCCCAAGGGTATGTTATATAAAACAGAAAATCCTTTTGCATAAGGAAAACTGGCGTTATGAGCAGGCATGATTGCTGAAAAAGCTTTTGTGCTGAGTTTAAATAAAACGCCGGCTCAAACGCCCGGCAGCGATATCGCTGCCGGGCGTTTGAAAAGCAGTATTTTAAAACTTAATTTCAATATTACCGGGTATGATTTTTTATCGGCTATAAGTGCCGAAATATGAGGTGCATATCTATGAACGCAAAACCTGATTACAGAAAACTCCGTTTCAATAATATAACCAGCCCCCAATATTCTCATTTGTTATATTTGCTGTTTTGGCCGATATGGGGTGTAGTTTTTGCAATGTTGGAGGGCAGAGACAATATAGAATATCATGTTGTGGAATGTGATCTGGATTCCATGATCCCTTTTTGCGAGTTTTTTGTGATCCCGTATCTTTTCTGGTTTGCATTTTTAGCAGGAATGCTTTTATATGGACTGTTTTTTGATGTGGAAACATTTCGAAAAATGTCGCAGTTTATTATCATAACTTATATGGCAACGGCTTTAATTTATGTAATTTGGCCGTCGCAGCAGCTTCTTCGTCCGGTAAGTTTTGACCGGCAAAACCTTTTTACCCGATTTATGGAACATTTTTATGCATTTGATACCAATACCAACGTTTGTCCATCGCTGCATGTAATCGGTTCCATGGCTGCGTTATTTGCGGGATGGCACAGTATACATTTCCGGAAATGGCCATGGCGTATTCCGTTTATTATGATAACCATTCTGATTTGTTTATCTACGGTGTTTTTAAAGCAGCATTCGGCATTGGATATCCCGCCGGCATTAATTATTAGTTTTGCTGCGTATGTTTTGGTATATAGAAGGAAGAAAAAGACACAGAAACAAGTACAACTGGAGGCAAGGCTGTAAATGGAAGAACGAAGACCTTCAAAAAAGCCTTTGATTTTTTACTGGACGATTGCCATTGTAGTTTTCTTTTTATTGAATATATTTGTGTTTCCAAGCTTTTTATCCGTGCAGATTCAGGAAGTAGATTATCGTACTTTTTTAACGCTGTTAGAGGAAAAACAGATTGGGCAGGTTGAAGTTGAAGAGAACCAAATTACTTTTACGAATCTGGATGCGAGCAAAATTTATAAAACCGGGAATATGAATGATCCGGAACTGATTGACCGTCTGGTCGATTCCGGCGCCGGATTTGGTACAGAGATAAAAAAAGAAACAGACCCGTTGCTGTATTCACTTGTCAGTATCATCCTGCCTGTTGCGTTGATGTTCGGGGTATGGACGTTCATATCTAAGAAGATGGCGCAGCAAATGGGGAAGAACCCAAATATGATGCAGTTTGGAATGGGGAAATCCGGCGCAAAACTGTATGTCAAGAGTGATAATTCTGTGACTTTCCGGGATGTTGCCGGGGAGGAAGAAGCGAAGGAACTGCTGCGGGAAATTGTAGATTATCTGCATGCGCCTGAGAAATATGCACGCATCGGTGCTTCCCTGCCGAAAGGCGCATTACTGGTAGGCCCTCCCGGTACCGGGAAAACGCTGTTGGCCAAGGCAGTTGCCGGAGAGGCGAACGTCCCGTTTTTCTCCATATCCGGATCAGAATTTGTGCAGATGTTTGTTGGCCTGGGTGCGGCAAAAGTGCGCGATTTGTTTCGGCAGGCGAAGGAAAAAGCTCCGTGCATCGTATTTATTGATGAGATTGATGCCATAGGGAAAAAGCGTGATGGCAGGATCGGCGGCAATGACGAGCAGGAACAGACGTTAAACCAGCTTTTAACGGAGATGGATGGTTTTGATGGATCGCGCGGCGTAGTTATTTTAGCGGCGACAAATCGACCGGAATCGCTGGATCCGGCACTTTTGCGTCCCGGACGTTTTGACCGGCGTATACCGGTAGAACTGCCGGATTTGCAGGGACGGATCGATATCTTGAAGGTGCACGCAGCAAAGGTACGTACCGATGGGAATGAGGATTATACAGCAATTGCGCGCGCTGCATCCGGATGTTCGGGCGCAGAGCTTGCCAACATCGTAAATGAAGCGGCATTGCGTGCCGTTCGGCAGGGCCGGGATGCAGTATCTCAGGAAGATTTGATGGAGAGTATCGAGGTTGTAATTGCCGGTTATCAGAAGAAGAATAAAATATTGTCGGATTCGGAGAAACGGGTAGTTGCGTATCATGAGGTCGGGCATGCATTGGTTGCAGCATTGCAGAACCATTCCGCCCCGGTTGAAAAGATAACGATTATTCCGCGGACCTCTGGTGCGCTGGGATATACCATGCAGGTAGATGAAGGAGAGCGTTTCCTGCTGACAAAAACGGAATTGGAGAATAAAATTACCACATTTACAGGAGGCCGTGCCGCAGAGGAGCTGGTTTTTCATGAAATTAGTACCGGTGCATCCAATGATATTGAACAGGCGACAAAACTTGCCCGTGCAATGATAACCCGCTATGGGATGAGCGAAGAGTTTGGTATGGTTGCACTGGAACATACGGAAAATCAATATCTTGGTGGTGATGCAAGCCTTGCATGTTCATCCCAGACGCAGACGCGGATCGATGAAATGACGGTGTCGCTTGTGGCACGCCAGTATAAAAAAGCATGCACGCTTCTTTCGGAGAATATCGAGAAACTGCATAAGATTTCCGCTTATTTATATGAACGGGAAACTCTTACCGGAGAACAGTTCATGGAAATGCTGAAATCATAACGAGATCGTTTCAATACGCCCAGAAGTTGAATCTTTTGGGCGTATAATTTTTGCGCAAGAAAAAATTGGGAAATACTTTCATAAGTTGTACAAATGTGGTATAATAAACTCTGTACGGATTCAAATAACCCGCACAGATCTAGTAATGATATAGAGGGAACTGGAATGGTAAAAGTAGATATTTTTTCTGGATTTCTTGGCGCTGGAAAGACAACCCTGATAAAAAAGTTGATTGCGCAGGCTTATCAGGGAGAAAAGCTTGTGTTAATCGAAAACGAATTTGGAGAAATCGGGATTGACGGCGGTTTTATGAAAGATGCCGGTGTGGAAATCAATGAGCTGAACTCCGGCTGTATTTGCTGTAGTCTGACTGGAGACTTCCGGGCAGCGTTACATCAGGTGATAGAGCAGTTTCATCCCGACCGGATCCTGATTGAGCCGTCTGGCGTGGGGAAACTTTCCGATGTTATTTCTGCGGTTCTTAGCGTTGATGACGATATCCGCTTAAATGGTTTGACAACTGTGGCAGATGCGGGAAAGTGCCGGATGTATATAAAGAACTTTGGTGAATTCTTCAATAACCAGATTGAATATGCCGCTTGTGTGATTCTCAGCCGGACCCAGAACCTTACGCAGGAAAAGCTTGATGCAGCAGTTACACTGCTGCGGGAACATAATCCTGCCGCTCGCATTCTGACTACTCCTTGGGATCAGCTTACCGGGAAGCAGATTTTGGATGCAATTGAACGGCGTGATTCCCTTTCTGAAGAGCTTGCTGGGCTTTTGGAATCTGCAAAAGATTTGCACGAAGATGAGGAATGTGAGGATCCGGATTGCGCATGCCATCACCACCATGCGGACGAGCATGTGCACCACCATCACCAAGAAGACGAGGAATGTGAAGATCCGGATTGCGCATGTCATCATCACCATGCGGAAGAGGACGCATATCACCATCACCACCATCATCATGGCCATGATGCCGATGAAGTGTTTGCCAGCTGGGGAGAGGAGACAGCGCATAAATTTACCCGGGAGCAATTGTCTTCCATTTTGCAGGCGCTTAATGATACGCAGCGCTTTGGTATGGTTGTGCGGGCAAAAGGCATAGTAGATGGCGGGGAAGAATGGCTCCATTTTGATTTTACGCCGGGTGAATTCGAAATTCGTGCGGGAAGCGCTGAGGTCACCGGACGGATTTGTGTGATCGGTGCACAACTGAATATTGAAGCGGTTCGGGGATTGTTTTTAGGAGCATAAAGATGGAAATACCTGTATATTTGTTTACCGGATTTTTAGAATCTGGAAAGACCAAATTCATCCAGGAAACACTGGAAGACCGGCGTTTCAATAAAGGAGAACGCACTTTGCTGCTGGTTTGCGAGGAAGGTGAGGAGGAATATGAGCCTTCCCGGTTTTCAGGGAAAAATGTGTTTATTGAAATACTGGAAGATCAGGATGCGCTGCAGGAAGAAACACTGAAGGCGATGGTAAAGAAATATCGTGCCGTGCGGGTGCTTATTGAATACAACGGCATGTGGCTTCTGGACGCACTGTACAATGCGATGCCGGAAGAATGGGCGATTTATCAGGAATTCATGTTTGCAGATGGCCGTACCCTGCTCAATTACAATGCAAACATGCGGCAGCTTGTTGTAGACAAATTGCAAAGCTGTGAGATGTTGGTAGTTAACCGTGCGCTTGCGAATCTGGATCGAGAAGCAGTGCATAAACTGGTACGCGGTGTAAATCGCGGTGCAGATATCCTGTATGAATCCCCGGACGGTCAGGTTGAATATGATGCGATCGAGGACCCGCCCCCCTACGATATCAATGCTCCTGTTGTGGAGATTTCGGATGAGGCTTATGCGTGGTGGTATCGTGATCTGTCTGAAGAATTCGATCAATTTCAGGGGAAGACAGTTCACTTGCGTGCGATTGCGGTAACACAGGGAAAACTTCCGGAAGGTACGTTCGTTTTTGGACGCCAGTTGATGACCTGTTGTGTTGAGGATATCCGTTTTGCCGGTTTGGCGGCCAAATATGATAGGATTGCTGAGCTGGAGAATGAAAAATGGTACGAAATTACAGCAAAGGTAGAGAACCGTTTTTCTAAATTATATGGGAAACGCGGCCCAGTTTTCCATGTTGAGCAGATTGCTCCTACGGTGGCTCCGGAGCAGCCGGTTGCCACATTCTATTAAGCGGAGGAGGGAAAGTTTGTGCGGGTATTGTTGATTAATGGCAGTCCCAATGAACACGGCTGTACGGAAACTGCGCTGCGGGAAGTGGAAAAGCCGCTACTGGAAGCTGGTTTGGAGACGGAGTTTTTTTGGCTGGGATCAAATCCGATTTCTGGATGCAAGGCCTGTGGGGGATGTCAGGATGGACGTTGCGTTATCGAGGATGTTGTGAATGCTGCCCTGGAACGAGCAAAACTGGCGGATGCCTATATTTTCGGTTCGCCGGTGCATTATGCTGCAGCTTCTGGGAGCATAACGTCGTTTCTTGACCGTTTTTTCTATGCAGCAGGAAAGATGCACCGCTATAAACCCGGTGCTGCGGTAGTCAGCTGTCGCCGCGGCGGTTCAACTGCTGCACTGGATCAACTGAATAAATATTTTACCATTTCCCAAATGCCAATTGTATCTTCTCAATACTGGAATATGGTACACGGCAATACACCCGATGAAGTTCGTGCCGATGCAGAAGGCATGCAGATTATGCGTACGCTTGGCCGCAATATGGCCTGGCTGTTACAGTGCATTGACGCAGGGCATCGAGCAGGAATAGAGCCAATCAGCCCGGAAACACGGATTACGACAAATTTTATACGCTGAGACTTATAGTAGTTGAAAGTGAAAGCAATATAAATAGACGAATGTGAAAAAACATTCGTCTATTTGGTTATGTGAGGAGCGCATAGGGAGAAAAAACTAAAAAGATTTATTTATAAAATGGCTTGATAAATTTGGATGAATCCTGTATAATCCCAGCAAGCCATCCTATACCCCGTCGGCTAACGGATATATAGTAAATAAAAGATTCCGATCAAAAAGAGCCGGGAGGAAAAGCGTATGAGAATCAGACGAATTCAGTGGGTATCTCCTTTTGCGTCGTTATATGCGGAAATCCAGGCAACACCTCGGACCCAGCGCAGTATTTTTGCCATGCTTTTGAGTAATATTTTTGGGAACATGCACGGCATTATTTGCGCAAGCGGAACGACGGCGATGATTCAGCTTGCCAATTTCCTAGGTGCGGGTGATTTTGAATATGGTATCATCACCGGGATTCCGCTGGCTGCGGCGGTTTGCCAGATTCCATTTTCGCTTTTGGTGAGCCGTACTCATCGGAGGAAGCGCTATTTACTGACCTTTGGGTTGTTTAGCCGTGCTTTATGGCTGCTTTTCGGATTGGTTCCGTTTATCATCCCGATGGACCCACAGTGGCTTCGTCTTTGGACGGTCATAGTACTGCTCGGTATTTCATCCGTATGCGGAAGTATGATAAACGTTTGCTGGATGCCCTGGATGGCCGATTTAATTCCAATTTCCATCCGCGGGCGGTGGATGTCCCGGCGTGATGCAATCAATTCGGTTTTCGGTGTGATTCTGGGGCTATTGGTTTCTTATATCCTGGACAGAGTTCCCGGAGAGATCCGATATACAATCGTTTTTGGAATGGGCGGACTTTTCGGCGTCATCGATATGTGCTGCTATGCATTCATCCAGGAAGTCTATAGTACGCCTCCGCTGCGCACCAATCTCCGGCAGTCGCTTGGCCGTGTTTTCCATGATGGACCGTTTTTGCGGTTTGCCATATTCTGGGCTGCATGGTGCTTTACGTCGAATATGAGCGGTATGTATATTTCCCGCTATGCGATGAATGAAATGGGCTTGACCAACATGGAGGTCACCATTTTTGGGACGATTACTGCGTCGATTATAACCTTGCTTGTGATTTCACAGTGGGGGAAACTGTTGGATCGTTATGGATGTAAACCGGTCATGCTGGTATCTGGATGCGTTGCAGCATTGACGCAGGGCTTTTTCCTCTTTTCCGGCTATGGGCAGGTTTGGCCCATGTTTGCGCATAATTTTTTGGGTGCGGCATTTTGGTGTGCATTCAACCTTGCGGCAACCAGCATGCAGCTTTCTTATTCCCCGGATGATCAGCGGCCAGCCTACATAGCCTTTTTCTCCTGTATCACATCTCTGTGCGGATCTTTTGCAGGCGTTCTTACTGGTGGGGCGATCCTTGACTGGCTGGAATCGATCGGCGTACCGGGTGATGCCGGCTTTGATCGCTATAAAATTTTAATTGCAGCAGCCATTACCTTGCGTTTTGCCATCGTACTGTTGCTGGTTCCTAAAATGGAGAATGACCGGGAGGCGACAACCAAAGTCATGCTTATGGATTTTGTCCGATGGCTGTGGCGGATTTTTTCCCGCAGAAATATTTATTACCGTCATTAAATCCTATGCAAAAGTTTTAAAGTTAGGTTTGCGGGTTTTCGGATTGGGAAAGATGAAATTACGCCCTTGTACTCAAAAAGTACAAGGGCGTAATATATTGTCTGCTGCGCAAAAAATAGGAGCGCTTATTTTATGCCGTATGATTTATCAATTCCCCGATGCCATCAATGGTGACGCGGATTTCTTCACCTGGCTTAAGCCAATTTGCTTCCTCGGGACGTTTGCCAAGCTGGACGCCGGATGGTGTTCCGGTAAAAATCAGATCTCCAGGTGCGAGACGGATAAAATTGGAGACATAAGAAAGAATTTCGCGGCAATTAAAAATCAAATCATCCGTTGTGCCCGACTGCACCAATTCGCCATTGCGATGACAGGTAATCGCATGGTGCTGCATCGGGTCGAAGGCATCGGCGGTCACAAGGACCGGTCCGCATGGTGCAAAGCCCGGCAAAGATTTTCCAATGAGCCATTGTGCAGAAGCATATTGTGCATCACGCGCGCTGACATCGTTACCGCAGGTATAGCCGAAAATGTAGTCCTGGGCCTGCGTTTCCGGGACATGCCAGGCTTCACGGCCAACGACAATGACCAGTTCCGCTTCATAGTCATATTTTTCCAACCATGGCGGAAGAACAATGTCATCACCGGCTGCAGCAAGCGCGTTGTTGAACTTGCTGAAGATGACCGGTGTTTTTGGTATCGCGGCATCGGTTTCTATTGCATGTGCACGATAATTCAAGCCCACGCATACGATTTTTTCCGGCTGCACAATGGGCGCAAAATGCACAGATGCATAGGGAAGAATTTCTGCTTTCGCTGCAAATTGAGGAATCTTGGATAAGGATTTTTCTCCACAGCTTATAATTTTTCGAAGATCGCAGTGAAGTCCTGCTGTGTACAGATCCGCAATGCCCTGTTCGGTGATGATGCCGGTATGCACTGCCCCGTCACGAAGAAAACTGGTAAATTTCATAGCTATAAACCTCTGATATAGAACGTTATGGAAGACTGCAGCGGTAGGATAGGCTTACATCCTGTGCTTTAGAAAATCCATACCTCTATATCATAATGGATTTTCGCGCTATTTTCAAGCATTCCGACGATTGACAGAAAAAAAAGCACATGCTAAAATAAAAGAGGGAAGAGGCCAAAAATATGAAGGGAAATTGTGTCGGGAAGATGGATTTTATGTTCGCTCCGGCTGGTCTTGGCCTGTTCAGGATATTGCTGCATATAGAATATGGTGTTGCGGCGCAAAACAGAATTCTGTAAACTTACGCGAAAAGCGCCTAAAAGGAAAGCTTTTCGCGTTTGAATTTTTTCAAAGACAGGAGAAAGAACATGAAAGAATTTCAGTTGAAATATGGCTGCAATCCGAATCAAAAGCCTGCTCGTATTTTCATGGCTTCAGGGGAGGATCTGCCTGTGGAAATCCTTTCCGGGCGTCCGGGCTATATCAATTTTTTGGATGCGCTGAATAGCTGGCAGCTTGTGCATGAACTGTCAGAAGCGATTGGCATGCCGGCTGCAACTTCGTTTAAGCATGTCAGCCCGACTTCAGCGGCGGTAGGACTGCCGCTTCCGGAAACGCTCAAGCGAGCCTGTTTTGTAAATGACGTCAAAGGCCTTGATGATTCTCCGATTGCCTGTGCTTATGCACGAGCACGTGGAACGGATCGGATGAGCTCATTTGGCGACTGGATTGCGTTAAGCACGACTTGCGATGCAACGACAGCCCGTTTGATTCGCCGTGAAGTTTCCGATGGCGTAATTGCTCCGGATTATACGCCGAAAGCATTAGAGATTTTGAAGAAAAAGCGCAATGGCACATATAACGTTGTAAAAATTGATCCGTCCTATGTGCCGGATCCCATTGAGCATAAGCAGGTTTTCGGCGTTACATTTGAACAGGGCCGAAACGCCTCCAAAATCGGACCTGAGCTTTTGACGAATATCGTTACACAGAATCGTGATCTTCCGGAAAGCGCTGTACGGGACCTGATTGTCGCGTTGATCACACTAAAATACACGCAGTCCAATTCTGTATGCTATGCAGTAGACGGACAAGCCATCGGCGTAGGCGCAGGACAGCAGTCCCGTATCCATTGTACCCGCCTGGCAGGAGGAAAGGCAGATTTATGGCATCTTCGTCAGCATGAAAAGGTGTTGAACCTTCCCTTCCATGAAAAAATTTCACGTCCGGATCGGGATAATGCAATAGATGTTTACCTGTCCGACGACTACGAAGATGTTCTTGGAGATGGGATCTGGCAGACATTGTTTACCCGGCGTCCGGAACCTTTTACTCGTGCCGAACAGCGTGAATATCTGTCTACGATCTCCGGTGTTGCACTCGGCAGTGATGCGTTTTTCCCCTTTGGCGACAATGTGGAGCGCGCCCACCGCAGCGGAGTAAGTTATATCGCACAGCCGGGCGGTTCTGTACGGGATGATAATGTAATCGAAGTATGCAATCAATATGGTATTGTAATGGCGTTTGATGGGCTGCGGTTGTTCCATCATTAAAAAAGCAAATACCCCGTCTGCAAATTTGATTTGCAGACGGGGCGTTTTTTATATTTGGCGGTTATTCGCCGTCTTCCTCCAGAACGCTAGATCGTGCTTTTACGATAAATGCATCCGGAAGATAGCGGCCGTTTACCTTATCTCCGCCGGAAGGTTTGGTAATGATGCGCCCATTGTAATACATGACCGCAGATGAACCGCCGTCAAGATTACCGGCCTGGACTGCGCCGTAACTGACAAAGATATTGGCGAGATCTCCAACTGTAATTCCGACAGAGTGTGTCTGTCTGCCATCAATAACGATCATGAGAACCGTGCCATCTTCAGTCTGCCCGATTGCACAACGAGGCTGAATACCCCAACCTGCAGAACCGGATAATGCCGCTTCACCATTAATGACCAGTGCAGGTTTGAATTCAACGCCGTTGTAAATGTCCAGACCGCTTTCATAAGCCCGAACGTTAAGCCGGTAATCGGAGTCAAAATAGATTGCTTTATAAGTCCCGCCAGCGGAACCGTTATACTTTACCCCTTCTGCATAGAGTAAGCCATAGACTGTCCCGCCATTGCCATGTCCATCGTTATCTTCAAAACCAGATGCGTTAATAGCAAGGATCGCTTCATTTTCCTCGGCAATGGTGGCAATTTTGGAGCCGTAGGAACCAAGATGCGAAGCAATGCCAATGGAAACCTGCTTAGGATCTTTAACGATGGCCAAAACACCTTCATACTCAAGGCCATTGAGCCGGACCATAACGATGCCGTTTTGCGCGTCAATAGCCAAAACAGGGTCACCATTTGTGGTGACAATACCGGTACCGTCGCTTCCTGCATCTGCTTCATCAATAAAGAGATAACCCTGCGCATTATACATACTGTCGCCATGCTCTAATGCATAAGCATGGAAAGAGTCGTAATCGATTTCAGAGTAAACATCCCAGAATTCATGTTCAGGATCTTCCCAAAACTCAGGCTGCTTGACTTCTTCCTGCTGTTCTTCCTCCGTTTCAGACGGGTCTGTTTTTTGAATATCCGGCAGCTTGGTGGATTCCAGTTTGCTGTATTCACTCCAGTCGCTTTGCATATCTTGCTGCTGTTGTTCAAGCTGGTCCAGCTTTTCCATTGTTTCCTGAATGACCGGCATGGGGATGAAGTAAGTAGCAAGCCACTGGTGCTCCATGGTGGTCATGGCGGTTTCAATATACAAGCTTCGCAAGTTTGCAATGAAAGGGATATTGGTATATACACAGAAAAAGTATAATGCAACAAGTGTTGCAAGGGTAATACTCCAGCCGATCAGGCGACGCTTTCTGCGATGGCGCTTCTTTTCCCGTTTTTCTGCAACCACATCCGGAAGCTGCGGCGCTGTATTCTCTGAGTCCTCGGGCATAGGACCAGTATTCGGCTGATCCCGAACAATCCGAATCTGGTGTATGGAAGATCCAACAGCATTGTTATTGTAGAAAGTTTCATTTTCCTGCTTTGTATTATGCAAATTCTTTGAATGAAAAGAAGCAGGACCATCCGGATGTATCCGACCGGAGTAAGCAGATGAATTGCTCATCCTGTGTTGGGAGATGGGTGGGAGGTCTTGCGTATCATTTCGGTGAAGCGCGGATTGTACCGGTTTCGCTTGGTCGCTGCTGCGCCGTGATTTTGTAGAAGCGCGGCTTCCGCCGCTGCTTGAGATCAATTTCATTTTTTTCCTCCAGAAGAATTAAACAGTGGAAAACAAGGGAAATCCATTTCAAAACAAAAATAAAAGAAAAATATTTCCTATTTGGATATCCATTAGACGTAATTGCGAAAGAAAATGTTCCAGGGAAATAGAACAACGGCCATCCAATCGGACGGCCGTTGTTTAGCTGCAAATGCTATTCCAAATATGGTTATTGCATGCGAACTTCAACAAGATTTTCTGGAATTCCCAGATAGAAGCGGTCGCCGGAACGTAGAGCGTAGAGTCTGCCGGGAATAATGCGTGTACCAGAGGGGAAATACGTACCGTTTGAGGAATTCAAATCTTCCAGGAGCACACGGCCGGTATTCTTATTAAAACTGATGGCGCAATGCCGGCGGCTGACCGATGTTGCATCTGGTGGGAACACCACATTGCAAGCCTCTGGATCACGACCCAGCGTAACTTTATCTGCAATATTAACACTGTAGCCTTTCATGGGACCGCTTAAAATTGCCAGCATGACATTGGAAAACTGAGCAGTTGCATTTGCCGGACGTACGGGCGGCAAAGAATCCGAAGCCGGATGTACTGCGGCTGGTGCATTACGCCGGGCCGCCTGTTGCATACTATGTTGACGCGCATACTCTGCCCGTGCCCGGCTGGCCTCAAGTTCGAGCTGGGAAAGATCTTCCTCTTCCAATTTTTTGCGTCGTGAATGCAGCAAAACGAGGATCACAACTAGAATAATAATAACAACAATGGCAATACCGAGATATAGAGCGATTTCCATAAGAGAAAAGCTTGGATTTTCCTTTTCATTGACTGTGTAGGAAACGCCGGCCTGATCGAGAATCGCCATTAGCGTGGAAGAAGTCAAAGCCATAAGCTGATCCGAATTATCTGACCAAAGGTTCAGGCCGATAATATTGCCTGCATCGTCAAACAGTGCACTGCCCTGAGAGGAACGGCTCATGGGGAGGTCTGTCATAGTACAGGAGAGATAACCATCCTCTACGGTTGCAGCAATCGTAATTTCTCCCTGCTGTGTGGTAAAACTCCAGTTCGTAATATAAGCGTCTTCCGTTGCGGGAACAATGCCGTCTGTTTCCGTACCGCTGAGTGAAAAACTGTGTACAGTATCTTCGACATCATAAGTATCGGCATACGCATAGGAAAAGACGAACGCTTCTACGTCGGATACCGGTTTTAAAAGCAGAACATGATTTGAAACAGTTTGCGAAATAACAGAAAGTTCAACCAGAACACCTTCATAAACCAGATAATATGTGGTATCCGCAATGTTAACGAGATCCGGTAGATTTTCGGCTGTTGCCTCAACACCTCCGGCTGATAACAGATCTAAAAACTGCTGAGAAAGCGTGGAAAACATACGGTCAGAACCTGCAAGTCCGGCATCTGTCATTAGGTAAAGTTGTCCGTCGGCATCGCGTCCCGCCGCAAAACAGACCGCACTGGTCCATACGGTATAACTGTCTTCTTCCAGATCGGGAATTTCCACAGAATGGACAACATTCAACTGAAAAATACCGCCCGCAAGGGTAGTTTTATCAAAATCGGCATAAACCATCGCCGCCGATGTCAGAACAAATGCGAGTGCAACCACAAGCGCGGCGGTTTTCCTGAATGACTTCATGCTTCCAGCCTCCAAAAGTATTTCCCAATCCGGCAGTATATACAACCGCAGATAGGATTAAATTAATGATAGCAAAAAACGTCAAATGATGCAAGATTCAAATACCGGTTTTTTTATCAAAATTCCCTGGCCGTCGTATGCGCAGATCGTCTCCTCGGAACAGAAGCTGAAGAAAATCTCCGCCGATTCTGGATGCAGTTGGAGCGCCATAGCGGCGGGCTAGTTCATCAAGACCTAAATTGGAGCAGATCAAAGATGCACGCGCGGAATTTTGACGCTGATTGAGCAATTGGTACAGACACGCGGCATTCTGAGAAGATCCGCTTTCTGTGCCCAGATCATCCAGAATCAGCACCTCGCAATTTTCCCAGCGATGAATTTCTGAACGCGCCTCTTCCAATCTACGGAAACGGTCATCTTCGTAACAGGAAAACAGGGTTCCTGCGGAAACATAAGCAACGTATTCAGCCTGCGCACAAAGTTCATAAGCCGTTGCGACAGCAAGAAAACTTTTCCCGGTACCGGAAGCGCCGCAAAAAAATAAACTTCGGCGTGTCTTTGGATTTTTGACGAAATCACGGCATATGTGGACGTTATAATACATATTTTCCCGTCCGCTTGTACGTTCTCCCGGCTTTCGTTCGTCCGAATACAGAGAAGCGTTAAAGTCATCCAGGCAGATACGTGGCATGCCGCAGCTGTGATGAAGTGCAACCGCTAACTCCTGGCAGTAGAGCTGCCGTAAGCAGTTGCACATACCTTGTTCGGTATAACCGGAATCCGCACAATAAGGGCAAAGCGGATTGCGGTCCAGATAGTCGGCTGGATAACCGAGCGCCTGTAAGAGGGACGCGCGCTGTGCACGTAAACGCTTATTTTCTGCCTGTGCTTGTTGCAGACAACGTTCCATCTCATTTCCGGCGGAGAGCGCCGAGTGGATTACACGGATGACTGTACGGCGCATGGCAATACCAATATCGGCAATCTGCGGAGAAAGTTGAGCAATTTGTTCTGCGCGACGGTTTAACTCGTCCTCATGCGCCTGTGCCCGACGCCGAAGCATTTCATTGGCGCGTGCCAGGCATCTTCCATCGTAAGTCATTTTACACCTTTTCGTTATTCTTCAAGAATTCAAGAACCTGATCTTCATATTGCGTGTCTTGCACGCCTGTTTGTGTACCGGCGGTAACAGAAGTACCGCAATGGCTCCAACTTTCTCCCTGTTCAACATCTGCAACAGTTTTGTAACCTTTTTCATGCCATTTCACCAAAATACTGCGCATATAGGGCCAAACAAGTGAGCCTTTTTTTACAACGGTTATGTCATAAGCACGCGCAATCAGGGAAAGGGAAGGGTCAAGTGAAAGGAAGTTGTCAATATATCGCAGTTCGGTTGGAGAAGGGCGGCGCTGGGTAATTCCAAGAATTTTTAGAACACGGTTATGTAAATGCTGCTGTTGGTCGAGTTTTTTTATGTATATTTCAGCTTTTTCTGTTGTATCGATCCCGTTTTCGTACCAGCGCATAGCTTCGTTTCGTACCTGTGCAAAGCTGATCCGTACGGCAGTGCCTTCGGGTGTATGCTCTTGTGTACGCCGTGCAATATAGGTCAGCACAAGCGCAAGCACTTCACAGGCGATGCCGACATCTTCATAAAGCGCAAGAAGGGTAGAACATTCATGCCTGCGAAGCGGACGGGCAATACAGCGTTCTGCTTCCCTGCACAGGAAGGAAAAATGTTCATCAGCCAGTGCCTGCGCCAGTTCCTCACCTGAATATTCCGGAAGTGTTTGTACGAAACGCTGCTGATCTGACGGAGGTTCGGTGCAGATTGTTTCAGATGATTTGGGATCAGCGTGTAGTGCAGGCTGCGCATGGCTTATAATCGCGAGTGCAGCGGCAAATCGGTTTTCTTCCAACGAAAGTTCCTGTGCACAACGGTTTATATCCGTTTCATCCGGATGGAGCGCCAGCCAAAGCAGAACTTGCGCAGCTTCCGGGTTCTTGGACCGGAGGACATGGTCAGCCGTTTCTTTAGACAAAGTCAAGATTCCCCGTGCGAATATGGTATTTTGAAGTTCGTACAAGACAGGCACCTCCGGATCTGAACAGATGATAGCGATATGGTTTGCAGGTACGGCAAAACGGAGAATATCCGAACGGCACGCAGGAATTGCCCACCGGCTGTTGCAAACGAAACAAATATACCAAAATATTATAGCATAATCTTGCACTGTACGCAAAGGAGAAAACGTGACAAAATTTTACAAAAATATGTCGAGTTGGTTAAGAATACGGCATATCGCATAAATTTCAGAAAGCGAATCTTGAAAAAATCATAAATTATTGCTATAATCAAACCGTGTGTTGTATTGTTGAAGGCGTTTTACCAGTATATTACAGAAATTCGATAGAAAAAGACAAGCTGAAAGCTGTATTTTTTTCATTATCGGTTCTCTGTAGTACTCCGACAGCTTTGCAATATCGGATTATAAAAATAAAATAAAGGGATGGTATGAAAAATGAAAACCAAACAGGCAAAACTTTTAAAATCTGTATCCTGTGGAGCGCTTTCGGTTTTTGCATTCCTAAATCTGACCGGATGTTATTTGCTGCCACAGGAAGAACAGCCTCTATCGGCTCCGGAGTTAACGGTAGAAGCGCTTACATACGATACACAGGAAGTTGAATTATCAACGATTGAACGATGGGAAACCGGTACAGGCACCTTTGTATCACGGTATTCGGAATCATACGCATTTGAGGATACAGGTATATTAAAAGAAATCTATGTAAAATCCGGACAAACGGTCAAACAGGGCGATATCCTGGCGGAATTGGATACGGAAGCGATTGATGAGCAGATTGAATATCAGGAATACGTAACGGAAAAAGCACGTTTAAATTATTTGAATGCATCCCAAAATGGATGGAGTTATAATTCACAGATTGCGAAGCTGGATTACGACTATCAAAATGGGATATTGGAAGATCTGTATGCACAGAAAACGCAGTCTGCTTTGTATGCGGGGTTTGACGGGATTGTGACCTACGCATCCAGCACCGCCCCCGGAGATGCGGTAGCAGAAGGGAAAGTATTGGTGTCTATTGCGGATCAGACAAAACTGGAGTTGCAATATGAACCGGCAAATTTAAAAGACCTGTATATAGGGATGGAAGTTAGTATCCTTTTGCGGAATTCTGACGTACATTTTACCGGAACAATTACGCAGACGCCGGCAGATGTCCCCGCAGATGCCGGGGAGGAAGATCAAAATTGTGTTTATATTAGTTTTGAAGATGCAGATTTGGAAGAAATCCCGGCCATAGGTTCGAGCGCTTATGTGGAAGTGTTGCTGGAACGAAAAGAAAATGTCATTGTGATCTCGGCCAAAAATTTATATTCCACCAATGATCGGTATTATGTGCGTGTTCTGGTCAACGAGATTCCTGAGGAACGCGATGTGACGGTTGGTATCAGCAATGGGACCGAGATAGAAATCACCGGCGGGCTTGAGGTTGGAGAAAAGCTGGTGGTTTAAAATCGAGATGCAGAAAGGGGGCATGAAATTTGTGGACTTTAGTCTTTCGAAAGATTTTAAATAATAAATGGATGATGCTCTGTCTGCTTTTCGGTTTCATCGTAGTTGTTGCAATGGTCAGCACAGTGCCGATGTATTCCAGTGCAATTTTGCAAAAAATGCTCGATGATGATCTGGCAGATTACCAAAACAGCCGATCTGTATATGCAGGGATGGTGCAGGTGCGTGCAAGCTATGGCGTATATTCGGCTACGGATGGTTCCCGAGGGAAGGCATTTACCCAGCATGATAAAGTTGTCGCGGAGAAAATGGCGGATATATCCGCCGTCAGCAGTACGGATCGTGCGGTTACAACCATAAAAGCAACCAATATGGTTTTGACACCATATGACGCGGACGATGTAGAAAATACCGCGTATGCAAAAACTACAATGGAACTCAATGCGGTAAAGGGTATGGAACCGTATGCGACAACGATTGCAGGCCGTATGTATGAACCGGGATTGAATGAAAATGGGGAGTACGAATTTGTTTGTACAGAAGCGGCGTATAATCAATTAAGTTTGAATCTGGATTCGGTTTATCGGATTGCCAGCATTACCAAACCCGGGGAATATGTTGCAGCCCGTTTAGTAGGCGTAGTTACCATGGCGGAGGGAAGTTCCCAGTACTGGTATATTGCAGGCGGTATGGAAAAATATGCCGAAAATATACTGATGGATTACGATACGATGCTGAATGTGCTGTTTACAGAATACGAAACAACGTATTTGTATGAAGCCGAATGGCGAATGGCTATCGATTTTACGAAGTTGTCGATCGATCATCTGACACCGCTGATCGATGTAATCGCAGAGCAGACACTTTTTTATGAGAATACCAGTGGATTCTCCTATTTTCGTGTACCAATGTATGAAACATTGGTAGAATATACAGTGCGTTCAGCCACCTTAAAGTTGGAGCTATGGGTGATCCTGGTGCCGATTTTAGTGATGCTGGCATTATACATATTTATGGTTGCAAAAACCATTATTGCCAATGACGCGGATGAAATTTCGGTGCTTCGTTCCCGTGGTGCCTCAGCAAAACAGATTTTTAAACTGTATCTGTATGAAAGTTTGGTTTTAGGCGGCATTGCGTTGCTGATCGGGCCCTTTTTATCATATTTTATGTGTATAATAATGGGGTCTGCTAACGGATTTTTGGAGTTCATCGGGCGATCCGCATTACCGGTACAGCTTAGTTTCAAGGTATATCTCTATGCATTGGCGGCTGTAGTCTTTTTTGTGCTGATGATGCTGATTCCGGCGTTGGGTGCGGCACGATCCACTATAGTGGAACGCAAACGCCGTCATTCGCGTTTTGCCGGACAGCCGATATGGAAGAAATTTTTTCTGGATATAATCCTTTTGGGCGTTTCCATTTATGGATATTATAATTATCAAAATCTTTCTGCCGTGCTGACAGTATCCGGGGAAGATGCAGTGAGTATGGGAGTTGATCCGCTGTTATTTTTGTTGTCGAGCTTGTTTATCATCGGCGCAGGGCTTGTATTTTTGCGGTTGTATCCGTACCTGGTCCGTTTGATCTTCCTGATCGGCCGCAGGCGTTGGTCTCCGCAGACATATGCAGCGTTTATCCAGGTCAGCCGTTCCAATGGACATGAACAATTTTTGATGCTGTTTCTGATTCTTTCTGTAGCGGTTGGGATTTTTAGTGCCAATGCTGCTCGTACCCTTAATCAGAATATTGAAGATCGAATCCGTTATGATACCGGTGCAGATGTCGTACTGACGGTAGAATGGTTACAGGAACAGGCCTATGGGATTGATGGAAAACCAATTGATGGAGAATATATTAATATTGAGCCGGACTTCACGATGTATGAACAGATTGAAGGTGTGGAAAGTGCGGCGAAGGTTTATGTAAACTCCAGTGTCAAGGTGCAGGCTAAGGCGAATATGTCAAGCCAAAGCGGTGTTGAACTGATGGGGATTGATCCTGCGGAGTTTTCCAAGACAACCTGGACACGGAATGATTTATTCTATCCGTATCATATTAATGCGTATTTAAAGCTGCTGTCAGAAGGCATTCGCGGTGCATTGATTTCCAGTTCGCTTGCACAACAGTTGAATTTGTCTGTAGGCGATATTGTAAGCGTTTCCATGAATGACGAGCCATCCTGTGAAATGATCGTTTACGCAATAATCGATTATTGGCCCAGTATACAGCCAGTTAATGCAACGAGTCGAAGAGGCGGGGAAAATCCGTTTATCATCTGTAATTTATCTTACCTGAACAGTAAGTTTACAAAATATCCCTATCAGGTTTGGCTGAAAAAAGCTGATGGCGTCACGGATACGGAGATTTATAATTATATTAATGCCAATTCACAGCTTCGTGTTGCGGATATTGACTATGTCGATCAACAATTGATTGCACAAAAGAATGATCCGCAATTACAGGGGTTTAATGGAATGCTTACGTTGGGATTCATGATTACCATGTTTATCTGTGTAATCGGCTTTTTGATTTACTGGATTTTGTCGATACGTTCGCGAACCATGCAGTTTGGTGTATTGCGGGCGATGGGAATGCCTTTTTCCGGAATTCTTTGGATGATTTTGATAGAACAGCTGCTGATATCCTTTGTTTCGATCCTTGCCGGCGTGATTCTTGGCGGTATTGCAAGCGATATGTTTGTACCAATGCTGGAGCTGATGTTCCCGCTTGAACAACAAGTTCCTTCGTTTATTGTTGTAGCCTTGCGTTCAGATTATTTTAAAGTATATGCTGTGATCGCTGTAATGCTGGCAGTGGGGATTTTTGTATTGGCCCGTATGATCAAGCGGACAAAGATGGATCAGGCGTTGAAGCTTGGAGAGGATTGATGGAGGTAAATCAGATATGATTTTGAAAACAACCGGTGTTTGCCGGGATTTTCACTCCGGCGGCGAAACGGTTCATGCATTGCAGGATGTCAGCATTGGCGTAAAGCCAGGGACATTGACGATGCTTCGCGGCCGTTCCGGGTCTGGAAAAACGACATTGTTGAACATTCTGGGTGCGCTGGATTACCCCAGCTGCGGGGAGGTTTATTTTGGAAAGGAGCGTATTGATACGCTTCCGGAAAAGAAACGTGATACACTGCGCCGAACAAAGATAGGATTTATTTTTCAATCCGTTGCCCTGATCGCCAATATGTCGGCGTATGAAAATGTAGAGTTCGGATTGCGGCTTTCCGGATACCCGGCAGCACAACGTCGTGCACGTGCGGAGGAATGCCTGGAGTTGATCGGGCTGGGGAAACGAAAGGGGCATCGTGCACAGGAGCTTTCCGGCGGCGAACAGCAGCGGGTTGCCATAGCACGGGCAATGGCACATAATCCTTCCATGATCTTTGCGGATGAACCGACGGCAGAATTGGATACGCAGATGGGCTTGATTGTAGTACGCCTGTTCCGGGAGATGGTTGAAAAACAGGGCTTAACGATTCTGATGACCACGCATGACCCGAATATGATCGAATTGGCAGACCATGTCTATGAATTGCATGACGGGGTGATAATTAGTGAGCGATGAACAGAAAAAATATATGATAGAATGTGACAATCTGGTCAAGATTTATAAAACCTCGGATTTGGAAGTTGTCGCATTACAGGGTCTGGATTTGACAGTCGAACGTGGAGAAATGATGGCGATTATTGGCAATTCGGGATCAGGGAAAAGTACATTGCTGAATATGCTGGGCGGTTTGGATAAGCCTTCTGCGGGTCAGCTCTATGTCGACGGACGAGATCTGTTGAAGTTTAATGATCGGGAACTGTATGAGTATAAAAGTGAAATTGTGGGCTTTGTATGGCAGAATAATGCACGCAACCTTATTCCATATCTGAGTGCGCAGGAAAATGTAGAAGTGCCGATGATTTTGAGCAGTGAAGCAGATCGCCGTGCCCGAGCGAAAGAGTTGCTGGAAATGGTTGGGATTGAACATCGTGGAAAGAATAAACTGAGTCAGCTTTCCGGTGGTGAACAACAGCGCGTTGCCATTGCAATAGCATTGGCGAATATGCCAAAACTTTTATTGGCTGATGAACCAACCGGCGCAGTTGACAGTAGGACTTCCATGGATATTTTAGATCTGTTTAATCACATAAACCGGGAATTAGGAATTACGATTGTGATTGTTACGCATGATGTTGCCGTATCGCGCAAGGTAAACCGTGTTGTTTCCATTCGGGATGGACGGACATCTTCAGAATTTATTCGCCGCGACTATCGAAAAGATCTGGAGGGGCTGGAGAACGTCGGCTTCCGCGAGGAAGAAGAAAAAGATCTCCGGGTTGGTTATGAAAAGGATACCCATGAAGAATTTGTTGTATTGGATAGAGTTGGGCGTATGCAGCTTCCGCGGGAATATATGGAAAAGCATGGTTTGAAAGCTTCCAGCAAGCTGCGATTTGTTTATGAGGGAAAGCGTATTATTCTAGAGCCATTTGATGAATAAGTTGCAAAAAAGCCGGTCTGAGCGGGAAAAGCGCGGACCGGCTTTTGCTTTAGTATAAAAAATGAAATTCAATTTAAAATGCAGGATTTACCAAAGAAAGGAAACATACAAATGTATAAAATTTTTATGCGAGCAAAAGCTAGAGCACGGAGGTTTTTTTATGAAAAAAAGGACTTTAGTTAGAATTTTGACATATTCAGTTGCGGCTTTTGCCGTAGTTGCCGGGTTTGCGCTGAAATATGAAAATGAGGCGAAAACGTATCGCCGTGCAGAGATTTATGGAGGATATATGGCGATGAGCGAACTTGCAGATGCAACGGAAAGTATGTCCCAGGCATTTTCTGCCAGCGTATATGCTTATTCGCCCGAGATTCTGGCGTCTTTATCGAACCGTATCTGGCAAAGTTCGGCAGGTGCGGTAGAAGCATTATCGCGTTTGCCATTATATGAAGCACAAATCGAAAACACACGCAGTTTTATTGCCCGTGCGGGAGATTATGCGGCTTATATATCGCGTGCCGCCGTTTCCGGTGGATTAGAGGAATCCGAGCGTGCGGCAATGCAGGAAATGGCAAAAGCCGCCGCGTCGCTATCGGAAGATTTGCGTCGGATCGAAGGCGATGTTTATGCCGGAAATGTCATGTTTTCCGGTTCTGTAGTTTCTAATAGCGGGGCGGTTTTTCGATTTGGCGATCTTGAAAAGGCTGGAGAATATCCTTCTCCCGAATATGATGGACTTTTGTCGGAAACTTATTTAAATCGTACAGCTTGTGCATTGGAGAATGCAAAACCGTATAATTCTGAGGATGCGGCTGTCCTTGCTGCCAAGGCCCTGGGTTGTGATAAACAGGAATTGCAATATGAGGGCGAAAGCAACGGCCGTGTGAATTGCCATATGTTCCGTCATAATGCGGATGAAGCATATATCAGCTGTGACGGCGGACTGCTTGTGACATTGCAGCGCAGTATAGCAACGACGGACGCACAACAGGATAACGGCGATGCAATCACAACTGCGCGAATGCAAGAACCGCAGCGAGATGCAGATCAGGCACTTAAACTTGCGACAAGCGCACTTGCAGATTTAGGGTATTCGGATATGGTTCCGATAGAGACGGTGCAATCCAGCAACGGAATGAATGCAACTTTTATTTACGAAGAAAATGGCGTACGTTGTTATCCGGATGAGATTCGGATCAGTTATTCCCCCCAATATGGAATTACCAGCCTGAATGCAAACGGCTATATTACCAATCATCGTATTCGTAATGTTATGGCCGGCGAGACAAATGGGAAACAAACAACCGATGAACTGCCGGTTGGAATCACGATGGAATTAATGGGGTATGCTGTAATAGAGGATGGTTATGGAGGCGAATCCGTCTGTCGGGAATATCATGGGCAGATTGAGGATGGAAAAACGCTCCGATTGTTTTGCGATGTGGAAACTGGGACACAAAGCAAAATTGAAATAGAGGAGTAACAAAACAGAAGTACTTGCATAAAATGCAGTCTTTTGAGCTGCAAAAGATAAAGATCCTGCAGTAAGTTTGAATTTTACTGCAGGATCTTTGCTTAGTCGATATCTTCGACAATTTCAGTTGGCGGAACATCCAGTTGTTCCGGATTGCGCATGATTTCCCGAAATACTTTCAAAGAGGAAGCATAGTAATGCCCATCACAAATCCGCTCATCCATTACAAACTTGTAGTCGATAAACCAGTGCTGCTTTGTGGTTCCGTCTTTTTCCAACATCAGTTGCGGGCGCTTTGCCCCAAATGAGCAGAAGACAGGAACATTTCCAAAGTTATAAAGATGATGATAGATCGGCGGAATCCCTAGCGAACCCATTGAGGTGATGAAGAAAGATGAGTGGAAGGGGCTCAGGTCTGTCAGAGCGGTGGGTAAAAGTCCATAATAATCCAAAATTTTTACAAAACCGATAAATCCACGTAGTAGAAATCTTGGAATAGAATTGATAATCCGTGCAAATTTGTCAAAAGATGACTGATCGCCAGCCAATTTGTTCGCCTGGACAAGTTCGTTGATTTTATTGTAAACGTCTTCAACAGTGTCGCCTGGCTGGAATTTAGCTTTTATAACTGTTTCCTGCGCATTCAACTCCATCGCTTTTTTAATGGTCAAAGCGATCACAATTTCATTGCGAGCATATAGAGTCTGTCCGGATATAAAACGATTTAGTCCGGGACGTTCGGTTAAGGTACGCACATAGGCTGCAAGAAAGAGGTGAAGCATACCAAAACCTTTAAGACCCTCTCGACGCTTTTTCAAAATATATCGATCTACTACAGCTGTATCAAGACTGTCGCTGAAGTAGTTGCAGGCATCATTGCGGTCTTTCATGATGAAAATTGCCACACGCGTCATTGGGTCGATGGAATGGAGCTTTCTTCCGTCGCGGCGGTCGCCAAGTTTGCGTTTTCTTTGCATGAGTGTCAACTCCTGTTGATAATATAACTTTATTGTAACACAAGAACAGGCTGCGGACAAGTAAAATTCTCAATTTTAGAGGGTAAATTCCCGACAGGTTGCATTAAATCCGGAGCAGCCGATGCATGAAATTTCCCGTTCTTACCGATAATCCTCCTATAGTCCTATAGGAGGGGATTGATGTTTGCCAAGTAAAAAACGGCATATCCGTAAAATTAAGATATGCCGTTATTGGGATTTGAATTTTTCTGACCAAAAATAAATTTTTACAGGTTACTGTTCGGTTACTGATTGGAATCTGTGTAAATATAAGCGCGTAGAAAGGCGTTCACCGCGTCGTATACCGGCCCGATCCAGAATCCGACTCCATGGCCTGCCCCCAGGATTTTGTAAAATTCAACATCATGTCCCGTCTCCCGCAATTTTTCATAAAGAATCACGCTTTGATTCAAAGGGACGACGGGATCCCGATCTCCGTGCATAAGCAAGACAGGGGGAAGTGGACGATCCGCAGAGATATAGGTAAGCGGATTGCCTTGTTGAATCAGTGCCCGCATCTGTGCATCTGTTTCTGCACGAAATACAAACTCTTTTTTGCGTTCCTGCGTCATATTCTTCCAACGTTGGTCAAGACCGCTTGCCAGCATATCTGTAGGACCATAAAAATCAATAACGCAGTTGACATTGCTGGGATATTCGGAATAATCCGGGGTGTCTTCAATAAATCCGTCTGCCAAAGCGGCCATAAGTACGGTATGTCCGCCGGAAGAATCACCCATTAACGCAATATGCTGCGGATCGATGCCGTATGTTTGAGCGTTTTTGCGTAGGAAACGAATTGCACAACGGGTATCCTGAATTTGCGCAGGGAAACGAGCCTGTGCGCTGGTTCGATATTCTACGCAGGCGACAACATATCCAGCATAGGCAAACGGCATCATTTTGGGGAGGTACAGCTGTGTTTGCTGTTTGCCCCAGCCAGAACCCTGAACATACACAAGGCAGGGAAGATGATCGCCGGACTTTGCCTGACTGAGCATCTGGATATGCAGATCAATGCCGTCGTGGTTGGCATAAACAAGATCTGCAAGATAGTTCGGATGCTGTGGTTTGGAGAAATCGGCATAGATCGTATGAATACCAGTATCTTCACCAAAAGGGAATGTATTGCGATCTGGCATAATTTGTCCTCCTGACTTTCTGTTTCTATAATGGATCTATATAGTTCGGTAAGCGGGAATCAAAATAAAATTTAAAAACGCTCTGCATTCATTTCATGTAACTTTTTTTGAATTTTACGAACATCCAGTTGCCGGGGCGTACATCCTTCTTGGCTGGAAAGTGCTGCCGCGACTCCGGCAGCCTGTCCCATCGCCATCATATTCCCCATGCTCTTACAGGTTGTTGCGCCGAGATGAGTCTGTGAGGCACAGCGTCCGGCAATTAACATACCTTCGACGCCAAGGGGAAGCAACGAACGATAGGGGAAATCATGCCCGTTTTGGACACTGCCGTGATAATTTTTCTCCTCCTTTAACCCACCGGTGTCGACAGTGCCGTAACGGCGCAGCACCGCATCCGGAAAAGAACGCCCTTGCTGTGCATCGGTAATATCATAGACATAGTCGCCGCGAATTCGACGGGTTTCGCGTACGCCCAGCGCTTGTCCGGTGCGAACGAGTTCGCAGTTTTCAAGGCCGGGGATTTTTTCCTCATGGACAATTTGAATAAAATCCATTGCAACTTGCAATCCCGTCCGTTCTGCAACATTCAAATCATCAAGATTTAATGCATTGATAATACCCAATCCGTTTTGCCCGGAATTATTAACCGATACGACACCGGGAACCGTCGTTTTGTCAAATGCATAAAATCCGGAAACAGCGTAGCCTTCCGCTTCTTTTTTTCGCATCAAATCCATGAAACGTGGAGAGACGGCTTCCGGACCAAGATATTCGTAAAAACGGTCATAATCGACGTTGGAGATCACAAAGCCGAGGGTGACCGGCATGAAAGCACCGTCTGTATCGCGTCCCATCATCGCTTCTGCACCTGCAGAAACAGCAACATCTCCATCCCCGGAGGCGTCAATTATAACGTTGGCATAAAATTCCGCATGGCCATATTTACCATCGCAGTTTACCCCAATTATGCGCTTGCCCTCCATAATTGCACTTGTTCCCGGGCTGTGCAGACGATAACGTACGCCTATATCTTCAAACAGCTCTATCATTCCATAGCGTAAATAATCTGGATGGATATGCAATCCATCGCCGTCAACCCAACTGGTCTTTCCCTGTCGCGTAGCGCCTGTTCCATACGAACGTAATTTTTCAACAAAAGGCGTGAACACGCCGCCGCGCATTTCGCCGTTAAGGAGGACACGATTCATTGGCATCCAGCCGGAAACCGCGGCAACACCGCCGAAAAATGCTTTTTCTTCCAAAATACAGGTTTCTGCCCCACACATTGCGCTAGCTAACGCCGCTCCAATCCCGGCTGGACCGCCGCCCAGAACAATGACATCATATTTTTGGCCCGAATGCGCAATATGGTCAAGCACTTGTTGTTTTGTAAGTTTTGCCATGAAATACCTCCCTATGCCTAAAAACTCTTTGTATAATTTTATTATATCGAAAATTTCCCCCGGCGGCAAGATAGGAATAGGAAAATTTATACAATTGTGAAATAAAATCCCCGGAAGCAATATACTTCACTTCCGGGGATATACTGAATTCAGAGCATTGCCTTTTGCAGCACTTTTAACACTTCTTCCAAAGTGTTGCATAGACATTTAATTTTTGTGGATTTGTCTTCGCTGCAGGCATTAAGTGCATCAAATAACTTGTCAATATGGTCAAGATTTACACGTTCAATACCACATAAATCATCATAAATTTTTTCATAAAAGTTAATCAACTTACGGTTCGTCTGCTCCCGTTCCCCAACTAAATTTCCTAAGCCAATACCTAGAGAACCCGAGCCGCTACTGTCTAGTTTTGCAAAATATAACCGGTATCAGCAGTGATTTGCTCCAATTGTTTTAGAATATAAGGAATCGTATAATTCTCATTTTCCACTATAGCAGTAGAGGTCTTATTGACTGCAGACGAATTTGTAACAGAAGCAGATTCGTTCATATTTATGCTCTCCAAATTCAAATCCGGCGGACACGTAAGACATATCGTGGTTTGGTCTACATAACGTGCCCTGCCGTTTTTCACAAGCCCTTTTGCACGTTTTGGGTAGGTTACGCCATAACGTAGTCCCTGTTCATCCACAACAAAAATGTTTTTTTCCATGGGTGTCTTCCCCTTTGCTGTGTAATTAAAATACAATGGCAATGCTTTTTTGTATGGGTGTCTTCCCAGGCCATTTGGCTATCGTATACAAAAACCAGGGAATCTTGTCAATCTACGCTGCGTTGAATCAATAAAATACCCCCGAAAGTTTTCACTTTCGGGGGATAAGCTGAAAAATCAAATTCATTTAACCAGCTTTGCAACTTCATCAGCAAGATTATCTTCGCGCTTTTCGATGCCTTCACCTTTTTCAAAACGAACGAAGGATTTGACTTCAATCGTTGCGCCAAGATTCTTGGCAACATCAGCAATATGCTGCTTGACAGAAATTTTATTTTCCTTAACAAAAGCCTGCTCAATCAGGCAGTTCTCCTGATAAAACTTATTGATACGGCCTTCTACAATGCGAGCAGCGACCTTTTCCGGTTTACCTTCCTCGATGGTCTGTGCCATGAGGATTTCCTTTTCCTTTGCGACCGTCTCAGCCGGAACAGCTTCCGGATTGAGCCACTGCGGATTCATTGCGGCAGCTTGCAAGGCAATATCATGTGCCAATTCAGTTAAAGCAGCGGTATCATTGGTTCCCGTATAACCGAGGGAAACCAAAACACCGATCTTCCCACCCATATGGATATAGGAATCATTCAAAATGCCTTCGCCGCCGTTGATAATAGCAAAACGACGAATTTGAATATTTTCTCCGATCGTCTGAACCTTTTCCATACGGGCAGCCTCAACTGTGCCGAATTCCGGGTACGCACAGGTAAGCAGAGCAGCTACGTCCGCCGGTTTTTCTGTTACGACAATTTTTGCAATATTGGTAACAAAAGCCTGAAATTCCGGATTTTTTGCCACAAAGTCGGTTTCCGAGTTAACTTCAACAACAGCAACATCACCATTGTCGGCAGTATATGTTAAAACAACGCCATCAGCTGCAATACGGCCGGCCTTTTTTGCAGCGGCTGCAAGGCCCTTTTCGCGAAGCAGCTCGATCGCTTTATCAAAATCGCCCTCGGAATCGGTCAGCGCTTTTTTGCAGTCCATCATACCAACGCCAGTCATTTCACGCAGGCGCATTACGTCTTTCGCAGTAAATGCCATGAAAAAATCCTCCCTTATGCGTTCGCTTCTTCAGTTTCTGCATCCATTTCGGCTTCTGCTTCCGCCTTTTCCTCAGTAAGCTGCTCACCCTGACGGCCTTCGATGATGGCGTTAGCCATGGTCTGAGCAATGAGCTTAATTGTACGGATAGCATCATCATTGCCGGGGATCACATAATCCACTTCGTCCGGATCACAGTTGGTATCTACGATGGCTACGATCGGAATACCAAGTTTACGAGCCTCAGAAATGGCATTACGTTCTTTGCGGGAGTCAACGATGAACAAAGCAGACGGGAGACGGCGCATTTCCACAACACCACCGAGATATTTTTCAAGTTTTTCGATCTCGCCGTTTAACTTAATTACCTCTTTTTTAGGAAGCAAATCAAACGTGCCGTCTTCACGCATGCGCTTAAGCTGATTTAAACGGTCAACGCGCTGACGCATGGTCTTAAAGTTGGTGAGCATACCGCCAAGCCAACGGGAATTGACGAAATACATACCGACACGCTCTGCCTCTTCGCGGATGGCATCCTGAGCCTGCTTCTTGGTTCCGACAAACAGAACCGTACCACCTTCCGCGCTGGTATCACGCACAAAGTTATAAGCCTCTTCCAGCTTTTTTACGGTTTTCTGCAGGTCAATGATATAAATGCCATTGCGCTCCGTATAAATATAGGGAGCCATTTTCGGGTTCCATCTGCGGGTCTGATGTCCAAAATGAACACCGGCTTCCAGCAGTTGTTTCATAGAAACAACACTCATTTTTTTATCCTCCTTACGGTTATACCTCCATGACGAGCCGGCCCGCGACCACGCACGATGCGCGGCACCGCACGAACTTTTAGCGTCATGTGTGTTTTCCGGTTTCAAACCGGACTCAGCTATTATACTACAAGTTTTTCCGCAATGCAAGACTTATTTTCCCAATCTTGGACGTTTTTTATACGGAATTTGCGTAAAACTAAGGATAATCGGAAGATTATGCGTCAAAGGATACAATAAGAACCCCGACGCATAGGCATCGGGGTTAACGGCTTAATATGTAGCGATACGATTCTTATAAACGCTATGGTCAGGATCGGAATTGGGGATCTCAATTGCGCCGGCGGCTTTTTTGTAAAAACCTTTAGCATCACCTACCCAACCAATAATAGCATAGCCGTATCCGGCTTCTTCCATCGCATATAAAGTGCGCAATAGAAGCGCTTTTCCGATACCCTGTCCGCGCCAGGGCTCCGAAATGCCGGTTGGACCGAAAAAACCTTTTGTAGTCGCATCGTAACAGGCAAACCCAATCAGTTTTCCTTTATGCGTTGCAAGAAAACAGGTGCTGGGATTCTGCAAAACTGCTTTGCAAGTTTCCGAAGCCCATCCGGCACTGAACGTTTCCCGTATAAAACGAAGGATTTCTTCCAAATCTCCGGCCCAGGCACGTTTAATCCACACATCCTCCGCCACGGATGCAGGCGCAGGCAAAGTGGAGAGATTTACCAGCATATCACAACATTGCATAGAGAAGCCCCCTTTTTATCGCTGTGTCCATGCGCAAAAATCAGCAAAAATTTGATGATTGAATGCGTCCGTCAAACGCTCTGGATGCCACTGCACCCCCAAAACGGGGGCATGGACGTGCTCAATGGCTTCCGCCAAGCCATCGGATGTTCGCGCTGTAATTTTCAATTCACGCCCAGGATGCCGAACAGCCTGATGATGGAAACTGTTGACGATGCAACCTGAACCCAGTATAGCATGCAGCGTGCTCTTTGGCAAGACATGGATGGAGTGCATGTGATGTTCATGTAAAATTGAAGGTGTTTGCGAATTGTATACACTACGGATGTCTTCGATAAGCGTCCCTCCAAGCGCAACGTTAAGTAGCTGTGCACCGCGGCATATCCCTAAGATCGGTTTTCCAAGCGCCATGAAATTATGAATCAGCTCTAATTCCAGTCGATCCCGGGCTTCGTCTTCGATATGGATCCGGTCAATTGGTCCCCGATAATTATAAAAATGGGGAGAGATATCACCGCCACCAGCCAAAAGAAGGCCGTCACAGATCCCCGCAGCACCGATCCGGGCACTTTGAACCTCACAACCGCAACGGGAAAGGGCAGAGATGTAAGCGGATGGATCAGAACCTTTTTTATAGGAAAGAAGTATTTTCGACATTTTTCACCTCGTTTCTCAGGGCAAGCCTTGCAAAGCTGTTGAAAACAGGCTATAATATTACAGTTAAAAACAAGTTTTTATGTATTGCTCCGGATAGAAAGATTTGCGTAGGCTATAATTCAAAAGCTTATGGTTTGATAAAAATACAGGTGGAATTCTGCCGGTTTAAAATATGTATGCGGGAGGACGGTCATGACAGTTATTGCTATTGCAAATAACAAAGGCGGCGTTGGGAAAACAACGACAACCTTGAATCTGGGCGCGGCGTTATGTACAATGCATATGCGTGTTTTGCTGGTGGATTTTGATCCGCAGGCGTCGCTGACGATTTATATGGGCTATGATCCCTCGGTTCTTACGCATAACGTTTATCATATGCTTACGCGCCGGGCTTCGGCGTTGGAAATCCTGTGCACAGGACGCCGGCCGTTTCTGGATTTACTGCCGGCTTCGATAGAATTGGCTTCTGCTGAATTGGAAATATCCGGTATGATGGGTCGTGAATATATATTGCGGGATCAACTCGAGACGTTGAAAGATTTATATGATGTGGTTTTGATTGATAATATGCCTTCGTTGGGGATCTTGACGGTGAATAGTCTGATGGCCTCCGATTACGTGATTGTTCCGGTAGAACCGACTTATCTTGCATATAAAGGATTGGAAATGATCAGTTCGACAATCGGAGAAGTACGCCGGTATAATCCGAAGCTTGAGCTTTTGGGAACGATTTTAACAATGGTGGATGAGCGTACGCGCCATTCCAAGGAAATTATCGGTTTGATTCAAAACAGTTTTCCGGTATTGATGCCAATGATCCATCGCTCGGTAAAGTTTGCGGATGCGACGGCAAAAGGACAGTCGATTGGCGAATATGCCGGGGAAAATTTTGACGGGACGCAGGCGTATGCGGAAATTGCGCAGCAAATCTATGACCGGCTTGTTCCGGACGGAAATTGCTTCTAATTAACTGCATAGGAAGCTGTATGCAGTTAGAAAGATCAGGAAATAAAAAACAAAGGGCAAAAGCCGAAAACGAGCTTTTGCCCTCTCTTGTTTTGAATAGAATTGCGCGTTGTCCGTCTCCCGGGAATCCGGGAGACGGGATTTGTATAATGGGAATCAGGTGTTGCAGTTGCGCAGATCCGGCGGGTTGAATTCCTCCACCGGGAACCGAAAACGGTCGAAAACCTGGCAGGGATCTTCAGAAGAGCTTTCGCAGATTTTTTCCGGGATGCAACTGTCATAGACCGGAATTAAGAGCTGGGTTTCCCGCTCCAATTTGATAATGCTGAACTGTCCTAACGTAGCATAAAGTACGCGACCGGGGTTATCCAAAACCAGCGGTTCGTCAAAAGCAGAAAGTACGGCATCGGGGACCTCGGTAATGGAACAGTTGTTAATCGGCATAGCGGCATCACAAGCACGCGCTGCTAATAGAATGGGTTCAACCGCTTCAACAGCTGCTGTAGGCATCGTATAATCCTCGGTAATGTCGTCGGCAACAGGATTATAAGTAGAATAGAAGGTGCGCATTTTGCCTTCGCTTCCGTAAAGGATAACGCGTTTGGAATACGATGCGACGCCGGTCATTAAAACCGGGCGGCCAACGCCCATAAAAGCTTCGGCAGTGATACGGTAATAATAAACTGCGTCAACCGTATAGAAGCCTTTGTTAAAAGGAACGGAGTCGACATCGACATAAACCCAAATCAGACGTGCCGACAGCGGTTTTACAGTAGCTGCACGGTCAAGCGTTTGCTGTGAACTCTGTGTCAAATATACGCGCAGATCCTGAACACAGTCCTTGTCACGGCAGGAGTCGTAAACTTTTCTTGTGTGAACACAAACGGCCTCTTTTACGCAGGGATTACCGCGAACAGGGCCGGGGCTGAGCCTTTCAGGCATAAATAATCCTCCCGTTTACGTGGATTTGAAGAAATCTTCATTCCCATAGTATGCAGGAGGTGTTTTTGTGTGTCAGTTTTCGTCATGAATTCCCATGCATTCCCGTTCAATTGCAGGGTATATTTTCAACGCACGAAGGAGTTTGTCGTATTCACGTTGGGCAATCAAATTTTCGTGCGCGTTTTTTTGCGCCAGTATCAGCAAATTTTTGGGAGAATCGAGCGGGGAAATATATTCAATTACCCGGGTCTTGTAGCCGAGACTTTCCAACTTCAAAGTACGCAGGCCGTCAGTAAAAAGATCATTGAAGCGAGCGGCGAATACCCCGTGTTTTGTGATGGCAGCCAATCCGGGGAAGGTATACTGATTTAACAGTTCATGATGACAACAGGGAACGCAGGCGATATTTTTTGCACCGGAGCGGACCGCCAGACCGATGGCCATATCCGTTGCCGTATCACAGGCGTGCAGAGAAATCACCATAGAAGGGGAAACGGCAGTGTAACTGCGCAGATCGGCGCAGATAAACTCCATATTATGGTATCCGAGGGTCTGTGCTGTAGACCGAGAAGCTTCAATAACCTGAGGTGCGATGTCAACGCCAACGATATGGCAGCGGCGCTTGAGAATATCCCGGATAAAATAGTTGAGGACAAAGCTTAAATATGATTTTCCGCAGCCACAGTCAAGCACTTCAAAAACTTCAGAACGGTCTTGCTCAATCATGGGCCGGACGAGTTCGAGGAAGTGGTCGATTTGGTTATACTTGCGTATCATGGTATTGCGGATCTTTCCATCGGGGCCCATAATCCCGATGGCCTGTAATAAGTCTCCTGCCTGCGATGGTTTAATGATGTAATCGCGGTCGGGCAGTACAGCGCTGATTTTTGATTTGTCGGTATCTCCCGGCGCATCCGACTGCCGGGAACGCACACCGCGTTCGTCCGCTTCTAAGATAAGCTGCGCACCCCGTTCCTTATAAATTAAGACAGCACGCTCGCTTCGAGGGGCCTCGGCTTGGAAAAAATCCAGGAAAGCATAAAAATCCATCGTCCGCTTTTCTGCCTGATAGGACAGTAGCAGACCTTCTGCGCCTGTACGCAGGTACCCGGGGAAATCACGGCGGCCAATGGTAAAGGTGAAATCCACCTGGATAAAATAATCAGAATTTGCACGATACCGGCCTGCCAGTCCGGAGAGCAGCAGGGCGAGTGCGCCAGAGTCCTGTTTACGCATTTACGTTACCTCGGTTCATCTGTTGTTCGTGTGTAGCCGGCGGGTTTATCCCGCAGCGCTGCCTTTGCGCAATTTCGCATATAAATACAATTCTATTATACGGATCGGGCAGATAACTGTCAATGTAAAGGTGTTTTTTGGACTTGTATAATAATGTAACAGAAAAACAAAAGAATCTCGCTGTTTTTACCATTGCAAAGCCAGACTTCTGGCGATATAATACGATTTGTATAACTGTGTTGCAACGGTTTGATCTGTTCGCGCAAGTCCTGCTGGCCGGGAAGCCGGCTGTTAAAAATAACAATTGGGAGTATAGAAAGATATGGCATTAAAAGTTGTAAAGTTCGGCGGTAGTTCCCTGGCGGATGCGCAGCAGTTTAAAAAAGTTGCGCGGATTATCCAGGCAGATCCGGAACGCCGGTATGTGGTGCCTTCGGCGCCGGGCAAGCGTTATGATAATGATACAAAAGTGACGGATTTGCTGTATACCGCTTATGAGATGCGCGGTACAGAAGCTTTTGAAACGGAATTTGCCCGTATAGAAAAGCGTTATGATAAGATTATTGCGGATCTGGGAATTACACTGGATCTTTCCGATGAATATAAGACAATAAAGGAAAAGATACAGTCTGATGCAAGCCGGGACTATGTGGCGTCGCGCGGAGAATATCTTAGCGGTCAGGTTTTGGCAAAACTGCTGGATTTTCCTTTCCTCGATGCGGCAAATCTGATTTTTTTTGACGCTTCAGGCAATTTAGATGAATACCGCACATACGAAGCGCTGTACGAGGCGGCAAAGCACCATACCTGTGCAGTGATTCCGGGTTTTTACGGTGCAAATCCTGATGGAACAGTGCGTACCTTTTCCCGCGGCGGCAGCGATATTACCGGGGCAATTGTTGCGCGTGGTTTTGAAGCTGCGATTTATGAAAACTGGACGGATGTATCCGGGTTCCTGGTTACCAACCCCAAAATTGTGGAGAATCCGAAAAATATTGAATATATTACTTTTCGTGAGTTGCGGGAACTGGCCTATATGGGTGCGAGCGTATTGCATGAGGATGCAGTCCTTCCGGTCAAATCCGCGAATATCCCTATTAACATCCGCAATACAAACGATCCGTCCCATCCGGGAACGATCATATCCAATGTGCCTGCGCCCAATCGGGACTGCCCGATTACCGGTATAGCGGGGAAACGCGGATTTTCTATTATCCACATTGAAAAAGACGGGATGAACAACGAAATTGGTTTTACGCGCCGTGCTTTGGAAATATTGGAGCAAAATAATATATCCTTTGAGTTTTTGCCTTCTGGAATCGATACGATGGGCATTATCGTATCGAACGATAAACTGGGTGTACGAGGTGAGGCGATCGCCAAACAAATCGGCGCGGCTGTAAATGCCGATATAGCCGAATGCATCTCCGGTTTGGCGGTTATTGCGGTAGTCGGACGCGGGATGGTACGCGCCAAAGGCGTTGCGGCCCGGATCTTCAGCGCTATCGCCCGTGCCAATATTAGTATCCGTATGATTGACCAGGGCTCCAGCGAGCTGAACATCATTGTCGGAGTGGATGAATACGATTTCCGAACGGCGATGAATGCGATCTACGAAGAATTTTTCCCCAGAAACTGATCAGAGAAAATTTAAGAGCCTTTGCACATTTGGCGTGTAAAGGCTCTTGTTGTTTTGTATGATTTTGGTTAAAATAAAAGCAAACCGAAGCCGCATAGATGCGGGCGGGAAGAAAGGAGCGGGCTTTATGTCAGAAATTTGTAAAAATCCGCAGGCAGCTTCCGAAGTCGGCCATGTGGAAACTGCGCAGCGCAGTCCGACGCCGCCGTATATCCTTTTGCCGGGAGATCCGAACCGCATTGCAGTCATGGCTGCGCAATGGGAAGCGGGTGCACAGCAATATGAGATGAATCGTGCGCAGCAGGCCGCACATGGACGGTACAAAGGTGCGCCGATCGGCGCATATTCGACGGGAATTGGCGGCCCTTCTACAGAGATCATCCTGACCAATCTGATGAATGAAGGCGCACATACCTTTATCCGTGTCGGCACAACGGGATCTATTCAGGAAGATGTGCAGATGGGGGATATTGTAATCAATGATGCCAATATTCGGTTGGATGGTACGTCAAATTTCTATATGATGCCGGAATATCCGGCTGCAGCATCCTATGAAGTTGTGACGGCGCTGGTCGAAGCTTGCGAAAACCTGGGCTTTCGGTATCATGTCGGTGTCGGATGTACATGCGGATCTTTTTATACAGGACAGTGCCGGACGACTTACGGCGGGTTCCGCCCTTCGGGCCTGGATGCGATGTTTGCGGATCTGCGCGCTGCGGGAGTGCTGAACTTTGAGATGGAGGGCGCAACCGTGACAACGCTTGCCCGGGTTTTTGGAAAGCGGGCCGGGATGTGCGCTGTTGTAGTAGCGCATCGGTTAAGCGGCGAATGGGATGAGGATCCTGAGGCCGAAAGCCGTGCCTGCTTGGTGGGTGCGGAGGCCGTACGGATTTTGTCCGGTTGGGACGCCAAAAAGGCGGAAAAAGGAAAACGCTGGTTTTCCCCAGGCCTTTTGGAGGGTTAAAGATGGATGACAAGGAACTGATAGAACAGGCTGCGGCAGCTCGTATGCAAGCGCGCACGTTTTCCGGGTTTCGTGTGGGTGCGGCGTTGTTAACACGATCAGGAGAGATCATTACCGGCTGCAATGTTGAAATTCACTCAACACGCTCCTCTATATGTGCCGAACGGACAGCACTTGTGCGTGCCGTAGCAATGGGGCACCAAGATTTTGAAGCTGTTGCAGTCGTTTCAGATGCAGACCATCCGGTTTCGCCCTGTGGGTTTTGCCGGCAGTATTTGCTTGATTTTAATCCGGATATGCGGATCATTATGGCCAATTCTGATGCGAGCGAGGTTGTGGAAAAGACGGCGCGTCAACTGCTTCCCATGCCTTTTATCGTTGGGGATGTGTAACGAATTCAAAGGATAGACAAGCATGTAAAAAAACACCTCTCAGTACGGTTTAATACGTACCGGGAGGTGTTTTGTATTGTAATTAATCCGATGTTTTTTCGGACGCATCTGCAGCATTGGGCGTCTGCGCAGCCCGGCCGCCGACAAATCCGGCAAGAATGGTTTTTAAATCGATTCCAGTCGATTCGCGCATGCCATCGACAATTTGATCAGCGCTGAGCATGACGTCTTTAACCAGTTTGGTTGCATTGCCGTCGCCATACATGACAATCTTGTCAGTCTGTGCAAGAGGCGCAGCAGCATTTTGCACAACCAGAGGTAACGCATTAAGATACATTTCCAATACGGATGCTTCCCCCATTTTACGTTGTGCCTCTGCCTTCTTTTCAATGGCTTCCGCTTCTGCAAGGCCTTTTGCACGAATCCCTTCCGCTTCCTGTTCCATGGAGAAACGCAACGCTTCTGCTTCTGCTTTTCTGGCTTCCGCCTCCCGCAAAGCTTCATAAGTATGGGCTTCAGCTTCTTTTTGGCGGCGAATCAGCTCTGCCTCCGCTTCCTTTTCCGCTTTATATTTCATAGCATCGGCCTGTTTGCGTACTTCAGCGTCCAGCTGACGTTCTTTTAGAGCAATATCCTTTTCAGCCAGTTCTGCTTCCTTTTCACGGCGGGCGATATCAGCGTTGACGCGTGTAACTTCAATTATCTTGCGCTGGTTTTCTTGTTGAATGGAATAGGCAGCGTCCGCTTCCGCTTTTTTCGTATCGGCCAGCACACGCATTTCCGCTTGCTGGACAGACAGCTGCGCATTCTGCTCCGCAATCAGCTTTTGCGTTTGAACTTTTACAGCATTGGCTTCCTGCTCGGCGTTTGCAGCGGCAATAGCTATATCGCGTTGGGCATTTGCTTTGGCGATCTGCGCATTTTTGCGGATCTGTTCAACGTTGTCAATACCCATGTTTTCAATGGTGCCTGCGTTATCCTTGAAGTTTTGGATATTAAAATTAACGACTTCTATCCCAAGCTTACGCATATCCGGAACAACATTTTCCGTAATTTTTTTTGCGACGCCCTGCCGGTCCTGCACCATTTCTTTGAGACCAACGGAACCAACGATTTCACGCATATTTCCTTCCAGCACTTGTGTAACCAGAGAAATCAATTCATTCTGCCGCATTCCCAGCAGTGCTTCAGATGCACGCTGTAAAAGTTCAACATCGCTGGAGATTTTAATGTTGGCGACGCCGTCAACGGAGACATTGATAAATTCATTGGTTGGGACTGCTTCAGAGGTCTTAACATCAACCTGCATAACCCGTAAAGACAGCTTGTCAACACGTTCAAAAAATGGAATGCGCCAGCCGGCTTTACCAATCAGTACGCGTTTTTTACCCAATCCGGAAATGATGTAGGCGGTATCGGGAGGTGCTTTTAAGTACCCGATAATAAAGAGAATTATGACAGCAATAACAGCGATAAAAATAATAGTAGACATCGGCGTAAGTGAAAACGGCATAGACTTTCTCCTTTTTCCGAATAAACATTAATATGTTGCTGAAGCGTATGCACACGGCGTGATATTATGTTTATTTTATCAATTTTGTCAGAAAAAGTCAATTCTCGTCATGGCTAAAATAAAAAGGCGACGCATATCCAACCTTGCCGCTGAATATGCGTTACCTATATTACTTTTTGCCTTAATATTTCGACTGCTCGCCGTTCGATACGAGACACCTGCACTTGTGAGATTCCAAGGACACGTGCAGCCTGTTGTTGGGTCATGGAATGGTAAAAGCGTAAAAGGATTACCTTTTTTTCCCGTTCCGGTAGCTCGTCCAACGCTTTTTTGAGTGCGCTGCGTTCTGCAATGCTGTCTTCGATCCCCATGTCTCCGACTGCATTTTCAAGCATAGGTCCATCTGTTCCGACACTTTGTTGCAAAGATTGCACGGGCGCGGACGCGAGGTCACAGACTGCGATTTCTTCCTCAGCCATTCCGGAAGCCTCTGCAAGCTCAGAAAGCCTTGGTTCACGTCCGAGCTTTGCCTCCAACTGCGCACGTAACCCGCAGAGACGGGCCTGTAATTCTTTTGTCGAACGGCTGACTTTAACCGGCCCGTCATCCCGTAGGAACCGTCGAATTTCCCCCGTGATTTTAGGGACTGCATAGGTAGAAAAGCGGGTTCCAAAGGCCGGATCAAACCCGCGGACTGCTTTGACAAATCCTACACAACCGAGCTGATATAGATCATCTGCATCCACACCGCGTCCGAAAAAGCGACGTGCAATGCTCCAGATCAAACCGGAATTTTCCTCAATGAGAGTCGAAAAAGCGGATTCATCTCCAGCCCGTACTCGCGCCAGCAATTCAAGATTATGGTCTTGTTCGCTCATCTTCGGCTTTTAATTCGCTTTGTCAGGGTTACAGTTGTTCCAACGCCAGGTTTGGATTTGACTTTCAATCCGTCGCAAAAGCTTTCCATAACGGTAAATCCCATTCCGCTGCGTTCTTCGCCGCCTGTCGTAAACATGGGTTCCCGTGCTTGTTCAACGTTTTCGATCCCCCGGCCACAGTCTTTAATACGTATGTCCAGAATATTTCCGCTAATTTTGACAGTTATGTAAATTGGACCGATTCCATTGGGATAGGCATGTACAATACAGTTGGTAACAGCTTCACTTACAGATGTTTTAATGTCATTAAGTTCTTCAAGACTCGGATCCAGTCTTGCAGCAAACGCACCCACTGCTGCACGTGCAAAGCTTTCGTTGACCGATTTGCTTTCAAATTCCAGTTTTAGTTTGTCACAGGGCTTACTCATACGGCCTTACCTCCTTCTTCAACTGTAACGTAACGGGAAATCCCTGCCATAGCAAAGATTTTCATCGGCGAAGGGGGTACGTTACGCAAAACAACTTCGCCTGACAGTTCCGTCATACGCCGGATTGCCTTAATAATTAACGCAATTCCGGAACTGTCCATAAAACGTACGGCGCGCATATCAAAAATCAGTTTTTTAGGCAGGTAAATATCTATAATTTGTCCGAGTTCTCGGGAAGTATCACGTAAGGTATGGTGATCCAATTCACCGGAAATCATAAGCGTTATTGTCCGCTCATCAATTTTGTATTCCATTAAACGATCTCTCCTTTTGTATTTTGAGGATGGACATCGCACCGAAAGATACGATTGAAGTTTTATTATGTGATTTTTATTATATTCCATAGTATATGTAAAATTATGGCTTTTTATGCGCGCGTTGTGGAAAAACATGGTATTTCGCAGAGAAAGGAGGGTATACTGATTTTAAGGAGGGGAAGAGATGAAAAAAATATATGGTATACTCCTGCTTTCTGTTTTTATTTTGTTTTCCGGGTGTAGCATGACAAGCGCAATCCGAGGGTCTGGAGCAGAGCGTGTTGCAGCAGAGGTAAAAAAAGCGGGAAATCTTGAAGGCTTGTGTGTGGTACCAGGTGAAACGGCGCAAAATCAATATGCGATGGAAAGCAGCCAGATCTTTTTCACGCTTTATGGGTTAAATACGGAAGATTGTGCGGAAATGTGCGCTTATTTAGCCAAAAATGCAATGGATGTAAACGAAATTGCAATTTTTGCGTTTGAAAATGAGGAACAGCTGAATAAAGTGAAACTTGCGGTTTCCAAACGTTTGTATACCCAGATGAAGCAATACCAGGGTTTGTCAGAAACTTTATATAACCGGCTTGCAGATGCACGATATGGGGTGAGTGGAAGGTATTATTATCTGATTGTGGCAGAAAAGGAATGTGCCGACGCAGCAGAAAAACGGATATTAGAATTTAATTAAAGCAATGTATTGCTTTTTGCTGAGTTGCATGTATCGTTATAAAAAACAAAATGGAACTTTACATTTTTGGGAAAAGTCGATATAATAAACATATTCATTAAGAAAAGGAATTGTGTATCCATGAAAAAAAGGGAACAGCGTTTGGAAATTGATGCGAACGGCAACCTACGCAAAAAAGGCTTTTTATCAGGGATCTATAATTTTGGCTATTATTATAAATCCTATATCATTGTTTTTACGGTGGTTCTGGTTTTTATTGCGCTTTTGTATTTTTCCCTTAATTCAGCACAGGCAGATATGTATTTGTATCTGGTAACATGGCAGGACAGCACGTTAACGGATGAGCAGGTGAATCAGCTGTTCGAAAATGCCAGCGCATATGTCGACGACTTTGATGGGGATGGAGCGCCCTATTTTGTTCCCAAGTGGCTTCAGTTAACGGAGAATCCGGATGACGTAGCCCATGAAGATCTGGAGCGTGCAATTACTGATCAGAATATTGTTTGCTTTGCGGTTGATGAGACGGTTTATAACGATCTGCTGCAAAGCGGAGTATTGCGGGATTTGGCTTTTTTTGGCCTGGAGGGTTATGATGATTATCGGATTCTGCTTAATGATACCGGTTATATGAGTGGAGTGGATACGGAAGAAGAGCTGTATCTTGTAATGAAATATTTTCCGGATGAACAATATGAGGATTATTTTATAAGCCTTTTGACGAGTTCGGTTGTGGACATCTGCAAAGAACTTATAGAAGGACAATGAGGATATAGAAAGTAGAACCGCCCGGCAGCTATGTACTTTGCTGCCGGGCGGTTTGGATTATGCACCTTTGGTCAGTCTGTAAATGGGGGCTGCGATTGCATTTTTTGGTTAATGCGCTTTAAGCGGAATTTCATGGAGAAATATTGAATCATCCAGATAAGCAGATAAACAGCAAAGAAAACGGCAAAATAAGACAATATTCCGAAAACACTGTGTTCCATCCAGTGCATAAAATACGCGGCGGGGAAGGTAAAGACAGAGCAGATCAGAAGATGGGTAACACTTTGACGCAGGATGCTCCAGCGTTCGGTTTCCCATATGCAGGAAGCGCCAGCCCAGGATGCGCCATAAATAAGAGAGCAGACGGACTGTAAAATCATGGCGTTGAGTTCATTTCCGCATTCGGCAGAAAGTTCCGGATGGACAGGATAGAAACCTCCATCGCCAATAGAAATGGAAATTAGAACAGTAATGCATGTGCTCACGGCAAGCCCAAGCGGGGCGCCCAGCAGACAGCGAAGAATCAGCTTTTTTTTCATGTTTGCCTCCTTTATATCCCCAGAATTTGTTTGATTTTTCCAATATAACGCCGGGAAACATAAGTAATTGTACCGTCTGTAAGCCGTACACAGATTGTACCAGAAAGACTTAAGTCGAAATTTTTGATTTTTCTAAGATTGACCAGCTCGGATTGGGAAATGCGGACGAATCCAGCGCCGTACAGTTGTTCTTCTGCTTCATATAAGCGCAGGCGCAGCCGGTATGTTTCCTGAGCGGTTGCCGCGTAGACCTTGCCTGCGGTGATATATACCCGTAAGATTTGGGCGGGTTCCAGCATCTTTGCATGCGCATCTTGAAAACCGATCAAAAATTGCGGAGAATCTTTAGACAGGCTGCGAATAAGTTCCTGGATTGGTTGGGTTATTTTGTCCGTAATGATGACCAGCTTCGGCTCTGTACGGGAAGAATCAATTTTGACTTCTATCTCCATAGTCTCCTCCTTATCATTCATTTCAATCTAATCATAAATACAAAAGTCCGCATACGCCAGTATTTTTGCATATTCGGTTGTTTTGGCGCGGTATGTGGTTGCCTCCAGTTTAATAGGATGCTGCATAAAAAAAATCCGGAAACATCTTATTTGTTTCCGGATTTCTTTTATGCAATCTCAATGGCTCCTATCGGACGAATTTGTATGCGCTGTGCGCTCCCGGCGCCGAATAAATGGTCAAGCTGGTCGGTATAATTTTGGCATAAGTCGTTTGGCACAAAAGCCTGGATTGTTCCGGCAAATCCACCGCCGTGGACACGGCAGGCCCCCCGACTTCCTAATAGCTGTGCTGATACTGCCAGTGCGAGCGCAAGGCTTTGATCTGCTGCGCCCGGCACACTGATATTCTGCAAAAGCTGCCAGCTGGATATACCGGATTCGCGTACAAGAGACAAAAATGTTTCTACATCTCCAGTCTCAAGAGCAGCGGCTTCTGCTTGTGCGCGAAGATCTTCTGCAACGAAGTGCATAGCCCGTAATGCGGCGCGGTCTCCGACCGATGAACGCAGTTGCGGCAGCGCAGCAAGCAGGGTTTCCATCTGTATACCCCGCAGCACATCCTGTCCAAAAAAGTGGGCGGCAGCCTGCATTTCTGTACGAATATCTGCGTATTCTTCAGTCAGGTCTGCATGAGAAGCATGCGTATCTGTCAGCACGATACTATAACCGCTGGCAGAAAAATCAAAAGAAATCGGCCGAACCATAGGCGCGGCCGGGTCAGCAAAATCAATGCTGACGAAACCGCCTGCCGCACAAGCAGTCTGATCCATTAGACCGCAGGGCTTGCCAAAAAACACATTTTCCGCTTCTTGTGCAATCTGTGCCATTGTAATCGCATCAAGCAAATGGTTGTTGTATAGCGCGTTAAAAATTTCACAAAGCAGTACTTCAAACGCAGCGGAGGAACTTAGCCCGGAACCCGGTAAAACGCGGCTTTCAATATAGGCGTCAAATCCACCGCAGTGCCATCCACGGCGTGAAAAACCCGCTGCAACGCCTGCTGTCAGTGCCTGCGGTGTCCCAAACTGTGCCGGATCGGGCTGACAGGAAGCACAGTCTGCAAAAATCTCGCCGAATCCTTCCGAATAAATGCGGATTTTGTTGTCCTGCCGCGGTGCTGCTGCAGCCAGCACGTCTAAATCTACCGCTGCGGCCAGAACCCGACCGTGATTATGATCGGTGTGGTTTCCTCCGATTTCTGTTCGTCCGGGTGCGGAGAAAAGCCGGACGGCGGATTGGCCGAAATGCTCAAAAAATTGTGTCCTTGCACGGGCAAGGCGCTGCGGTGAAAAAAACAGACTGGAATTTTTCGCATCAAAACGACGGTAGATCTCGTTTTCTGTCATAATTATACCTCAAAAGGATGGATAAAATTATCATACTGCGCTTATGTCGAAACGTCAAGCTTGAAAAACAGATAATGTCCTCCCATTTTCACTTTTTCTAAAACGATCAACCGGGACAGACAAAAACGCCTGAATTTAAGCATACGATAGAGACAGGAGGTGGCAGTTCGTGTTTGATATTTTTTTAAACATTCTTTACGTTATGCTGCGTGTATCCGGCGGCGGATCTTTTCCACAGCCGCTGGACGCGCAACGGGAGCGGGATTGTTTGGAACGCATGTGGCAGGGGGACGAAGACGCGCGCGCTGAACTGATCGAGCATAATCTTCGGCTTGTAGCGCATGTGGTAAAAAAATACTGCTCCGTTAATTCACGTGAGCAGGAAGATTTATTATCCATTGGAACGATTGGCCTGATTAAAGCAATTAACACTTATAAATCCGACCGGGGAACCCGACTGGCCACCTATACGGCAAGATGCATTGAGAATGAAATTTTAATGTATTTCCGTGCCGCTAAGCGCAGTGCCGGAGAAATCTCATTATCCGAACCGTTGGAAACAGAATCCGATGGGGGAACACTGGCACTGATGGATGTGATTAGTACACAGGATGATCTGGCAGAAAATCTGGATGCGCAGGATGACTGTGAACGCCTGTATCGTGCAGTTCGTTCTGTTTTAGACGCGCGGGAACGAAAAATCATAGCAATGCGTTATGGTATTCTAGGAGTAGAAAAACCGTTGACCCAGCGGGAAATTGCGCAGGTATGCGGTATTTCGCGTTCTTATGTATCACGAATTGAAAAACGTGCGTTGAAAAAGCTGGAAAACAGTTTGCTTTCGTTGAAAAAGAAATTTTGATATGGTAAAGTAAAAGCGTATAGTATAGAAGTTTATAGCTTGCGCAATACCAGTTCGGTGACGCCTGGATTTGCTCCGCGCCGAAGCTCGAGTACTGCCGGATGGGCAGCATATTCCCGGTCAATCATTTCCCGCAGCGCCTGTCCGGCATTGTGACCATGAATCAATCGGATGCTGTATACGCCCCGGCTGCGCCGTAAAGCGGCGTTGATCGCAATGCGCGCTTGATAAACGTTTTTTCCGTGTAAATCGAGTTCAAGAATCCCCTGATGCATGATGGTTATCCTCTTGGTATGCGCACACGATTATAAAAAACAGAAGAAAGAGAAGAAAGTTTATGACAATTTCATTTCCATACGGCCATACAGCACAGAGCCTGACGATACCGGATGCGCAGGTACAGGCGATTCTTGCCCCTTCACGGGCGCCTGATGCCGCACAATCTGCAAAATTACTGGTTGAACAGGCACTGGATCACCCAATTGGAAGTCTGCGTTTAGAGGAGCTTGCCCGGGATCGAAAAACGGTTGTGCTGATTGCCTCTGACCATACGCGTCCGGTACCGAACCAAATCCTGCTGCCTGCAATGCTTCGTCGGATCCGTGCCGGAAATCCGGATGCACAAGTCAGCATTCTGGTCGCTACCGGATGTCATCGTGCAACTACACAGCAGGAATTAATTTCCATGTTTGGTGCAGAAATTTGCAGTCGGGAAGATATTGTCATCCATGACTGTGATGATGAAGAAAATCTTGTAGATCTTGGGACCTTGCCTTCCGGCGGCCGCTGCCGAATCAACCGGCTGGCAGCACAGGCAGATTTGTTAGTTGCCGCAGGATTTATTGAACCGCATTTTTTTGCCGGGTTTTCCGGCGGCCGCAAAAGCGTTCTGCCGGGGATCGCAGCGCGGGAAACGGTAGTATACAATCATTGCGCTCAATTTATTGATTCGCCTTACGCAAAAGCAGGAATCCTGCCCAACAATCCAATTCATGAAGATATGCTTTGGGCGGCGAAACAGGCGGGACTTGCCTTTATTCTAAATGTTGTGGTCAATCCCGCACAGGAAATTACTGCTGCATTTGCCGGTGATGCGGAAAAGGCACATCACAGCGGCTGTGATTTTTGTGAAAAAACATGTACAGTTTATGCGCAGCCTTCAGATATCGTAGTGGTATCCAATGGCGGATATCCGCTTGACCAAAATATTTATCAGGCGGTTAAGGGTATGAGTACGGCGGAGGCGGCGGTAAAGCCCGGCGGCGTCATCCTTATGCTGGCTCAATGCGGAGACGGTATTGGCGGCGAGAATTTTTTCAGGCAAGCATCGGCGGGACTTGGATACGAGCAGGCGCTTGCACAGTATTTGACACGGCGCAGGGAAGAAACGGAGCCGGATCAGTGGCAGACACAGATTTTTTTGCGGGTATTGCAAAAAGCCAAAGTCATTTTTGTATCGTCGGTGTCAGAACAAACGGTTCGCGCACTGGGAATGATGCCTGCAGAAAATCTGGAAACCGCCTACCGCATCGCGTGTTCCCTGTGCGGCACAGATGCGACGGTTAATCTGATTCCGGATGGTGTTGGCGTGATTGTGAAGCTGGGGACGCCTGCCCGGTAATCGGATGCGTCTGAATGGGTTTGGGGATACGTACAAAATAGCAGTCTTCGTCCTCATCCCTGATCATGCCGCCGTTTGCAAGCATAACGTGCAGTGAAGCGGGATTGTCCTTGTTTACATGCAAATATATTTCGTCTTCCGGGATGACGTCCGCTGCGATTCGAAGAGTTTGACGCAGCCCTTCCTTTCCATATCCGCTCCCTCTGTATTCTTTTTTGATGAAATATCCAATATGGCCAGCGCCAGTGCGCAGAGAATCGTTCAAATAATGGCGTATACGGAATTGCCCTACGATTTCATCATCTTTCCATAAAAAATAGAACGTTTGCGGCACATAACCTTCTGGTAAGTCCTGTCCGTTTGCCCAGGAGAGAATCGAGTTTACAACATGTTTTTCAAAATCCTCCCGGCCGATACCATGCCACTGGTTTGTCAGACCATTTTCGTTCAGCGGCATATCGCGGATAAACAGCCATTCTTTTTCCAGATCGTCCAAGTTGAACGCTTTTAAATAAAGCATGAAAATCCCTCCTGCTATTGTTAAGTTTATCTGCGTATCAAACCGACAAATGAGGATATTTTTGGAAATTACAAAGTTCTGCGGGGTGAAACCATGATTATTTGGATAAATGGCGCTTTTGGTTCAGGGAAAACACAAACAGCGTATGCATTACAGCGCAGGATTCCCAATTCTTATGTCTACGATCCGGAACATGCGGGATCGTTTATTCGGAACAATATCCCGCTGCCGATGCGCAAAAGCGATTTTCAGGACTATCCTTTATGGCGTAAGTTTAATTATGATATGTTGGATTATATAGCACAGCACGCTTCGGGTCCTGTTATTGTCCCGATGACAATAACAAATCGGAAATACTATGATGAGACAGTTGGTGCTTTATCAAAAAACTATGAGGTAAGACATTTTATTTTATATGCAAAGAAGGAAACGCTTTTGCGGCGGCTTGCTTCCAGGCTGGAAGGAAAGCGGTCATGGGCGGCGCAGCAGATAGACAGATGCATCCAATCGTTTGACGAAGAAATAACCGAATATAAAATTTTCACAGACACTTTGACTATTGACCAAGTTGTTGAACAAATTGCTGCAATATGCGCGATAAAATTAACAATAGATAATCGGAACCGTTTTCTTAAATGCGTTGACAGGCTGCTTGTCAAGTGTATGAATTAGATCTTTCCAGTTTGTTTTGAGACTGTATGCGTCTTTTCCATGCAGCTTATGGCATGAATAAAAACTGTCTGAATGGCTTTGCGGTATTTTATTACAATATAAATAGATTATTTACAGGGCTATGAAAGACCGTTTATTCATAGCGTTCGATTTCTACCCAGATTCGGCCTTTGCGGGACAGATTTCCAGCCGCGGCAATACGGAACTTCCCAAACCCGCGCGCAGAAATAACATCGCCTTCGCCGACGCTCCGGTCCGGCTTTTCACAGGGCAGATTATTGACAACTGCATGCCCGGTCCGGATCAGCTCCCGCGCTTTTTCCCGTGACAGGGAAAATCCCGAAGCAGCGACCGCATCTAAGCGCAGCGAGGCAACCGTGTCCCGGATTAAACGGATTTTCGGCTGTGCAGGTGTAATTTCCTCTAATGCGATGCGGGCAGTCTGAATGCTTGTCCTGCCGGCGTTGCGGAAATTATCCAATAGAAATTTTGCCACTGTCTCCAGTACGATAAAATCACAAGATTCCGGCTGTATCAGGATATCGCCGACAGCATCCCGGCGGATACCGCAGGCCATCAGTGCCCCAAGAAAATCCCGATGCGTCAGCACAGCATTTGTCTGCGCCGGCCAAGTAGCGCGCAACGCCTGAAGCGGGGCGTATTCCCCGGCCTGTTCCGGCTCCGCCCAGTCTGGAAGAAAAACTGCGATGCAGCGTTCTGCTTGCGGATATGCGCCGAAAAAAACATAGGGACAGCAAGCGCTCTGACGGGCAAGGGATTCGGCCAAAGTCTGTTGACGAGGGTTTAGAAATGCGGTTGCACAGGGGAAATTGCTGCGTTGGCATTGCGCGGATTTATCGAGGAATTGCGCCAGCGCCAGCCGGTCTTCTTCATCATAGGCCAGCCGGTCCAGCAAAATGCGTCGATCCATAAAGTTTATCAAACCCTTTATTCATAATATGCATAGAGCGGATTGACAAGAATCGAATTCGAAGCTTCATTCCATTCAACGGCGAAATTGAACAGGATTGCCAGATC